>NZ_JBQQCG010000004.1:0-332227 GCF_052245575.1 Streptomyces sp. 2A115 | reverse complement strand
GTCACCCTCAACCGGTGGTGGCAAGCCTGGACGGACAAGGACCCACCCTCCGAACTCCAGGCCCTGATCGACGCAGTCACCACCGGACACGGCATTGACCTCTACCACCGGATTTAACGAACTACTGGTAAGCAGCCCCAACTCGGGTCTGGAGTCAACGCGTAGAGCGGCCACCAATCCGGGACTGCTTCACTGCGGAGGGGTGTCGAGGCCAGACGGCGCCAGCAGACCAGGACGCTCGACGAAGGCGCTCCTTCGAACGATTCGCACCGCCAGGTGGGTCTCGACGGCATGTGGGCCAGAGTCGCCTCAGAGCGCAAGGCCCGCATATATGTTCCGACTTGCTGGCTCTTGACCGAAGCGAGACGATGGAAAAGTGAGAGTTCGTTGTGGTTCCACTCGACGAGCGTAAGGCGGTGCGTGAGGCGACGAGATTGCCCAGCGGAGGCCTGAGTGCACAGACTCCTTTACTCGGCTGAGTACGCTGGACAGTGACCTCGAAGAACGATCCTTCGCACGCCGCTCAGGGGCTCCGCAACTGGGGGTCAAGGGGTCGCAGGTTCAAATCCTGTCGTCCCGACAGTGTGAAGGGTCTTCGCAGGCGAGAGCCTGTGGGGGCCCTTTTCGTGTGGGGCGTTTCCGATCTTCGAGGTTGAGCATGCCGCTCATCGGCACCTTTACTCGGAGGCCGGCGAAAACGCCGTTGCTGGACCTGGACAAGATCACTGTCGGGTTGTCGAAGACCTGGTCGGGGTTTCTGCGGGACTGGGACCGCTCACTGCGAGCGGGGAACCATCCGGAAACCACCCGGTACAACTACCCGCTGGCAGCCGCCCAGGCTTCGTCTGCTGGTGGTACAGAGTCGGCGGGCGGCCGACCAGGGGAAAGGGCGCGAGCCAAGGCGAATCGCGAGGGTTGGCCCGCGTTGGGCCGGATCTTGGTCAGCCGCGGCCGCGACCACCGCACCGCTTGCCCCCGACCGGCGTCGGCGGGGCCACTTCTCCGTCACCTGGCGGCGGGCACGGGCCGGATGGGCAAGAGCCTGTTTCTGAACCCCCACCTGCCCACCGACGCCCGGCACGCACCCTCGGGGTCGGTCGCCTCCGCGTCGGCGTTCGGCCGTGCGAGCCGCGATGACTCTGGGCAGCATGGACGTAAGGCCGGCCACACGGGGTGGCTACGGTCACAGGTCCGTGGTGAGCAACACCCCGGCTGCATGGCCGAACTCGCCGTTGTGCCGCGCCGTCTGCTCCACGAGCGTGAGGTCAGGCGCCTGTCCCCGTCGGCTCGGAAATCGACTTCCAAGCAGGAAAGAAGCCTTTTGCTCGCACGTTTGTCATGCGGGGGTGCTCTGCGTGTTTCGTAGCGGTGCCGTCCGCGGTGCGCGACCATACGGACGCCGACATCACATTTATCGGCATGGTGCGTGGAATAACCGAGACAGAAAGAAGGACGACGTGTCCGGTAGCGAAAGCGAGAACCCGGTAATCGCCTCCCCGACCCCCACGCCGACTCGGCCCAGGACGAACCGGGACTGGTGGCCGAATCAGCTGGACCTTCAAATTCTCCACCAGCATTCGTCCCGCTCCAATCCGATGGACGAGGGCTTCGACTACGCGAGAGAGTTCGCGACCCTCGACCTCGACGCGCTGAAGCAGGACGTCTTCCAGGTGATGACGACGTCACAGGACTGGTGGCCTGCCGACTACGGCCACTACGGGCCTCTGTTCATCCGGATGAGTTGGCACGCCGCGGGCACGTACCGTGTCGCCGACGGCCGGGGCGGTGGCGGCAGCGGCGCTCAGCGCTTCGCCCCCCTCAACAGTTGGCCGGACAACGCGAGCCTCGACAAGGCGCGCCGTTTGCTGTGGCCGGTCAAGCAGAAGTACGGCCAGAGAATCTCCTGGGCCGACCTTCTGGTCTTCGCCGGTAACTGCGCCATGGAATCAATGGGATTCAAGACGTTCGGGTTCGGATTCGGGCGAGAGGACATCTGGGAACCCGAGGAGATCTTCTGGGGGCCCGAGGACATCTGGCTCGGAGATGAGCGCTACAGCGGCGACAGGGAACTCGCCGCTCCCTTCGGTGCCGTACAGATGGGACTGATCTACGTCAATCCGGAGGGGCCCAACGGCAGCCCGGATCCGATGGCCGCCGCCCGGGACATTCGCGAGACATTCGGGCGCATGGCGATGAACGACGAGGAGACGGTCGCGCTCATCGTCGGCGGCCACACGTTCGGCAAGTGCCATGGTGCGGTCGATCCCGCGTACATCGGCCCGGAACCCGAGGCCGCACCCACCGAGCAGCAGGGCCTCGGCTGGCGGAACACGTACGGCAGCGGAAAGGGCGCCGACGCGCTCACCAGTGGGCTCGAGGGGGCATGGACCGCCGAGCCGACCAGGTGGGACAACGGGTACCTGGACAACCTGTTCAGGTACGAATGGGAGCTGACGACGAGCCCCGCCGGTGCCAAGCAGTGGACTCCCACGGATCCTTCGGCCCAGGGCACGGTGCCCGATGCTCATGATCCGTCGAGGAGGCACGCTCCGATGATGCTGACGACGGACCTCGCGCTGAAGCTGGATCCGATCTACGGCCCGATCTCGAAGAGCTTCCACGAGAATCCGGGCAAGCTCGCGGAGGCCTTCGCCAAGGCGTGGTACAAGCTGTTGCACCGCGACATGGGACCCGTCACGCGCTACCTCGGCCCGTGGGTTCCCGAGCCGCAGCTGTGGCAGGACCCCGTCCCTGAAGTCGATCACGAACTCGTCGTGGACGAGGACATCGCTGCTCTCAAGAGCAGGATCGTCGCCTCGGGGCTGTCCGTCTCCCAGCTGGTCACCACCGCCTGGGCGTCCGCGGCGAGCTTCCGCGGCACCGACAAGCGGGGCGGGGCCAACGGGGCACGGATTCGCCTCGCGCCGCAACGGGACTGGGAGGTGAACCACCTGCCCGAGGTGGCCGAGGTGCTGCAGAAGCTGGAGCAGATTCAGCAGGACTTCAACCTCTCACATGCCGACGGCACGAGGGTCTCGCTCGCCGACCTGATCGTCCTGGGCGGGTGCACGGCCGTCGAGCAAGCCGCGAAGAACGCCGGTTACGACATCACCGTCCCGTTCGCACCGGGGCGCACGGACGCCTCGCAGGAACAGACCGACGTGGAGTCGTTCGCCGTGCTCGAACCCAGGGCCGACGGATTCCGGAACTACGTCCGCGCGGGAGAGAAGTTGTCGCCGGAGACACTCCTGCTGGACCGCGCCAACCTGTTGACGCTGACCGCCCCCGAGATGACGGTGCTGATCGGCGGCATGCGGATCCTGAAAACCGGCTACAAGCGATCCTCACACGGCGTCTTCACTCACCGGCCGGAGACACTGACCAATGACTTCTTCGTCAACCTGCTCGACATGGGCACGGAGTGGAAGGCGTCGACTTCGGACGAGAACGTGTTCGAAGGCCGGGATCGCGCCACAGGCGAGCTCAAGTGGACCGCTACCGCGGTCGACCTCGTCTTCGGTTCACACTCCCAGCTTCGAGCCGCCTCGGAGGTCTACGCGTCCCGGGACGCGGGACACAAGTTCGTGCGTGACTTCGTGGCCGCGTGGGACAAGGTGATGAACCTCGATCGGTTCGACCTCTCCTGATCCCCCGATGTCCCGGCCGGGGCGTTGACGCCGATCGCTCAGAGCTCCCGCAGCGCTTCCACGGTGGGCACGCGCGCTCCATCCCCAGCACGCGTGCCCGCCGCCCACAGCGGTACCGCGTTGAACAAGCACAATGCGCGGCAGCAGTTCTTCAAATGGCTGATGCTGGATGAGGGTGGGGCGGCGCCGCACGACCCCGCTCACTGGACGCCGCCCTGCGCGCAGGAAGCGTGCCGGAGGTCGAGAGCGGGATCCGGGCTGTACCGCGCCAGGAGTGTGGCCAGTCGCGTGGTGACCGGAGACGGTGCATGGTGCCACCGGCGGTCGAGTGTTCCGGGTCATCCCGCATCCGCGGCGTACGTGGGAACGGGCGTCACGCCGACTGGCCGGTTCCTGCAGGTTCTTGGGGCCGTTTCTGCCTGGCTCTCCACGCCTCGGCCCGGGGCCGGAGACGACGTAAAACGGGCGCCTGCCCCGGCCGCCGGTCGGGGCAGGCGCAGCGGGCCGTACTCTCGGACCCGCGGACGAATGTGCGGTCAGTCGGGCGGGAAAAACCGCCGCCGCGGTCGGAGGAGCGATGTCAGGCGCATGTTGCGCCCCCACGTCAGGGGGCGACGAGGAGATTCCCGAGCCGTCCGCCGTGCGGCTCCAGGCCTCGGAGCGGGACCGGGTGCAGGGGCTGCGCGCCATGCTGCGCATCCCCGGAGGGACGTTCTTGATGGGAGGTGACGACGCCGACGCGTTTCCCGAGGACGGTGAAGGCCCGGTCCGGGAGGTGCGGTTGTCGCCGTTCCTCATCGATGCGACCACCGTCACCAACAGGCAGTTCGCGACGTTCGTGCGCAGCAGCGGTTACCGGACCGACGCCGAGCGCTACGGCTGGTCCTTTGTGTTCTACGCACTCGTCCACCCGGACGCCCGGCATCTGGTGCGCGACGGCACGGTGACGCAGGCGCCCTGGTGGCTCGCGGTTGATGGGGCGTGCTGGCAGGCCCCCTACGGGCCGGGGTCGTCATGGACCGATCTGTCGAACCACCCTGTCGTCCATGTCTCCTGGCGCGACGCGTCCGCCTACGCGGCATGGGCGGGCAAGCGCTTGCCCACGGAGGCGGAGTGGGAGATGGCGGCGCGTGGCGGTCTGGAACGCTCCCGCTTCCCCTGGGGGGACGAGCTCCTGCCGCGGGGGCAGCACCGCTGCAACATCTGGCAGGGGAAGTTCCCGCAGGTCAACACTGGCGAGGACGGGTATCTGGGAACCGCGCCGGTCAAGACCTACCGGCCCAACAACTTCGGCCTGTACAACACATCGGGCAATGTGTGGGAATGGTGCTCCGACTGGTGGAGCACCACATGGCACGCGGCCGACCGTCCGGAGACCCGCCAGAACCCGGCCGGACCTCCCGCGGGGGAGGCGAAGGTGATCCGCGGCGGCTCCTACCTGTGCCATGCGTCGTACTGCAATCGCTACCGCGTCGCCGCGCGCACCTCCAACACGCCCGACAGCAGCACCGGGCACATGGGGTTCCGCTGCGCGGCGGACCTGCCCCGGTCACGCTGACGGACCGCTCGGGCGACCGCCTCCGCTCACGCCTCAGGGGGGCGTGGCTGCGGCAGATCACGGGTGTGGGTTCCTGGTGGGGGCCGGTCGGTGGGCCAACTGCCGCCTGACGATGGGCGTACGGGCATGGGGCAGCTGTGGTTGACACGTGAATGACGGCAGGTCAAAATTCAACTCAGGCTACTGGTAAGACCAGTTAACTGAGGGAGCCTTCTTCGGAACCTTCAGGGATCCGCCGGCGGCGCCAAGCCTTCGGATTCAGCCCGCCCGACCGCCGCGCCGCCCAGCAGACGTAGTGAGTGCGGACCCCGTCGCCGGCACAGCGCACGTTCGAACGTCCATGCAAGAGGAGCGTCCTGGATGACCAACGTCTCTCCGCATCCGCCGTCCGCGAGCGGTACTTTCCAAGGCAAGATCGGTACGACCTATGAGGAATCGACTCCGTGGTGGCCCGATCAGCAGGCGCTTCCCGAGGACACGCCCAATGTCGTGGTCATCGTGCTCGACGACGTCGGTTTCTCCGACCTCGGGTGCTTCGGCTCGGACATCGACACCCCGGCCATGGACGCCCTCGCCGCCGGCGGCCTTCGCTACGCGAACTTCCATACCACCACGCTGTGTTCGCCGACCCGTGCCAGCCTGCTGACCGGCCGGAACCACCACTCCGTCGGCATGCGCATGCTGTCCAACTTCGACACCGGCTTCCCCAGCGGTCGCGGACGGATCACCAAGGAGGCCGCGACACTGCCTGAGGTGCTGTGTGACAGCGGCTTCAACACCATGGCCGTGGGCAAGTGGCACCTGGCGCCGATGGAGCACACCACCGCGTCCGGGCCGTACACCCAGTGGCCGCTGGGCCGCGGATTCGAGCGCTACTACGGATTCCTGGAAGCCGAGACGGACAGCTTCTATCCGGAACTGTTCCACGACAACCACGCCGTGGCTCCACCGAAGAGCCCGGAAGAGGGCTATCACCTCAGTGAGGACCTGGTCGACCGGGCGATCGAATTCGTCAGGGACCAGACGTCGGTCACCCCGGAAAAGCCCTTCTTCCTGTACCTGGCGTTCGGTGCGGCGCACGCCCCCCACCAGGCTCCCCAGGAATACCTGGAGAAGTACCGGGGCCGGTTCGACCACGGCTGGGACGCCGAGCGCACCGCCCGGCACGCCCGCCAGATCGAACGGGGCATCCTGCCGCCCGACACCGAACTGGCGCCGCGCAACCCAGGGGTCGTTCCCTTCGACGAGTTGTCGGACGACGAGAAGAAGCTGTCCGTACGCCTCCAGGAGGCCTACGCGGCGATGGTCGACCACACCGACCACCACATCGGCCGGCTCATGGAGTTCCTGGAGCGGATAGGCCAGATGGAGAACACCGTCACCATCCTGCTCTCGGACAACGGGGCCAGCCAGGAAGGCGGGCAGAAGGGTTCCCTCAACCCCACCGCATTCCAGAACGGGATCTCCGAGAACTTGGAGGAGATGGTCGCGCGAATCGATGAAATCGGCACCACACGCGCTCATGCCAACTACCCCTGGGGCTGGGCACAGGCGGGCAATACGCCGTTCAAGCGCTACAAACAGAACACCCATGAAGGCGGCGTCCGCTGCCCGCTCATCGTGCACTGGCCCCGAGGGCTGCCGCGCACCAGCGAGATCAGGCAGCAGTTCCACCATGTCACCGACATCGCCCCGACCCTTTTCGAACTGCTCGGTCTGCAGGCCCCCTCGGTCTACAACGGCATCCCGCAACTGCCGATCCACGGTGTGAGCATGGCCTACACCTTCGACTCGCCCACCGCGCCGACGCGCAAGGAAGCCCAGTACTTCGAGATGTTCGGGCACCGCGCGATCTGGCACGACGGCTGGAAGGCCGTCTCCTACCATCAACGGGGAACGTCCTTCGACGCGGACCAATGGGAGCTCTACCACCACGACACCGACTTCTCGGAATGCAACGACCTGGCGCAGGCGCGGCCCGAGCAACTGCAGAAGTTGGTCGCCCGCTTCTGGGTGGAGGCAGGTAAGTACGATGTGCTGCCGCTGGACGACCAAGGATTCGCCTACCGGGCGAAGATTCCGCGTCCCGGCTCTCCGCGCATGCGCACCACCTTCACCTACTACCCCGGCATGGCCCATCTGCCCGGCGCCGCAGTGCCACCGGTGATGAACCGCGGCCACCGCATCACCGCGTTCGTCGACCGGGCCGCCGCGTCAGATGAGGGCGTCCTGGTGTCCATGGGCAACATCAGCAGCGGATACGTCCTGTACGTCAAGGACAACCGGCTGGTCTACGAGTACAACTTCCTCGGTACGCGGTACGCGGTGACCTCGGATGAAGAACTCCCGGTCGGCCCGGCGGAGTTGACCTTCGAATTCGTCAAGACCGGTGACATGCAGGGCGTCGGACACCTGTACGTGTCAGGAAAGCCGGTCGGCACCGAGGCCATTCCGCGGGTCCTCCCGCACTTCCTGGGATGGCAGGGCCTCGATATCGGCCGGGACACCCTGTCGCCTTCCTCACCCAACTACGAGGGCGAGTTCGCGTTCACCGGAGAGTTCGAGAAGGCCGTCTTCACGGTCGCGCCGGACGAGGACGGCAAGGAACCTTTCGAGCGAATCGACTGACTCGCTCCCGCTCACCTCCTCCAGTACCTCTCCAGCACCACGAAGGCCGGCTGCGCCGATCGGCGCAGCCGGCCTTCGCCAGTCACGTCCGGTCAGTTGGGCGGCGTATAGCGTCCGTCGATCGCCGTCCAGCCTCCGTCGACGAAGAGCTGGCTCCCCGTGACGAACGATGACGCGTCCGACGCGAGGTAGACGACGGCGCCTGCCAACTCGTCGGCGCGGGACCAGCGGCCCAGGGCGGTCTTGGCCGCATAGGCCTGCGACCATTCCGGCACAGCCCTGATCTGCGCGGTCAGCGGGGTGTCCACCATGCCCGGGGCGATGGCGTTCACCCTCACGCCCGACGGGCCCAGCTCGGCCGCCGCGGTCCGCAGCAACTGGACGAGACCGGCCTTCGTGGCCGCGTACACACCCTGTCCCGGCTCGACGGCCACCGCGCGAATCGAGCTGAAGCCGATGATGCTTCCGCTGCCGCGTTCGGCCATGCCACGGCCGAACGCCCGCACCAGGTCGAAGGACGCGCGCAGATTGAGCGCCACGACCCGCTCGAATTCCTCCGCCGTGTAGTCGAGCAGGCGCTTGCGCACGTTCGTCGCGGTGGTGAAGACGAGCACGTCGACGGGTCCGAGTTCCTCGGCGGCACGCGCGACCGCCTCGCCGTCGAGCACGTCGAGGGCGTACGCCGAAAGGCCCGGCCCCATCGAGGCCGACGTCTTGGCCGCGGTCAGGTCGAGGTCGGCGCACACCACCGAAGCGCCGTGCGCGGCGAGGGCCAGGGCGCTCTCGCGGCCGATTCCGCTGCCCGCGCCCACCACGACAGCCCGGCGGCCGTCGAGCCTGAACAGACGGGAGTACGTATCCACCGCATCGGTGCGGTCCTTTGCTTGCATGGTCCTCACGGCTTCGTTGTCGTCGGACGGATCACTGCCATACGGGTTACGGTGAGTTCTTCGATGGCGAACCTCGGGCCCTCCCTTCCCGCCCCGGAGTCCTTCACGCCGCCGTACGGCATGACGTCGGAACGGAAACCGGGAACCTCATTGACGACCACTCCGCCCACCTCCAGGCGGTCGAGAGCGGCGAACGCCGTGTCAAGGGCGCTGGTGTAGACGCTCGCGTGCAGTCCATAGCGCGAGTCGTTGACCAGGTCGAAGGCTGTCTCCAGATCGGGGACGGACCGCAGCGCGACCACAGGGCCGAAGACCTCCTCGTCCCAGACGTCGAGGGCGCTGTCGACGTCCAGCAGCACGGTCGGCTCGATCACTCCGTCGGTGACCCTGCCTCCGGCCGCCAACGACGCCCCCGCCTCCACCGCCTCTTCCAGCCACGCGCACACACGCTCGGTCGACCGCTTGTCGATGAGTGCCGAGACTCTCGTCGCCGGATCGCGGGGGTCGCCCACGACCACCTGGGCCACTCGCTCCGTCAAGCGGGCCACGAACTCCTTGCGCACGGCGTCCACCACGATGACCCGCTGCACGCTGATGCACGCCTGGCCCGACGCGTAGTACCCGCCGCGCACCACCGCGTCGGCGGCGGCGGCGAGGTCGGCGTCGGCGGCCACCACCAAGGCGGCGTTGGAGCCGAGTTCGAGCAGCACTTTGGTGGGGGCCGCGTCCCGGGCGATCTGGTGGCCCACGGCGGCGGAACCGGTGAAGGACACCGCCCCGATCCGGCGGTCGGTGGTCAGCGCGGCGCCCACCTCGGGGCCCCCGGTCACCAGTTGGACCGCGGCTCGCGGCGCCCCGTCGGCGTGCAGGGCCTCGCGGAGGAGGTGCACCAGCCACAGGGTCGCCAGTGGCGTCTGCGGGGCGGGCTTGGCGATGACCGGGCAGCCGGCGGCCAGCGCCGGCGCGATCTTGTGCGCGGCGAGCAGCAGCGGGTAGTTGAAGCCCGCGATGCCCACCACCACGCCGATCGGCTTGCGGGTCCAGAAGCCGAGCAGACCCTCACCCGACGGCAGCAGGTCCAGCGGCACCGTCTCCCCGTGCAGCCGGGCAACTTCCTCGGCCGCCGTCAGCAGGGTCAGAAGGGTGCGATCCACCTCGACACGGCAGTCGACCAGCGGTTTGCCGGTCTCCAGGACCAGAAGCCGCTCGAAGTCCGCGCGCCGGGAGGCGACCGCCTCGTGCGTCGCGAGCAGCGCCGCCCTGCGTGTGTGCGAGGGGAGTCGGCCGACCCGCTCGCGGACCGCGACGGCCGCGTCCACCGCGTGGCGTGCGAGGCCGGTGTCCCCGACCGGTGCCCGCGCGACGAGTGTCCCGTCGTAGGGGAAGCGGACGTCCTCGGTGGCGGGTGCCTCCACCCAGTTGTCGCCGATGGGAAGACCCTCGGGAAACTCCTTCCCGACGGGGCTGTCGCCGCTGACGGGTTCGACATGGGTGGTCAAGGTCGGTACTCCTGGTTGAGGTCGGCCGCCGACACACCGGACAGTGCTTTGCTCAGAGTCGGAACGGCGGCGATCAGCCTGCGTGTGTAGGAATGTTGCGGTTCCTCGTACACCTGCTCCGTGGGCCCGGTCTCCACGATCTGCCCGTCATGCATGACCGCGACCCGGTCGCACACATGACGGACCACGGACAGGTCGTGGGAGACGAAGACCAGGGTGAGGGACAACTCGTCGACGAGGTCGGCGATGAGGTTGAGCACTTGGGCCCGTACGGACACGTCCAGGGCGCTCACCGGCTCATCGGCCACGATGATCTTCGGGCGGGGGGCGAGAGCGCGGGCGATCGAGATGCGCTGCCGCTGGCCGCCGGAGAACTGGTGCGGATACCGGTCCGCGGCGTCGGCGCGCAGGCCGACGGCCTCGAGCAACTCGGCCACCCGCTCCTTGCGGTTCGGGTGCCCCTGGGCGACGAGCGGCTCGGCCACGATGTCGCCGACGCGCATGCGCGGGTCCAGCGAACTCATCGGGTCCTGGAACACGAGCTGGAGCCGCTCGCGGACGAACCGGAGCTGTCTCTCGCGGAGCCCGGTGATGTCCCGGCCGTCGATCGCGACGCTACCGCTGGTGGGGCGGTCGAGCCCGGCCAGAATCCGTAGCAGGGTCGACTTGCCGCACCCCGACTCGCCCACGATGCCGAACCGTTGTCCCTGGGGGATGGCGAAACTGACGCCGCGCAGGGCGTGCACCGGTGGGCTGGGGTGGCGCAGCGAGGTACGCGGCCGTCGGTAGTCGCGGGTGACGTCGCGGACGCTGATGGCGTCCGCGGGGCCGGTCCCCGACCCGGGTGCGAGGGTGGCGCTGGTCGGCTGCTCAGTCACGGCCGGCCTCCTGGTTCGTGGGTGTGCCGGTCCCGAGTGCGCCGCTCTCGGATACCGGGTGGAAGCAGGCATAGCCGGAGTCCGGCCCGGTCGGGATCCATTCCGGCCGGGTGGCGCACACCTCGGTCGCCCGAGCGCATCTGTTTCTGAAGACGCATCCGGCCGGGAACCGGCCCGCCGGCGGAACCGACCCGCCGATCGTGACCAGCCGACCGCGGTCGTCGACCACGGTCAGGTCGGACGCGCCGATCAGGCCCTGGGTGTAGCGGTGCCGGGGGCGCGTGAACACCTCCCGGACCGGGCCGGACTCGACCACCCGCCCGCCGTACATGACCATGACCCGCTCGCAGGCGGTGGCCACCACGGCCAGGTCGTGGGTGATGAAGAGCATGGCCGACCCGCGGTCCTGGACGCCCCGTACGATCAGGTCGAGCACGCGAGCCTGCACCGTGACGTCGAGCGCGGTGGTGGGTTCGTCGCAGACCAGGAGCGCGGGGTCGTTGGCGAGGGCGATGGCCAGCACCACCCGCTGCCGCTGGCCTCCGGAGAACTGGTGCGGGTAGGCGTCCGCGGCGGCCGCGGGATCGGGAAGCCCCACCTGGGCGAGGAGTTCCACTGCGGCGGCTCGGGCGGACGCGCGGTCGGGCCTGGTCCGGTGGACCAGCAGCACCTCGGCGATCTGCCGCCCGACTTTCATGGTGGGGTTGAGGGCGGTCATGGGCTCCTGGAAGACCATGGCGATCTCCTTGCCCCGCACCCGGGACATGCGCGCCTCGTCGGCACCCACCAGATCGTGGTCGACTCCGGCGAGCCGCACCGATCCAGTGGCCCCAAGCCCCTCGGGGAGCAGGCCCATGATGCTCAGCGCGGTCAGCGACTTGCCCGACCCCGACTCGCCGATCAGGCCGACCCGCTCGCCGGCCCGGATGGTGAAGTCGATGTCCTCGACGAGCTTGCGGCCGCCCACCGAGACGTCGAGATTCCGCACGTCCAACACGCCGTCGGGGGAGTCGGGCGAGCCCGGCCCGGATGCCCGTGCCGTGTCGGGTGCCGGCTTCGGGGCCGGTGCCGTGTCAGGTGCCGGAGTCATCGGCGGTCCTCCAGCTTGGGGTCGAAACGGTCGCGCAGGCCGTCGCCGAGCAGGTTGAATCCGAGCACCGCCACCGCGATCGCGATGCCCGGGAACACGGCGAGCCGGGGGGCGATCGACAGCATCTCCTGGCTCTCCTGAAGCATCCGGCCCCAGGACGGTGTGGGCGGCGGGGTTCCGAAGCCCAGGAAGGAAAGCGCGGCTTCGGCGAGTACGGCGATGGCGAAACCGACCGACGCCTGCACGATGACGAGACTGCTGACGTTGGGCAGGACATGCCGCAGGCCGATCGCGAACGGCCCGCGGCCCGCCGCGCGCGCCGCGGTCACGTATTCGGTCTTCATGACCTGCAGCGTGCCGCCGCGGATCAGCCGGGCGTAATGGGGAATGGACGCGATGCCGATGGCGACCATCGCGACCAGCGTGCCGGCGCCGTACACGGCGGCGAACATGATGGCCAACAGCAGCGCCGGGAAGGCGAGAAGCAGGTCGTTGCCGCGCATAAGCAGCTCGCCCAACCAGCGGGGTGCCATTCCGGTGACGATGCCGAGGGGCACTCCGACCACGGCGGCGACCCCCACCGCCACGAAGCCGACGAACAGTGTGGTGCGCGAGCCCATCAGGATCTGGCTGAACACGTCGCGGCCGAACTTGTCCGTGCCGAACCAGTACTCCAGCGACGGCTTCTGCAGCCGCGCCGAGGTGTTCACCAGGGTCGGATCGTGCGGGGTCCACACGAAGGACAGCAGCGCCATGCCGAGCACGATGGTGACGATGAGGCCACCCACCAGGAGGCTGCCCGTCATCGGGCGGCGCCGCCGGCGTTCGTCGGGCACCGCGGACGTGACGGCGGCTTCCGTGTCCAGGGCACTCATGACGCACCTCCCCTGAGCCGCGGGTCGATCATCAGATAGACCATGTCCACCAAGAAGTTCACGAGCAGCACCGCCAGTGCGATGATCATGACCACGTCCTGCACCACGATGAGGTCCCGGTTGGAGACGCTGTCGAGCAGCAGGCTCCCGAGCCCGGGGATGACGAAGACCCGTTCGATGACGACGGCGCCCACCAGCAGCGTGGCGAGCTGCAACGCCAGGACGGTGACCACGGGCACCGCCGCGTTCCGCAATCCGTGCCGCAGCAGCGCCTGCGTCGGGCGAAGTCCCTTGGCGCGAGCGGTGCGCAGGTAGTCCTCCCGGAGGACGTCGAGCACGGCGCTGCGGACATAGCGGGTGAGCACCGCCGCCTGCACCACTCCGAGGGCCAGCGCGGGCATCACCAACTGTTTGAGGAACAGCACCGGATCCTCCACCGGGGGTGTCCAGCCGTTCGCCGGCAGCCACCCGAGCCCCACCGCGAACACGGTGATCATGAGGATGCCCGCGAGGAAGGCGGGGACGGCCACGCCGACTTGGGACAGGGCCGAGAGGATGAGCCCGGACGGCCTGCGGTGCCGTACAGCCATCAGCGTGCCGATGGGGATGGCCAGTATGCAGGCGATCACCATCCCGGTGCCGACCAGCCACAGGGTGACCTGGAGACGGTCGGCGAGCTGCGGGCCGATCGGCGTGTGGGAGATGTAGGAGTTCCCCGGGTCGAAGGTCACCAGTCCGCGCACCCAGCTCAGGTACTGGGCCACGAGCGGCCGGTCGAGTCCGAACTCCCCGCGCAGTTGCGCCACGGCCGAGTCCGACGCGCTGGTCCCGAGGGCGACGCGGGCCGGATCTCCCGGTAGCACCGCCATGAACGCGAACACCAGCACGGAGCTCACGACAAGGCTGGCCAGCAGGACCGCGATCCGTTGGATCAGACGGACGATCATTGGTTGAGACCGCCTTTCATGACCGGCCCAGGCCGGTGAGATCCAGTGACTCGGAGACGGTGTTCACGGGCAGGCCGGTGATGTCCTTGTCCGCCACCATCAGGTTCGGCAGCAGGAACAGCCAGTCGGCCGCGGCGTCCTTGGACAGCAGCCGGGCAGCTGCCCGCATGTAGGTGATCTGTTCCTGCTGGGTGCCCTCGTCCGCCTTCTTCAGCAACGCGCGGAATTCAGGGTTGTCGTAGCGGGTGTAGGCGGTCTTGTTCCCGAACACCGTCTGCATGTCGCGGGGCTCCACGTGACCGATGATGGACATGTCGTAGTCGGCGTTCTTGAACACGGTGGTCAGCCAGGCGGCGGGGAACTCCAGCTGGTCGAGCTTGACCTTGAACCCGGCCTGTTCGAGCTGGCTCTTGACCACGGTGCCGCACGCGATGGCATAGGGCAGCGACGGAATCCGCAGCCGCAGCGTACGGCCGGCTTCGCCGGACTCCTTGAGGAGCTTCCTGGCCTTGTCGCGGTCGTACGGATACAGGTTCGTGAGGTTCTGGTACCACGGGTCGGTCGGAGGGACCATGCTGCCGATGAGTTTGCCGCGGCCTGCCCAGCAGGTGTCCAGCAGGGCTTTGTGGTCGATGGCGTAGCGGACTGCCTGGCGGGCCTTCGGATTCCGCAGCGGGCCCGAGCCGTTGTTGAGGGAGAGGACCACCTCGCCGTTGGTCGAGCCCTCGATGACCTTGTATTTCGAGTTGTTCTCGAACTGGTACAGGGTCTCCGGGGACTGCATCGTGCCGATCACGTTGATGGTGCCCGTGAGCAGCGCGTTGTTCAGGGCCGTCGGGTCCTTGAAGTACTTGAGAGTGACCGACGCGAACTGCGGTTTGCGCCCCCAGTAACCATCGCGACGGGCCAGTGTGATCGAGTCGCCGCGGTTCCACTTCTTCACCACATACGGGCCGGTGCCCACCGGCTCGGTGGCCAGCTTGCTCACGCCGGTCCGGCTGAACATCGCGCCGAGGCGAGTGGTCATCCGGTACAGCCAGTCGTTGCTCGGCCTTTTCAGGGTGACCTTGAGTTCGGTCGTCGACACCGCCTGCACCGTGTCGACGACGTCCATCTGGGCCTTCTGCGCCACCGTCCAGTCGGCCGGGACGCGTTCGATGGAGAACTCGGCGTCCTTGGCCGTGAACGGTGCGCCATTGCTGAACTCGGCGTTCTTCACCAGCTGGAACGTGTACGTCCTGCGGTCCTTGGACAGGCTCCACGACGTGGCCAGGCCGGGCCGTATCGTCCCGGACTGGTCAAGCTTCACCAGGCTCTCGTAGACGTTGTAGAGCAGTGCCTGCGGAATGGCGGCACCTTCGGTCTTGGTGAAGTCGAAGTTGGCCGGCTCGGCGGTGAGGCCGACCTGTAGCGAGTTGCCGCCGCTGTTTCCGGCCACCGTGGACCCGGCCGAGCAGGCCGCCAGCGGCAGGCAGGCGAGCGTGACCGCGACCGTTCCGGTATGCCGCGTCAGCCGCTTGTGTCTCATGTGTTCCACCCCTGGCTTTTCATGGCGTGCAGGACGGCGGATGCGACGTCCGCTGTGGTGGCGTTGCCGGCGTCCGTCTTCCTGACGAGGTCGGCCGCATCGGCCGGCATCGCCGCGCCCTGCCGGAGGAACCGTTCGCCTCCCCAGTCGAACGAGGTCACGTCGAGCCGGTGGCCCTCGGCCTCCAGTGCTGCGTGAAGCGCGGGCACGGTCGCCGCGACGACCTCAGGACCGATGCCGTCGCCCGGAATGACGGCGAGCCGCACGACCTTGGTGTCCCGCGTCATGGACGTACCTTTCGCTGAACTGGCCTGACCAGTAACCTCAGTTGTCAGGTACCGTGGACGACTGAAACTGTTCTTGTCAAGGGCTCGCATGCCCCAGAAGGCGCGAACGAAGGAGGGTGCGGGTGCTCACGGAACAGGACCTGGCCGCCATGCCGGCCGTCGAGATGGTGGCCAAATTCGCTGATCGGACGTTGTCGCCGGTCCAGGTCCACGACGCCGTCCAGTCGGTGATCGAGGCGCGCGAGAGTGTGCTCAACGCGTTCTGGGTGCGGGATCCGGATGAGTCCCGCAAGGCGGCCCTGGCCAGCGAGGCCCGATGGGCGGCGGGGGAACCCCTCGGGCTCATCGACGGCGTCCCCGTGACGCTCAAGGAGAACGTCGCCCGCAGGGGCGTCCCCATGTCCTCGGGCAACGCGGGGACCGAGCCGGTCGTCCCCGAGGCGGACGCGCCCATCACCGCGCGGATCGTCGAATCCGGTGGGGTGGTACTCGGGTCGACCGTGATGCCGGACTGGGGCATGCTCTCCTCGGGTGTCTCCAGCCGGCACGGCATTTCGCGCAGCCCCTGGAACCCTGCCTGGACCACCGGCGGTTCCAGCTCCGGTGCGGGGGCCGCGGCCGCCGGGGGATACGGTCCGCTCCACGTCGGCACCGACATCGGGGGATCGATCCGGTTGCCGGGCACCTGGCTGGGCCTCGCCACGCTCAAGCCCAGCTACGGGAGGATCCCGCTGGACACCCCGTACCAAGGGCGCGCCGCCGGCCCGATGACGCGCACCGTGGCGGACGCCGCCCTGTTCATGCGTGTCCTGAGCCGACCGGATCCCCGGGACTGGTCAAGCCTGCCGCCGCAGGACATCGACTGGTCGGCGCTGGACGGCGATGTACGCGGACTGCGGGTGGGGGTGCACCTGGACGCCGGCTGCGGGGAGCCGTGCGACGCCGAGATCCTCGCCGCGGTGAACGGTGCCGCCGCGGTCTTCGAGGCGGCGGGAGCCGTCGTGGAACCGGTCGAGCCGTTCATGAGCCAGGATCTCCTGGACGACCTGGATCTGTTCTGGCGGGTGCGGTCCTGGAACGACTTCCGCGAACTGGCGCCCGAGGCCGGGCTCCGCGTCCACCCCCACATCATCCGGTGGTGCCAGGGAGGCGCGGACGTGCCGGGCACGAAAGTACTCCAGTGCTACCAGCAGATCATGCGCATCCAGGAGCGGACCGTGGCGGCGACGGTGCCGTACGATCTGGTGCTCTCGCCGGTGGCCCCGGTGGCGGCGTTTCCCGCTGAGCAGCCGATGCCGTACATGGGGGACGGGAAGACCATGTACCACATCGGCTTCACCGCGCCGTACAACATGTCGGGGCAGCCCGCGGCGACCGTCAACTGTGGCTTTACGGCGGACCGTCGGCCCATCGGGGTGCAGATCGCGGGCCGCCGCTTCGACGATCTCGGCGTCCTGAGGGCGGCGGCGTGGTACGAACGGAACCGGCCTGCCGAGGCGGTCCCGCGCTGGCCGGACAGCGCACCCGGGGCGACCACCGGGGAGAAGACGACATGGACCACGCTCGAAGGGGAGAAGCCGTGAGTGACGGGGCACAGTTCCGGCAGGTATCGCCGCCGGTACGGCTCTACCAGCGCATCGTCGAGCAGATCGAGCAAGCGATCGCGCGAGGTGACCTGAAGCCAGGTCAACGGCTGCCGAGCGAGCGGGAGTTGGTGGTGCAGTTCGGGGCGAGCCGCCCGACAGTGCGGGAGGCCTTGCGCGTGCTGGAGAGCAACGGCCTCGTCCGCTCGCGCCAGGGTGACCCGAACGGCCCGGAGATCCTGGCGTTCTCGTCGGCCGGCCTGATCAAGGAGATGACCCGGCTCGTCCAGTTCGACAACGTGTCGATGGCCGAGTTGATCTCGTTCCGCATGATCCTCGACGGGTCGGCGAGCTTGCTGGCGGCTCGGCTGCGGTCCGAGGAGGAGCTGTCTGCCATGGAGCGGACGCTTGCCGTCATGTCGGACGCGATCGAGGCAGGGTACGAGGAGTTCAGCAAGGCGGACGTCGCATTCCATGAGGTGGTGGCCCAGGCCAGCCGCAACTCCCTCATCGAGGTCTGCAACCTGGTGGTCCGGGGTGCTGTCCTCACGCTGATCTCGGACAAGCTCGCCCACGCAGCCCACAGCACAGCGCTCATGCGGGAGTCGCTCCACCACCACAGGGAGGTGCTCGAGGCGATCCGGGCACAGGACGGCCCGGCGGCAGCACGCATCTCGCGGCGCGACCTTTACGACTACTACGCCGGCTACGTCCCGGAGAACGAACGGGGGCCGCTGCTCGCGCTCGTGGACGACGAAGAGACCTGAACCTCCACCATGGCGAAGGAGGTACTCGGTCTCGTCCGCCGCCAGGTACTGAGCTTTTCAGGCTGGGGTCGGTTGGTGTGACGTGATGGCGCTGCTGTGCCCGTCCAGCCGCGGTGGCGAGCAATGCGATTGTTTCCCCCGAGCCGGTCAGTGCGGCTCGCGTACGACTGCGGCGCCTCCGGCGGGGACGGTGACCGAGCCGCAGACCGCCTTGCCCGTGAGGAGTTCGACGCCGTGTGCGGGGATCTCGGCGCCCTGGCCGGCGTGGTCGATCAGGAACAGGTAGTCGGCGTCCGTGCCACGGCGCCGGACGACCTCGATCCCCGCGGGTGTCTCGCACTCCGGCCGCACACCCGCCTCCTGGCAGATGCGCTCCATGAGGGCGGCCAGGGTTGCGGGCTCCGGCCGGGTTGCCACGTACCAGGCGGTTCCGGCGCTGTACGTGTGACGGGTGACGGCCGGCACGCCGGCGAGCGGGCCGTCGGAGTATGTGGCGACGGCCTCGGCACCGGTGAGGCGGATGCGTTCCGTCCAGAGGTCGGCCCTCGCGTCCCGCGGGACCTCACCGGTGAGGCCCACCGTTTGGCCGGGCAGCAGCGGGAACAGCTCGTCGCCGTGCACGCCGAGGATCTCCCGGAAGGCGCCGGGGTAACCGCCCAGGCGGACATGGCAGTTCTCGTCGACCGCACCGCTGTGGAAACCCACGGCCAGGGTGCCCCCACGCTCGACGAATCCCGTCAGGTTGTCCGCGCTCGTGTCGTCGACCAGATAGAGGCTCGGCGCGAGAAGGAGCTTGTAGCGGTCGAGACCAGGATCGTCGGGGCGTACGAAGTCCACGGCGATGCCTGCGCGCCACAGGGGGCGGTACCAATCGCGCACCAGGTCCTGGTAGCGCACGCTGCTACTTGGCTGCGAGGGGAGTTCCAGAGCCCATCGGGCCTCCCAGTCCCAGATGATGGCGACCTGTGCGCTGCTCGTGCTGCCGCGCACTTGGGCGATGGATCGCAGGTCGGCGCCGAGCAGCACGACGTCCCGCCAGATGGTGCTGTCGGTGCCCGCGTGGGGCAGCATGGCCGAGTGCCACTGCTCGGCGCCTGCCTTGGCCGCCCGCCACTGGAAGAAGAGGATGCCGTCGGCGCCGTGGGCGACGTGGGCGAGGGCGTTGCGGCGCATCTCGCCGGGGAGTTTGGCGCGGTTGACGGGCTGCCAGTTGACCGCGCCCGTGGAGTGCTCCATCAGCAGCCAGGGCCGCCCGCCGGCCAGCGACCGCATCAGGTCGCCGCTGAGCGCGATGTCGACCTCCGGCTCGGGGTCGTCGGACATCAGGTAGTGGTCGTTGGAGAGGATGTCCAGCTCGGGCGCCCAGCGCCAGTAGTCCAGCGCGTCGAAGGTGGGCAGCACCATGAAGTTGGTCGTGGCCGGGGTGTCCGGAGCCGCCCGGCGGAGCACCTCGCGTTCGGCGGTGCACAGCGAGAGGAGTTCGTCGGAGCAGAAGCGGCGCCAGTCGAGTCGATGGGTGGGGTTGGGTGGGGCCGCGGTGGTGCGGGGCGGCAGGATCTCGTCCCACGCGTAGTACCGCTGGCTCCAGAAGGTGGTGCCCCAGGCGTGGTTGAGTGCGGCGAGGTCGTCGGCGTATCGCGTCCGCAGCCACCTGCGGAACGCCTTCGCGCTCGCGTCGCAGTAACAAGTGGCGTTGTGGCAGCCGTATTCGTTGTGGACGTGCCACATGGCGACGGCGGGGTGGTCGGCGTAGCGCTCGGCGAGAACGTTCGCGATGCGCAGGGATGCCTTCCGGTAGGCGGGGCTGCTGGGGCAGAAGGTCTGACGGCTGCCGTAGGACAGGGTGCGGCCGTCGGCATCGACCGGCAGGGCCTCCGGGTGGGCCTTGAAGAACCAGGCGGGCGGGGCGGCGGTCGGGGTGGCGAGGTCGGCGGCGATGCCGTTCTGCTGGAGCAGGTCCAGCACGCTGTCCATGCGGGAGAAGTCGTACACGCCCTCTGCCGGTTCCAGCAGTGCCCAGGAGAAGATGCCGACGCTGACCATGGTCACCCCCGCCTCGCCCATCAGGTGCATGTCCTCGGCCCAGACCTCCTCGGGCCACTGCTCGGGGTTGTAGTCGCCGCCGTAGGCGATGCCGGGCAGGCGAAGGGCGCGTTCAGTACTCACTGATGGTGCTCCGGGGGATAGCAGGAACGTCTGACTTGATGGGCGCTCAGCCCTTGTTGGCGCCCAGGGTCAGGCCGCTGACGAACCGGCGCTGGAGCACGAAGTACACGATCAGGGTGGGGATCGCGGTGAGCAGGGCTCCGGCGGCGACCAGGTTGGGATCGGTGAAGTACTGGCCGGAGAGGTTGTTCAGGGCCGAGGTGATCGGCATGTTCTCGCCGGTCGAGATCAGTACGATCGCCCAGAAGAAGTCGTTGTAGATCCAGATCGACAGCAGAGTCGCCAGGGCCGCCATCGCGGGCTTGCACAGTGGCAGCACGATCTGCCGGTACAGGTGCCGCACCGAGGCGCCGTCGACGAGCGCGGCTTCGGTCAGTTCGTGCGGCAGTGAACGCATGTAGTTGCTCAGCACGAACGCGCAGAAGCCGGACTGGAACGCGACATGGATGAGAACCAGGCCCAGCGCGGAGTCGTACAGCTTGCCGGACATGGTGATGCCGGGCAGGTCGATGAGCAGGTACAGGCGGTACAGCGGGGTGATGATCACCTGCTGCGGGAGCAGGTTGCCCGCCGTGAACACGAGGAGCAGGAACAGGTTGACGCGGAAGTCGAAGCGGCTCACGTAGAACGCGACCATCGACGACAGGAACAGTGTCACCAGCACGGCCGGGACCGCGATCAGCAGCGTGTTCCCGAAGTGGTGCAGCATGTCCGACTGGGTGAGCGCGTCGGTGAAATTGTCCAGGCTCAGCTCGTCGGGCCAGGAGACATAGCCCTTGGTGCTGGTCTCCGCGTACGGGCGCAGGGCCGAGAACAGGGCCCACAGCAGGGGCGCGAGCCAGGCCAGGGCCGTGACGACGAGGAACGTGTGCAGCAGGATCCGGGCGGGGCGGACGGGGGTGCGCTGCTTCAGCTGGGCCGCGAGGGTGGGGGAGGTCATGCGCGCCGCTCCTTGCGGAAGGTCGCGATCAGGTACGGGATGATCACGACGAGGGAGATCAGCAGCAGGACGACCGCGATCGCGGAGCCGTATCCGATGCGGCTGGACTCTCCGATGATGTTGTTGGTGACCAGGATCGACAGCAGCTCGGTGCCCTCGGCGCCCTTGTTGAAGACGAAGACCAGGTCGAAGGCGCGCAGGGCTTCGATTTGGAGCCGACGGTGACGGTCTTGGTGTCCGACGAGGTGGAACTGCCGGCGCAGGCACTCAGCAAAGGGATGCCGGCACCCAGTACCGCGGCTCCGCCGAGTCCGCGGAGCACGCCACGGCGGCTGGTACCAGGCATGGGCTGACCAAGGGATGAAAGGCGCATTTCGACTCCTGATAGGGCTGGCGGTGCCGAGGCTCGGCACATCAGCCGGAAGGGGGTATGGCGGAGGGAGGGTCGTCGAGCGACCAGAACCAAACACGATCGAACAACGCGATCGGCGGACGCCAGGAAGCGTGAACGCTCTGTGGACTCGCTGTCAAGACTTCGCGCTCAGCAATTCAGGGCGGATCGGGTCCGGCCAGAAGCCGCACATATGGGCAGCCGAATCAGTCGGACAGGTCTGACATGGCTGGCTCTCGAACCGTTACAGGCGGAGCAATTGCTGCTTGAGCTGCGGGAATGTATCCCGGGCACGCCTTCCTCGGGCACCTGCGGCACCTCGCTCCGCCCGGCCATGCGTCTCGATGACCGCCAACGCCGGAGCAAGTGGCGTTGCGCGAACTCTTGACGTGCGGTCGGTGGATGCGTACACATTGACCGCGCGGTCAGACCGCGCGGTCATGTCACTGACTTCGTTCGACGCAGGTACACAGCCATGGGGAGACTTCATGACAGCAGGGGTGGGGCGCGGTGCCGGCTCCTCCGCGCCGCGCAGCGCGGACGTGGCCAGGCTGGCCGGCGTCTCACGCAAGACGGTCTCCCGGGTCCTCAACAACGAGCCGTACGTCTCCGACGAGTCCCGCCGACGCGTCCTGGCGGCCGCCGACGAGCTCGGCTACCGGCTGAACCACGCCGCCAGGGCACTGGCCTCCGGCCGCACCCGCTCCATCGGTGTGGTCGCCCTGGGGACCGCCGGGTATGGAACCGCCTCCCTGCTCGTGGGCATTGAACAGGCCGTACGGGACGCCGGTTACGCGCTTCGCGTGGTCAACACACCGGACGGTGACCCGGAAAGCATCGCCGGCGCGCTGGAATCACTCCTCGAACAGGGCGTGGACGGCGTCGTCGTCTCCGAACCCATTGTCGAAGGAGAGGTCCCGTTCGGTGTCGACGTGCCGGTCCTCTTCCTCGGAGCACCACCGGCCTTCACCGCCCCCCGGACACTGACCATCGGTGTGGGCGCCCATCAGCTGGCGCGCGCAGCCACCGAACACCTGCTGGACCTGGGGCATTCGACCGTCCATCACCTCGCCGGGCCGCGGCGGTGGTACGCCACCAAGGACCGCATCGAGGGATGGCGGGCGGCACTGGCGGCCCGGGACGCGCACGAACCGCCCGTGCTGAACGGTGACTGGTCGGCGGCATCCGGGTACGCCGCGGGCCGTGAGCTGGCCTCGGAGAGCTCGGTGACCGCGGTGTTCGCCGCGGGCGACGAGATGGCCGTCGGCCTGATCCATGCCCTGCGGGAAGCCGGGCGCCGGGTGCCGGAGGACATCAGCGTCGTCGGTTTCGACGGCAACCCGGTCTTCGCCTACATCTCTCCTCCCCTGACCACCGTCCGTCAGCCGTTCGAGGCCGCTTCACGGGAAGGAATCCGGCTTCTCCTGCACGCCATCGAGAAGCCCGACACCGAACTGCCACCGGCGAATGACCCACCCGTCGAGCTGATCGTCCGCGGTTCGACCGCGCCTCCGCCCACCCTCTGACCCACCTCCCTGCCACTGCTCCGGGGCGCCCACCTCCGCCATTCCGCGCTTGCCGCGCCGCGCCTTCCGCGCATGCGAGTCGCGCCCGGCAGCGTCGCCCGGCTGTTCCCCGGGCGACGCGCCCAACGAACTCCGCCGCGTCACTCTGGAGCCGTTCCGAGCCGGCGGACAGCGAAACACACCTTCCCTTCCCCGCTTGGGAGCCGCACATGTCCCCCGCACAGCCAGGCGCCAGACCCGGCGCCGCTCCACGCCCCCGTCCGCTCTCCCTCTTGTCGACAGCCTTCGCCCTGCTCGCCCTGGTGGCGACGCTGGTTCTGCCGGCCGCTGGCCGGGCCGAGGCCCTGTCCCGTCCGTCGCAGACGATGTACACCCCGCCGTCGGATGCGCCGTCGCCCGGGTCGTACTATCCGCGCGCGATGCGGCTGCAGTACAACGGCTCGGCCAACGGCACCATGCTCGCCACCTTCGAGCAGTACACCAACGGCACACCGGTCCTCCCGATCTACCGCAGCACCGACAACGGCAACTCCTGGACGAAGATCTCCGAAGTCGCCGACACGCAGAACGGCTGGGGCATGCGCTGGCAGCCCGAACTGTTCGAACTGCCCACGGCCATGGGCGGCTTCCCCGCAGGAACCATCCTCGCCGCCGGAGCTTCCGTCCCCGCCGACCGCTCGGCCATCAAGATCGATGTCTATGCCAGCACCGACCGCGGCCAGAGCTGGAGCTTCGTCAGCAACATCGCCACCGGCGGCCCGGCATTCGACCAGAACGGCAATGGCAACACTCCCGTGTGGGAGCCGTTCTTCCTCGTCTCCGGCGGCAAGCTGATCGTCTACTACTCCGACCAGCGCGACCCCGACCACGGCCAGAAGATCGTCCACCAGGTCTCCACGGACATCCGCAACTGGGGCCCGGTCGTGGACGACGTGGCGATGCCCACCTTCAGCCAGCGCCCGGGTATGGCCACCGTCGCGAAGCTGCCCAACGGCAACTACGTCATGACGTACGAGTACGGCGGCTCCCCTGCCGGCAACTTCGCCGTCTACTACAAGATCTCCTCCGACCCGGAGGCGTTCGGCTCCGTCACGGGCGTTTCACTGAGGTCGACGGACGGCCTGATCCCGACCAGCACTCCCTACATCACCTGGCTGCCCACCGGCGGACCGAACGGCACCCTCGTCGTCGGCGCCTACAGCACGAGCGACCTGTTCCTCAACACCCAGAACGGCGCCGCGAACGCCTGGACACGCATCAGCTCCAACGTCGTCGGCGGATACAGCCGGGGCATGCTCCCGCTGACCGACGGCCACAGCCTGCTGGTGCTCAGTGGGGGAAGCGGCGGCAGCAACGTCCGTAACCCTGTCACATACAGCACCATCGACCTGGGCGGCGGCATCTCCGACGGCGCCACCTACACCCTGTCCAACGCGGGCAGCGACCTGAACCTCACCATCGCCGGCGGCTCCACCACCAACGGCACCGCCGCGACCCAGCAGACCACCACTGCCGCCACCAACCAGCAGTGGCGCTTCGTACGGCAGCCCTCCGGCTACTTCAAGATCTTCAATGTGGCCAGTGCCAAGGTCCTCGGTGTGGAGAACCAGTCCACCGCCAACGGCGCCAGGATCCTGCAGTGGGACGACAACGGCACCCTCGACCACGAGTGGGCCGTCGCTCCGCACCAGGCCGGTGGCTACACGATCACCAACCGCGTGACCGGTAAGTACCTCGAGATCCCGAGCGCCTCTACTGCCACCGGCACCACCGCAGTGCAGTGGAGCGGCACCAGCTGCGCCTGCCAGCGCTGGGACTTCACCCAGACCGCGCTGCCGCCCCTGGGCACCGGGCAGTACGTCCTGGTCAACAAGAACAGCGGCAAGTACCTCGACATCCCCCAGGGCTCCACCGCCACCGGTACGGCCGCCAACCAGTGGCAGAACTCCGCCTGCGTATGCCAGTTGTTCACCTTCCAGTCCGCGGGTGGCGGAGCGTGGACCATCAGGAACGTCAACAGCAGACTCAACCTGGGCATCCGCGACAGCTCCACCACCGCAGGAGCCGCCGTCGTCCAGAACACCCCCTCCACCGCCGACTCGCAGAAGTGGAGCCTCACCGACGCGGGCGACGGCTACTACGAACTCAAGAACGTCAGCAGCGGCCTCAACGCCGGTGTCGCACAGTCCTCCACCAGTAACGGCGCTGCCGTCATCCAGTGGAACGACCTGAACGCCGACGACCAACTCTGGAAGATCGTCCGCATCAACTGAGCGACCATCATCACCCCACTCGTCGTGGGCTTGACGAAGGGCCTCCTGTCAGCTCGAGTTCGCGATGCGACCGAGTGCCAGGAGGCCCTGGTGCCGTCGCGGCTGAGCCGGGTGTGCGCGTCACGCGATCGTGCCGGTCACTGAGGTCCCGGACCTGGTCACCTGGTACGTGACATGCGCCACTCCAGAAGGGGAACGTGAGCTGCTCTGCGGTGACCCGAGCGCATGCCGCTGCGGGAAGGGATGGGGGCGGGAAGGGATGCGGCTGGTGTCGCTCGACTGGTCGAGCCGATTCCGCTGCGCCGACCGTCCATGCGTGATCGGTACGGTGGTACCGGGACGACGAGAGGGGCGGCGCGGCCGTGGGTGAGGAAGCGGAGATCAGGACGGCGAAGGAGGCCGCCGACCACGAGCTCATCCTGGCGTTCGGGCGGTTGCAGGGGGCGGCGAACCGGCTGGAGTACATCCTCGGCCGGGCGCTCGAGGTGGAGTGCGGCATCAGCCATCTGGTCTTCGAGGTGCTGCTGATCCTCGGGCGGGTGGGCGAGCCGGGGCTTTCCATGCGGGCCATCGCGCAGGAGCAGGTCCTGACCACCGGCGGCGCCACCCGGCTGGTGGACCGCCTGGAGACGGCTGGTCTCGTGACGCGCGTGGAGTCGCCCGACGACCGGCGCGGGAAGCTGGTGCGGCTGACCCCGCTGGGCGAGGAGACGGCCGTACGCGCTGCCCGCGTGCACCTGGAGAACATCAAGCGCCACTTCGTGGAGCCCCTCCCCGAGGCGGACCGCGAGCGGTTCGCGGAGGATCTCCGGATCCTCAGCCACACGGCCCGGGACGTGCTGCCTCGACTTCCTTGACCTGCGGACCTGCGGACCTGCGGACCTGCGGACCTGCGGACCTGCGGCGGCGCAGGTCTGATGGCGTCGGCGGCGCTCGTGTGTCCCAGTTCACACGGGTCGAGGAATGCCTGATTAGTCAGGTACTGTTTAGTCAGGTAATTCGCTCGCAATCGGCGGGCGTTCCTCTCTGCCGAGGTCTTCGATGAAGCTCGTCTATGTCTTCGACGCCTACTGCGGCTGGTCGCACGGTTTCTCCGGCACCTTGCGCGAGATCACCTCGCGCCACCCCGACCTGCCGGTCGAGGTGATCTCCGGCGGTCTGTTCACCGGGCCGCGCCGGGTGCCGATCCGCGAGTTCGGCTACGTTCAGGGCGCGAACACCAAGATCGCCGAACTGACCGGTGCCACGTTCGGCCAGGCGTACGAGAAGTTGATCGCCGACGGCTCGTTCGTGATGGACTCCGAGGCCGCCGCCCGTGGGGTCGCGGCCCTGCGTCAGGTGGCCCCCGACCGCGCAGTGGAGCTGGCCGCGGTCCTACAGCACGCCTTCTACGTCGACGGACGCAGCCTGTCCGAAGTGGCCACCTACCGGACGGTCGCCCAGTCGGCCGGGCTCGACGCGGATGCCGTCGTCGCCGCCTTCGAAGCACCCGAGGCACAGACCGCGGCCCACGCCGACTTCCGCCGCGCGGCCCAGCTCGGCGTCACCGGATTCCCCACCCTGCTGGCCGTCGACGGCGACTCCGTCACCCCGCTGGCCCACGGCCACGCCACCGTCGACCAGGTCGACGAACGCCTCGCCGCTCACTGAGCTTTCCCCGTCACCACCCATCCCTTGTGCGAAGGAGCCATCGATGAGCACGCTTTCCTTCAAGGTCCTCGACCTCGACTTCCCGGCCGGCAGCAAGAACAAGACGGCCACCCTCGTCACCGGCGAGCAGGAGGCGCTGCTGGTCGACGCCGCGTTCACCCGCGCCGACGGCCACCGGCTGGCCGCCGAGATCCTCGACTCCGGCAAGAAGCTGACCACCGTCTTCGTCAGCCACGCCGACCCGGACTTCTACTTCGGCGCCGAAGTGATCGCCGACGCTTTCCCCGACGCCGTCTTCGTCGCCACCCCGATCGTCATCGAGCACATCCAGCACTCCTACGAGGGCAAGCTCAAGGCGTGGGCGGCCCTCGGCCCCAACCTGCCCACCCGCCTGGTCGACCTGCAGCCGCTGACCGGTGACCTCACCCTGGAGGGCCACCGCTTCGAGCTCAAGGGCGGTCCGGCCGGACTGCCCGACCGCCACTACCTGTGGCAGGCCGAGCAGCGCGCGATCCTCGGCGGTGTCCTGCTCTTCCAGCAGGAGCGCGTCTGGGTCGCCGACACCTCCACCCCGGGCGACCGCGCGGCCTGGATCGATCTGCTGGACGAAATGGCCGCCCTGGAGCCGGAGTTGGTCGTACCCGGCCACCGTCTGCCCGGCACCCCGGCCACCGCCTCCGCCATCACCGCAACCCGTGACTACCTGCTCGCCTTCGAGGAGGAGCTCGGCAAGGCGGCCGACGGTGCCGCGCTGACGGAGGCGCTCGTCAAGCGCTACCCCGACAACGGCATGCTGATCGCCGCCCAGATCGGCGCGAAGGTCGCCAAGGGCGAGATGAAGTGGGGCTGACCATGGCCGGGTTCGCCACATCCACGGCCTCATCGTCGTCGAGGTCTTCCTCGCCACCGTCCTCCTCAGTGCGGGAGGTTGAGCAACGGGGGATTGTGGCAGGCCATCACTGGTTCGGTGTGAGCATGAGCGACCGCTCTGGCCTTGCTGCGGGCTCGGGAGGAGTATGGGAGATGAGCGACCAAGGGAGGCCTGCCATGAAGACCGGAGCCTCGGATTACGACCGCTGGTTGTACTCGCACACGCCCTCCCAGGCCGAGGGCGAGCGCGACGAACCGGCCGAGCGTGCGGCCGTGGAGCAGCACCCGGACGTTCCCAGGACCGAGCCGTCCCAGGCGGAGGGCGAGCGGGTGGACGACTTCCGGAACACATGACCGCTGATAAATGATCAATGAATGGCGTGGGGAGCCGAGCGCGCGCTGGTCTCCTCCGGGATCACCTGGAGCGCCGTGTCCTCGTGTCAGAAGGAGCAGGCCTCGACGTGCTCGTACAGCGCACGCCTCGCCTGGTCCTGGGCGATCCACTTGACCTCCGTGGCCGGCTACGACGACGCCCTCTCCCGGGTGAGCTGCTTCAACCACCGTCAGCCGAGGAGCCGAGGAGCCGAGGAGCCGAGGAACAGGCCCCGGTACGCGCCGGCCGCCGCCGTCGAACGCCTTGACCGGGGCCGTACCGAACCCCGCGACGTCGTACTCACCCCGCACCTTGTCGTACGCGCCACAGCCGAGACCGCCTGACACGCTCCGACACGGTCGTAGGTCGTACGGCATTTCGCGCACGAGGCACTTGAGATGCGGAGCGGCCGCGCCGACGCCCCCTTGAGCACCCTCGGTTCTGCTTGCATCACATGTGCCCGGAAGCCGGACTCGCGCCGCTGGTGAGGCACTCACGTGCTCCTCGCGGCAGGACGGTGGAGCGGGCCGTCCGTCGGGGTCTGCCTCGTCCCGAGGCCGTGGCGGACACGGCGAGAACGGCGAGCGGTCGAGCGCCGAGCCGTCGGGGGCAAGGGGACAAGGGCAGGCGCATCGAAAGGAACCTCAGCGCACCCGCAGGACGTCGAGCGCTGTGAGTGCCACGTGCAGTTCGGTGCGTTGCTCGCCGGATTCGAGGTCGCAGTCGAGGATCCGCTCGATGGTGCGCAGGCGTTGGTAGACGGTCTCGCGGGACAGCCCGCCGGAGCGGGCGGCCACGGTCTTGTTGCCTGCCGCGTCCAGGTAGTGGCGCAGGGTGGTCAGCAAGTCCGTGCCGTGGCGGGCATCGTGGTCGGCGAGTCTGCCGAGCCGGCGTTCGACGTAGTCCTGGATCCGGGTGTCCTCGCGGAGTGCGAAGAGGAGGCGGCGCAGGCCGATGTCGGATCGTTCGTGGTAGGAGCGTCCCGGCGGGAGCGGCTGGGCGGGCTCGGTTGCTTCGGCGACGCGACCCGCGTCACGGAAGGAGCGGGCGACGCCGGTGAGGTCTGTCGCCTCACTGCCCGCACTCACCGTTGTCCCCGGCACCACGTCGAGTGCGGTGCGGCTCAGGTGTTCGGCAACGGGTCGCCACGGCTGGTCCGGGCGCAGGGACAGGAGGATGCCGAGGCGGAGCGGTCCGAGGAGGCCGAGGAGGGCCTGTGTTCCCTTCTTCCTCAGCTCCTCGGAGAGGAGATCCTCCGCTTTCGTCGTGTCGTCCTCGTGAGCGACGTCCACGAGCACGGCGACGAAGCGTGCGTCCTTCGTGGGCAGGCCCAGCGCGGCCACCCGGGCGCCTGCGTCCGCGGGGGAGCGGTGGCGCTGTTCGACGAGGTCGCGCAGGACGTCACGGTGTGCGGCGCGCTCCCAGGGCGTGGGGTGGGTGAGGCGGGCGATGGTGAGGGCCATCGCGGTTCTCTCCAGGACCGTCATGTCTTCGGGGCCGAACGGGCCGAAGGCCGAGGGAGCGGCCGGCCCGGGTGGCGCGGGGAGCATGGCCACCCTGCCCCAGCGTTCACCTTGGTACTCCACGGGTGTCACGAGCCAGCCCTCGGGACCCGAGACCGTGGTGTGGTGAACGGGCTCTGTCGCCCGGGATCGTTGTTCCCATTCGGTGAGCGCCGCCCCGACCGTGTCGCCGGAGGGCTCGCAGATGAGTGCCTGGTGGACCAGGTTCTCCAGTACGACGGTGTGGCCGCTCATCTCGGCGGCGGCGCGTACGACGTCCTGGGGTCCGGCGCCGCGCAGGGTGAGGGCGGTGAACGCCTCGTGGATGCGCTGGGTCCGGCGCATCACCTCGGCCTGGTTGCCGAGGAGGAGGGCGTGGACGACCTGGGTGACCTCCAGGAAGTTGACGTCCTTGGCCAGGGTCACGAGGGGCAGACCGCGGGCCTGGCAGGCGTGGACCAGGGCGTCGGGCGGTCGGTGGTAGCGGCGGACCAGTTCGATGACCAGGGCCGCCGCGCCGATGTCGGCGAGTTCGTCGACGTAGCGGCGTACGCCGGCCGTTTCCTCGGGCAGGGGCATGCCGGTGGTCAGGACGAGTTCGCCGCCCTTGAGGAAGGAGGCGGGATCGGTCAGCTCGGTGATGTGGACCCAGCGGACGGGGCGGTCGAGATCGGTCACGCCGGTGACGACCTGGGGCTGTCCGGCGGCCAGGACGGGGAGGGCCAGGACGTCTCCCACGGTGAGCGGACGGCCGGCGGCAGCCATGTCCGGTCCCGGAACGGAGGCGTCGGGGCCGTCGGCGTCGGGCCCTGGAGCCGTGTGGTGGTTCTCGCTCACGGTGCCTCCATGTGGGTCCCTTGCTCGCTGACCCCGAGCGCTCGGGGAGTGCCCCGTCACTGTGACAAGCGCCGTTGACCTGCGCAAGAGCCCTGAGAACGCGCCTGCGAGGGAGACGGGAGGGGTATCCGGCCCGAAGCGCCTGACACAACGTCCGGATACCGCGTCGCGGCTGGACAGATCGCGCGTCGGCGACACCCCGACCCGCGGACATGCTCGGGGAGACCGGAGCAGACCGACGAAACCGCCGGGAGACGAACATGACCGCACTGTCGCCGCACCTTCGCCAGGCCACGCCCGTGACGGCGGTCCGGGGCGAGGGCGTCCACCTCTACGGCGAGGACGGCCGCCGCTACCTCGACTTCACCGCCGGCATCGGCGTGACCAGCACCGGACACTGCCACCCCAAGGTCGTGGCGGCCGCGCGGGAGCAGGTGGGCACGCTCGTCCACGGCCAGTACACGACGGTCATGCACCAGCCGCTGCGGCGCCTCGTCGAGAAGCTCGGGGAGGTGCTGCCCGCCGGCCTGGACAGCCTGTTCTTCACCAACTCCGGCAGCGAGGCCGTGGAGGCCGCGCTGCGGCTGGCCCGGCAGGCCACCGGTCGGCCGAACGTCCTTGTCTGCCACGGCGGTTTCCACGGCCGCACGGTGGCCGCCGCCGCCATGACGACCTCCGGCACCCGCTTCCGCTCCGGCTTCTCCCCGCTGATGAGCGGCGTGGTCGTCACCCCGTTCCCCACGGCCTACCGCTACGGCTGGGACGAGGAGACCGCCACCCGCTTCGCCCTCCAGGAGCTCGACTACACGCTCCAGACGATCTCCTCGCCTGCCGACACCGCCGCGATCATCGTCGAGCCGGTGCTCGGCGAGGGCGGCTACGTGCCCGCCACCCGCGCCTTCCTCGAAGGACTGCGGGAGCGTGCCGACCGCCACGGCTTCCTCCTCATCCTCGACGAGGTGCAGACCGGTGTCGGCCGCACCGGCCGCTTCTGGGGCCACGACCACTTCGGCGTCACCCCGGACATCCTCGTCACCGCCAAGGGCCTGGCCAGCGGCTTCCCGCTGTCCGGCATCGCCGCCTCGGAGGAGCTGATGGCAAAGGCGTGGCCCGGTTCGCAGGGCGGTACGTACGGTGCCAACGCCGTCGCCTGCGCCGCGGCCTGCGCCACCCTCGACGTCGTACGCGACGAGAAGCTCGTCGAGAACGCCGACGCGATGGGCAAGCGGCTGCGCCACGGTCTGGAGGCGGTGGCCGACCGGACACCCGCCATCGGCGACGTGCGGGGCCTCGGGCTGATGCTGGCCACCGAGTTCGTCACCGACGACGGCAGCCCCGACCCCGAGACCGCCGCCCGTGTGCAGCGCGCCGCCGTTGACGAGGGCCTGCTCCTGCTGCTGTGCGGCGCCTGGAACCAGGTCGTGCGCATGATCCCCGCGCTCGTCATCGACGAGACGGCGGTGGACGAGGGCCTCCAGGCATGGGCGACCGCCGTCGAGGTCGGCACCTCGGGAGCGGCACGGCGATGACGGACACCACCACGGCCCTGGAGCCGCTGGTCGCGCGGCTCGCCGAGACCGCTCCCGGCCTGCGGGTGGAGACCGGCCCGGGCCCCACCGGTCCGTACGCCTACGACGCCTCCAACTACCGGGTCCCGCCGCGGGCCGTGGTGTTCCCCCGCAGCGCCGACGACGTGTGCGCGGTGCTGCGGGCCTGCCGGGAGGCGGGCGTCCCGGTCACCGCGCGCGGCGGCGGCACCAGCATGGCGGGCAACGCGATCGGGCCGGGTGTGGTCCTGGACTTCTCCCGGTACATGAACCGGATCCTGGACATCGACCCCGTCGCGCGCACCGCGCGTGTCGAGGCGGGCGTGATCCTGGACGCGCTGTGCGGCGCGACCGCCCTGCACGGGCTCACCTTCGGCCCCGACCCCTCCTCGCACAGCCGCTGCACCCTCGGCGGCATGATCGGCAACGACGCGTGCGGCAACAGGTCGGTGCGCCATGGGCGTACCAGTACACACATAGAGGCGCTGGAGATCGTGACGGCCGACGGCGTGCGAGCCGTCGCCGACGGCGCGGGCCTGCGCGCGGCCGATCCCAACGACACGGACGCGGTCCGAAGTGTCGCCCGCCTCGTAGCGGACGTACGACGCCTGATCGACGCCAATCTGGCGCCGATCCGCACCGAACTGGGCCGCGTTCCGCGTCAGGTCTCCGGCTACCAACTGCACCACCTGCTGCCCGAACACGGCTTCGACATGGCCCGTGCCCTGGTGGGCACCGAGGGTTCCTGTGCGGTCGTCACCGCCGCGACGGTCCGCCTGGTGGCGACCGCACAGGCTTCGACACTCCTCACCCTCGGGTACGACGACGTGGTCGACGCCGCCGAAGACGTCCCCGAGATCCTGCGCTGGAATCCCACCGCCGTGGAGGGCATGGACGAGGCGATCGTCGCCACCATGCGCGCCCGGCGGGGACCGGACTCCGTGACCGGACTGCCCAAGGGGCGGGCCTGGCTCTACGTCGAACTCGACGGCGACGACCAGGGGGTGGTCGACGCCCGAGCCGCGGATCTGTTGGACGTGCTCAGGGCGCAGGGCCGGATGACCGGCGGACGGGTTGTGCGGACCCCGGCCGAGCATCGCTCGCTGTGGCGGGTCCGCGAGGACGGGGCCGGTCTCGCCGCCCGTCTGGTGGACGGCGGGGAGTCGTGGCCCGGCTGGGAGGACGCGGCGGTCGCGCCCGACAACCTGGCCGCCTACCTGCGGGACTTCCGCAAGCTGCTGGCCTCCCACGGGCTGACCGGGGTGCTCTACGGGCACTTCGGGGCGGGCTGCGTGCACGTCCGCATCGACTTCGACCTGGCCACGGACCCCGGCCGGGCCGCCGCCCGCCGGTTCCTCTCCGAAGCCGCGGCCCTGGTCGTCGAGCACGGCGGCTCGCTGTCGGGCGAGCACGGGGACGGGCGGGCGCGCGGGGAGCTGCTGGAGGTCATGTACAGCCACCGGATGATCCAGGCGTTCGCCGCCTTCAAGGAGATCTTCGACCCCGAGGGGCTGCTCAACCCGGGTGTCATCGTGACCCCGGCTCGCCTCGACGCCGACCTCGCGCTGCACACGCCGTCCGACGTGCTGCCCGTCGAGAGCCTCTTCTCCTTCCCGCACGACGAGGACGGCTTCGCGGGCGCGGTCCGCCGCTGCGTCGGAATCGGCCGCTGCCGCAGCGACGCGGGTGGCGTGATGTGTCCCAGCTACCGGGCCACGGGGGAGGAGAACGACTCCACACGGGGCCGGGCCCGTCTGCTCCAGGAAATGGTGCGGGGCGACAGGGTCCAGGACGGCTGGCGCTCGGCAGAAGTGCGCGACGCCCTCGACCTGTGCCTGTCCTGCAAGGCGTGCTCCAGCGACTGCCCGGTCGGCGTCGACATGGCCACGTACAAGGCGGAGTTCCTGCACCAGCACTACAAGGGCAGGCTCCGGCCCCGCTCCCACTACTCACTGGGCTGGCTGCCCCTGACCTCCGCCCTCGCCGGATTCGCCGCCCGACCTCTCAACGCCCTGCTTCGCGGACCGGTCGGCAGGCTGCTCGCCCGCCTCGGAGGTGTGACGACGCAGCGCCGGATCCCGGCCTTCGCCTCCCGGCGCGCCCTGCGAAAGGTCCTGCGGGCGGCGAAGACGGACGAACCGGCGAAAGCCCTGCTCTTCGTCGACAGCTTCACGCGCGCCTTCCGCCCCCAGGTCGCGGGCGCCGCGAGCCGCGTGCTCGCCGACGCCGGCCTCCCCTGCACGGCCGAGGACGGCCTGTGCTGCGGCCTGACCTGGGTGAGCACCGGCCAGCTGTCCACCGCGCGCCGCATCATGGCCCGCACGGTCGCCCGCCTGGACAACGGCGACGACCGGCCCATCGTCGTGGCCGAACCCAGCTGCGCCGCCGCCCTCAAGCGCGACGTGCCCGAACTGCTCGGCACCGACGCCGCCCAGCGCGTCGCCGCCCGCGTCCACACCCTCACCGGCGCCCTGACCGACCTCGCCGCGCCGGACTGGACCCCGCCGGAACTGCCGGACGACGTCGTCCTGCAGACCCACTGCCACGAGTACGCCACCTTCAAGGGCCACCACCCCCGCGATCTGCTCGGCCGCCTCGGCGTGGGCAAGGTCGACGAGGCGGAGGGCTGCTGCGGACTCGCCGGGAACTTCGGCTTCGAGGCCCAGCACTACGACACCTCGATGGCCGTCGCCGACCTGGCCCTGAAGCCACGCCTCGACGACATCGACCAGGCCACGCGGACGGTGGTCGTGGCCGACGGTTTCAGCTGCGCCACCCAGATCGACCACCTCGCCGGGAACCGGGGTATCCGCGCCCTGCACCTGGCGGAACTGCTCGACCCCACCGCCGATCAACCAGGAGAAACCTCATGACCGACACACTCACACAGTTGTTCATCGGCGGGGCCTGGGTGGACGCCGCGGACGGCGCCACCATGCCCGTGGACGACCCCGCGACCGGTGAGATCCTCTGCCATGTCGCCGACGGGGGCGTCAAGGACGCGCAGCGCGCGGAGGACGCGGCCGTCCGCGCGCAGGAGGAGTGGGCCCGTACGGCACCACGGGCCCGTAGCGAGATCCTGCGCCGGGCGTACGAGATCATCCTCGACCGCACCGACGAGCTGGCCCACCTGATGACGGCCGAGATGGGCAAGCCGCTGGCCGAGGCGAGGGGCGAGGTGGCGTACGCGGCCGAGTTCTTCCGCTGGTTCTCGGAGGAGGCCGTCCGTATCGAGGGCGGCCACGGCGTCCTGCCCGACGGACGCAACCGCATGCTCCTTTCCCGCCGTCCGGTCGGCCCCTGCCTGCTGATCACCCCGTGGAACTTCCCGCTGGCCATGGGCACCCGCAAGATCGGCCCGGCGATCGCCGCCGGCTGCACGATGATCCTCAAGCCGGCCCCGCAGACCCCTCTGTCCAGCCTGGCGCTCGCCGGGATCCTGAAGGAGGCGGGGCTGCCGGACGGCGTGCTGAACGTCGTCACCACCTCCCGTGCGGGGGAGGTCTGCGAACCGCTCCTGCGGGGCGGGCGGATCCGCAAGCTCTCCTTCACCGGCTCCACCAACGTCGGGCGGCTCCTGCTGGCTCAGAGCGCGGACGCCGTCGTACGGACCTCGATGGAGCTGGGCGGCAACGCGCCGTTCATCGTCTTCGAGGACGCCGACCTGGACAAGGCCGTGGACGGCGCGATGGTCGCCAAGATGCGCAACATGGGCGAGGCCTGCACCGCCGCCAACCGCTTCTTCGTCCACACCTCTGTGGCGGAGGAGTTCGGCCGACGCCTGGCCGAGCGCATGGGAGCGCTCGTCGTGGGCCCCGGCACCCGGGACGGCGTCGACGTCGGCCCACTGATCGACAGGGCCGGACGGGCCAAGGTCGAGGAACTGGTGGCCGACGCGGTGGAGCGCGGCGCCCGGGTGCTCGTCGGTGGCCGTACACCCGAAGGGCAGGGCTGCTTCTACCCGCCGACCGTGCTCACGGACGTCGCCCCCGACAGCCGCCTGATGGACACGGAGATCTTCGGCCCGGTCGCGGCGATCCTCACCTTCGACGACGAGGACGAGGTCGTGCGCCGGGCCAACGACACACCTTGGGGCCTCGTCGGCTACCTCTTCACCGAGGGTCTGGACCGTGCCCTGCGTGCCGGCGAACGCCTGGAGGTCGGCATGGTCGGCCTCAACACCGGCCTCGTCTCCAACCCGGCCGCCCCCTTCGGCGGCGTCAAGCAGTCCGGGCTGGGTCGCGAGGGCGGCCGGGTCGGGATCGACGAGTTCCTGGAGTACCAGTACCTCGCGGTGCCCGTGCGATGACGGCGGCGGTCCTGCCCTGACAGGCGCACCCTCGCGCACCGCGCGGCCACCCCGTGCCCGGCCGAACCGTCTCCCGACCGGGCACGGGGGACGGTCGGCCGCGCCGCGGGAGGGTCGGTCCGAAGATGCCCTCAGCGCAGGTGGCGGGCGGTGATCTCCGCCGCCGTCTCGGTCACCAGCTGCCCCAGCTCGGCGAGCCGGCCGGGCTCGAAGCGCGAGTCCGGCAGGGAGACGGCCACCGCGGCCAGCGGGACGCCGTCACCGTCCAGGACGGGGGCCGCGATGGCGCAGACACCCTGGAGGTACTGGTTGTGGTTGACGGCGTATCCACGCTCCCTGACCCGGTGGAGCTCCGTGCGCAGTTCCTTCGGGTCGGTGATGGTCTCCTCGCCGTAACCCTCGAACGTGCCCGTCGTGAACTCGTCGACCTCGGGATTCGGGAGATGGGCGAGGATCGCGTGCCCGGTGGCCGTGGCGTGCAGGGGTGAGGTGTCGCCGATGGTGTGGAAGGTGCGTACGGGGTGGTCGCAGTCGACGCGGTCGACGACGACCATGCTGTGCAGTGCGTCGGGTACGGAGAGGTGGATGGTCTCGTTCACCGTGTCCCGGAGGCGGATCATGGGTTCGCGGGCGGCGGCGAACAGGCTGGAGCCCTGGAGGGCGGCGGGTCGTACGGCCAGGACGCGGGCGCCGATCTCCCAGCGGGTGGTGTCCTTGCGGTTGGCCCGGAGCCAGCCCGCCTCGGCCAGTGTGACCAGGGTGCGCTGCACGGTCGACTTCGGGAGACCGAAGAGCTTCGTCAACTCCCCTACGGTGACCGGCTGATGCTGGGTGACCGCCTCCAGGACTCGCAGCGACCTGGTGACGCTCTTCATTTCCATCCCGTGCCCCCGTCAGTTGCGTGGCTTCCTCGTGCTCACCTCTTGACTCCTTTCCGGAGCCACGGGGCTGATCCGTGCCGGATTCTAGCATGATGTTCCACAATGCGGCATGAATGCCGAGCGGACTCGACGATCTCCGCGGCGATGAGCGGCGGGGCGCCCTGGCCACGCTCTGCTCCGCTCAGCCCTCCTCCGTCGCGCGGGGCGGCCGCCCTGGACCCGGCGCATCCCCGGCCGGGCCCGGAGCGATGGCTGCCGCGACATGCGGCAAGGGCCGGCTCGCACGCGTCGGAGCGTGCGAGCCGGCCCTTGCCGGTCCGAAGCCCTCGTGGGGCTCCGCCTTCCGTTCAGGTGCCCGACAGGCGCTGGGTGATCTCCGCGGCCGTGCCGGCGACGAGGCCGCCCCACTCGGGCGCTCGGTCCGCGTCGTACCGGGAGTCGGGCATCGAGATGGCCACGGCGGCCACCGGTGTCCCGGTCTCGTCGAGTACGGGTGCGGCGAGGGCGCAGACGCCCGGCCGGTACTGGTTGCGGTTGATCGCGTAGCCGTCGGTGCGGATCCGGTCCAGCTCACCGCGCAGTTCGTCGGGGTCGGCGGGGGTCGTGTCGCTGAAGCGCTCCAGTCCCTGCGAGATGAGTTCCTCGACGTCCCGCTTCGGAAGGTGGGCGAGGATCGCGCGTCCGACGGCGGTGGCGTGCAGGGGTGAGGTGTCGCCGATGGTGTGGAAGGTGCGTACGGGGTGGTCGCAGTCGACGCGGTCGACGACGACCATGCTGTGCAGTGCGTCGGGTACGGAGAGGTGGATGGTCTCGTTCACCGTGTCCCGGAGGCGGATCATGGGTTCGCGGGCGGCGGCGAACAGGCTGGAGCCCTGGAGGGCGGCGGGTCGTACGGCCAGGACGCGGGCGCCGATCTCCCAGCGGGTGGTGTCCTTGCGGCTCGCGCGCAGCCAGCCCGCCTCGGCCAGTGTGACCAGGGTGCGCTGCACGGTCGACTTCGGGAGACCGAAGAGCTTCGTCAACTCCCCTACGGTGACCGGCTGATGCTGGGCGACCGCCTCCAGGACTCGCAGCGACCTGGTGACGCTCTTCATTTCCATCCGATTTCCCCCCGTTAATCCTCGGAATTTCTGATGAACACCCTCTTGACTCCCCTCCGGGCCGCTGTCATTGTCTGTGCCAGATTCTAGCACAGCGTTCCACAATGTGGCACGGCTCAACGGGGAGATCCCGAAGACGTTGGGCCGCACCGCGAGGCACGGCGGCTGTGAGCCGTGGGTCCGAAGAAGGGCCCGGCCCCCGTCCAAACCGCCTCGAATCGATCAGCCTCACGTCGGGCGCTCAGCATGCGCCTCGGCGATACGAAAGGAAAGTCCTGTGTCAGCTGCCAGGAAGCGCGTCGCCGTCGTCGGTGTCGGAACGATGGGGAGCCAGGCCGCCTGGCGCCTGGCCGCCCGCGGCGCCGAGGTCGTCGGCTACGACCGCTTCGCCCCCGGCCACGACCGCGGCGCCGCCGGCGGTGAGACCCGGATCTTCCGCAGCGCGCACTTCGAGGACTCCCGGTACGTCCCGCTGCTCAAGCACGCCGACGCCCTGTGGGAGCAACTCCAGGAGGAGACCGGCCGTGAGCTGCGCCGGCTGACCGGGTGTCTGCTGATGGGGCCGACCGGGCACCACCAGATGTCCACCGTCCTGCAGTCCATCGCGGAGCACGACCTGGACCACGAGGTGCTCGATGCCGAGCTTCTGGCGAAACGTTTCCCCCAGTACCGCATCGAGGACGGCGACGCGGCCGTGCTCGACCGCCGAGCCGGCTTCATCCGCCCGGAGCTGACCATCCAGACCGCCGCCCGCCGCGCCGAGCAGCTGGGCGCGTTGATCCACCGCTACACCACGGTCCGCGAGATCGTCCCCGTCGCGAACGGCGTGGAGATCCGCACCGACTCCGGCAGCGAGCGCTTCGACACCGCCGTCGTCACGCCCGGCCCCTGGGTCAACGACCTGCTGCCCGACCTGCCGTGGGAGGTGGACATCCGCCGCGTCGTCAGCGCCTGGTACGTGCCCACCACCCCCGACGCCTGGTTCGGCGAGGAGCGTTCGGCCTTCATCCGGACCGCGCCCACCCACTGCTACGGGCTGCCCTCCCCGGACGGCATCTCGGTCAAGCTCGGCCTCTCCCGCGCCCTGCACCGCCCCGCGGGCGACCCGAACCAGCTGGACCGCGCGGTGCAGCCGGAGGAACTGGAGACCTTCTCCGAACTGATCGACCGCTACCTGCCGGACCTGCACCCGGACCCGACCCGTCTCTCCGTCTACATGGAGGGCTACACCGAGAGCACCCGTCCCCTCGTCGGCCCGCTGCCCGGCGCCGAGAACGTCGTCCTGCTCGCCGGCTTCTCCGGCCACGGCTTCAAGCTCTCGCCCGCCTTCGGCGACATCGCCGCGGACCTGGCGCTGGACGGCACCTCGCCCCAGCACATCGACTTCCTCTCCACCGCCGGCCGTACGGAGGCCTGACCATGAACGACGCCACCCTCTCCGTCGGCTCCCTGCACGCGCAGCCCGGCACCAAGGCCCGCGGCACCGTCCAGGCCGACCTCGGCACCCTCACGGTGGACATTCCGCTGACACTCGTCAACGGCACCCGCCCCGGCCCCCGGGTCGTCATCACCGCGGGCGTGCACGGCGGCGAGTTCACGCCCATCGACGCCGTCGTACGACTGGCGGACAGGCTGGACCCCCGCGAGGTGCACGGGCAGGTGATCGTCTGCCCCGTCGCCAACCCTCCCGCCGTGTACCAGGGCCGGCTCAACATCTCCCCGGTCGACGGCGTGAACCTCAACCGCGTCTTCCCGGGCGACCCGGCCGGCGGCCCCACCGAACGGCTGGCCGCCTGGCTCTTCGCCCACCTGGTCGACGGTGCCGACGTCTACATCGACCTGCACTGCGGCGGCATCGACCAGGTCCTGCGGGACTTCGTCGGCTACCGCCTCACCGGTGACCCGGACCTCGACAAGGCCACGGCCGAACTGGCGGGCTCCTTCGGCATCGAGGACGTCATCCTCGGGCTGAAGGCCGACGGCGGCAACAGCCATGCCGCCGCCGCCCGCCGGGGCGTCGCGGCGGTCCTCGTCGAGGTGGGCTCACTCGGCCAGCGGGACGAGCCCACGGCCCTCCGCCGCGTCGACGGCCTACTCACGGCACTGCGCCACCTGGGCGTCCTCGACCAGGACGGTTCCGCCCCGGCCCCGATCCGCGAATGGGTCTGGTCCGCCGGCGTCACCGCCGAGGCCGCCGGCCTGTGGTACCCGGAGTTCTCCCTCGACGCCGACGCCTACGTCATCGGCGAACTCGTCGAGGGCGACGTCCTCGGCCGCATCGTCGACCCGGCCGACGGCACCGAGCACACGGTCCACGCCCCGGCCGGCGGACGCGTCTTCTACGGCATGCACGGCCTCACCGTCGCCCCCGGCGCCGAGCTCGCCGCCCTCGCCGTCCCGTGGGACCCCGACGCGGTCTCGCGCCCCGACACCCTCCGTACCCCCGGCGCGGGCCTCGGTTCCGACGAGACGGCCCACCGTCCGTAGCACCCCAACTCCCTGCCCGCAGCGCCCCACACCCCCCTGCCCCCCTTCCCAGCAGCACCGCCCCAGGAGGCACACGATGAGAGATGTCCGGATAGACCGCCGGCTGTTCCTGCGCGGAGTCGGCGGAGTCACGGCGGGTCTCGCCGCCGCGTCCGCACTGAGTGCCTGTGGCACTGGCAGCAGCCGCAGCACGACCGCCGGCAGCGGCAAGAGCTCCAAGACGCTCGTCGTGCGCAACAGCGGTGGCACGTACGGCGAGGCCAACCAGAAGGCCGTCTACGACGCGTTCACCAAGGAGACGGGTATCGAGATCAAGGTGGTGAACATCGCGTACGCCCAGCTGCTCGCCCAGATCAAGCAGGGCCGCCCGCAGTTCGACCTGATCGACACCTCCATGGCCGACGTCGTGCGCTTCAAGGACCAGGACGCCACCGAGGAGCTCGACTACGACCGGCTGAAGAGCGCCAAGAACACGGGCATCGCCGACTCCCTGATGACGACCCACGGCGTCGGCAAGAACTACTGGGCCAGCGTCATGGCGTACCGCACCGACTCCTTCGACGGCAAGAAGCCCGAGAGCTGGGCGGACTTCTGGGACACCAAGGCGTTCAAGGGCAGCCGTGCCCTCCAGGCCCGCGACGCCGACCTGCCCGAGCTGGAGTTCGCGCTCCTCGCCGACGGCGTGCCCCTGGACAAGCTGTATCCCCTCGACGTGGACCGGGCCTTCAAGTCCCTCGACAACATCAAGGGTTCCGTCCGCAAGTACTGGGACACCGGTGCCCTCCCCGGCCTGCTGCTGGGCCGCGAGGAGGTCGTGGCCAGCAGCGTCTGGCACGGCCGTCTCGACGCCCTGATCAAGGGCGGCTCGCCGATGGCGTACCAGTGGAACGGGGCCCGCCGGCAGAGCAACGGCTTCTGCGTCCCCAAGGGCGCGGCGAACCCCGACGCCGCCTACCAGCTGATCGACTTCGCGCTGCGGCCCGACATCCAGGCCAACTACGCAGAGGTCTACCCGATGGCCCCGGTCGTGCCCGCCGCGTACAAGAAGCTCTCCCCGGCCGCCGCCGACAACCTGGCCAGCTCGCCCGAGCACCTGAAGTCCGGTTTCGACCTGGACGTCGAGTGGTGGATCAAGAACGAGGAAGCCGTGTCCAAGCGCTGGCAGGAGTGGGTCAATGACTGAGCTGCATCTGAAGTCCCAGCCCCAGCCGTCCCCGGCGGGCTCCCCGCCGCCGGGCACCGGCACCGGAAAACCGCTCTCCGTCACGGACCTGCGCAAGACGTACGGCGGTGTGACCGCCGTCGACACGGTCTCCATGGAGATCGCGGGCGGCGAGTTCGTCACCTTCCTGGGATCCTCCGGTTCCGGCAAGACGACCACCCTGATGATGATCGCCGGGTTCACCGAACCCGACTCCGGCAGCATCGTCGTCGGCGGCCGTGATGTGACCCGCCTCGCCCCGCAGAAGCGCGGCCTCGGCTTCGTCTTCCAGCAGTACCTGCTGTTCCCGCACATGACGGTGTGGGAGAACGTCGCCTTCCCCCTGCAACTGCGCGGCGTACCCAAGGCGGAGTTGCGTCGGCGGGTCGGCGAGACCCTGGAGATGGCCGGGCTCTCCGCCCTGGCCCGGCGCCGACCGCGTGAGTTGTCCGGCGGCCAGCAGCAGCGTGTCGCGCTGTGCCGGGCCCTGGTCTACCGGCCGCCGGTCATCCTCATGGACGAGCCGCTCGGTGCCCTCGACAAGAAGCTGCGCGACCAGCTGCAGACCGAGATCAAGCGCATCCAGCAGGAACTCGGCCTGACCGTCATCTACGTGACGCACGATCAGGAGGAGGCGCTGGTCCTGTCCGACCGGATCGCGGTGATGCGCGACGGGCGGATCGACCAGTTCGACACCCCGCGTGAACTCTTCGAGCGCCCACGCACCCCGTTCGTCGCCGACTTCCTCGGCGCGGCCAACTTCCTTCCCGGCACCGTCCAGCAGCAGGCCTCCGAACAGACCCTCGTACGGCTCGACACGGGAGGCCTGCTCAAGGCCCGCCCGCAGTCGGGAGCGGAAGGAGCCCGGGTACGGGCCGCGGTCCAGCCCGGCCGGCTCGGGCTGTGTGCACCCGGCGACGGATTCTGTACCGGGATGGTGGAGACGGTCACCTACGTCGGCACCCTCGTCCGCGTCACCGTCCGCCCGGCGGGCGACGTCGACACCGGCCTCGTACGGCTGGAACTCCCGGCCGGAAGGGCCCCGGTCGTCGGCGAGCAGGTCAGCCTGACGGCCCACCCCGACGACGTCAGCGTCTTCGCCGTGGAAGGAGGCGGGTGAGCATGGCCGGATCCCTCCTCGCCCCCGCGCCCCCGGCCCCCGGCCCCACAACCCCCGCCGCACCCAAGGGACGCGTTCACCGGCTGCGCCGCGCACTGTCCGAGCGCCGCACCCGCTTCGGGCTGCTCAACGCCGCCCCCGTCGTCATCTACCTGCTGGTGCTGTTCGTCTACCCGATCTTCAGCACCCTCCTCCTCAGCTTCAAAGGAGAGGACGGCGGCTGGACGCTGCACTGGTACGCGAACGCGCTCCAGGGCTCCAACCTGGAGGTCCTCCTCACCACCCTGCGGATCTCCGCCGAGACCTCGCTGCTGAGTCTGGTCATCGGGTTCCTGCTGGCCGCCGCCGTCTCCCGGCTCAAGCCGCTGTGGGCAGGGCTGGTGATGGTCATCGTCATCGTGCCGCACTTCATCAGCGCCCTGGTGCGCACCTACGGCTGGATCATCCTGCTCGGTGAACACGGCGTGGTGAACAACGCCCTGACGGATCTCAACGTCCCCGGCGCTCCCTTCCAGTTGCTCTACAACGAGATCGGCGTCGTCATCGGCACGACCTCGGTGATGCTGCCGTACACCGTGCTGCTGCTCTACGCGGTCATGAAGGGCATCGACCGCAGACTGCCGGCCGCCGCGGCCAGCATGGGCGCCGGACGGCTGACGATCTTCCGCCGGGTCTACCTGCCGATGGTCGCTCCCGGCCTGGTCAACGCGGGCATCCTGTGCTTCATCCTCTGCCTCGGCTACTACCTGACGCCCGCCCTCATGGGTGGCCCGAAGCAGACCATGGTGGCCTCGCTCATCAGCGAACAGGTGATGAAACAGAGCCAATGGAACGGCGCCGCCGCGCTCGGCATCATCCTGCTGCTCCTCACCTTCGCGGGCCTGCTCATGCTGCGGCTGATCAAGGTTCTGAGCGAGGCCGCGAAGAATCGAGGTATCTCATGATCGCGCTGCGCTCGACCCTGGCCGGGCGGATCACCCTGACCGCCGCGTCCACGCTGATCCTGCTGTTCCTCGCCCTGCCGATCATCCTCATCGTCGTCACCTCCTTCGGCAAGGACGCGTTCGGCTCCTTCCCTCCGGACTCCTGGACACTCGGCTGGTACAAGTCGCTGTTCGCCGACGGCAGCAAGTGGCCGGCCGCGCTCTCGCTGAGCGCCCTGGTCGCCTCACTGACCACCGTGTTCTCGCTCGTCCTGGGCGTCACGGCGGCCACGGCTCTGGTCCGCAGCAACCTGCCGCTGCGCTCGGCGGTCTACGGCCTCGTCCTCGCCCCGCTGGTGATCCCCCAGGTCGTCGTCGCCCTCGGCCTGTTCCTGCTCTTCGAGCCAGCCGCGATGCTCGGCAGCCCGATCGCCATCGCCCTCGGCCACACCGTGCTCGCCTCACCGATCGCCGTGATGATCCTCATGGCCACCCTGAAGGGCATCGACGAACGGCTGGAGGACGCGGCAGCCAGCATGGGCGCGAACCGCCTGACCGTCGCCCGGCGCATCACCCTCCCGTTGGCCATGCCCGGCATGATCGCCGCCGCGATCTTCTCCTTCATCACCAGCTTCGACGAGTTCTTCATCTCCATGTTCCTGTCCTCGGTGGACACCGTGACGCTGCCTGTCCAGGTGTTCAACGTCCTCCAGTTCGACGTCGACCCGTCGGTGACGGCCATCAGCGCGGTGCTCATCGCGGTCGCCGTCCAGGCCCTCGCCCTGGTCGCCGCGGTACGCCGGCTCGGCGGCGCCGGCAAGCAGGACGGTCTGCTGCCGACGGAGCCCGCGGCGGGCCTGTCCACCGGGAGCGAGACCTCATGACCACCAGCACCGGCACCAGCACCCCGGCCGGTGAACTGTCCGCCACCGCGGCCAGACACCTGCTGCTCAACATGACCCCCAACGGCTCGCTCGGCCCCGAGGGCGAGGACCTCCTCGTCGTTCGGAGGGGGGAGGGCCCGTACGTCGACGACGCCGACGGCAGGCGCTACATCGACGGCCTGTCCGGTCTGTACTGCTGCCAGCTCGGGTACTCCTACGGCCCCGAGTTCGCCGAGGCCGCCGAACGGCAGCTGCGCGAGCTGTGCTACAGCCCGCTGTGGACCTCCTCCGCGCACCCGACGGCCATCGAACTCGCCGAGCGGTTGTCCCGGATCGCCCCTGTCGACATCGAGCACGTCTTCTTCTCCAGCGGCGGCGCCGAAGCCGTCGAGAGCGCCTGGAAGATCGCCCGCCGTTACCACGCCCTGCGCGGCGAGCCCGGCCGCGTCAAGGCGATCGCCCGGCGCGGCGCCTACCACGGGCTGACCATCGGCACCCTGTCGCTCACCGACGACCCCGGGCTGGCGGAGCCGTACGGCCCGCCGGCGATCGACACCCGGTTCGTGGCCAACACCAACCGGTTCGGTCTTGGGCCGGAGTACGCGGACGACGGCGTGTACACGGCCCGGCTGCTCGCCGAGCTGGAGGCCGCGATCCTGGCCGAGGGCCCGGAGACGATCGCCATGCTGATCGCCGAGCCGGTGCAGAACCGGGGCGGCTGCATCACCCCGCCGGCCGGTTACTGGCAGGGTCTGCGGGCGCTGGCCGACCGGTACGGCTTCCTGCTCGTCGCCGACGAGGTGATCACGGCCTTCGGGCGGCTGGGGGAGTGGTTCGGCGGTGACCGCTATGGCGCCCGCCCGGACATGGTCACCGTCGCCAAGGGCATCACCGCCGGATACGCCCCCATGGGCGCCACCCTCGTCAGCACCAAGGTCACCGAGGTCATCAACCGGCCCGGCGTGGTCCTCAACCACGGCTACACCTTCGCCGGGCACCCGCTGAGCGCGGCCATCGCCCTGCGCAGCCTGGAGATCATGGAACGGGACCGGATCCTGGAGAACGTCCGTGGCCTCCAGGACCACTTGGCGGGCCGGCTGACATCCCTCGCGGACCTGCCGATCGTCGGCGACGTCCGGGGCGCCGGGTTCTTCCACACCTGCGAACTCGTCGGCGATCTCGACGGCGGCGGTTTCAGCGACCCCGCTCGCGCCGAGCTGATCGTCGACCTGATCCCGCGCCGGCTGCGCGAGGCCGGCCTGCTGGCCCGCGTCTACAACCGGTCCGCGCCGCTGGTCCAGATCGCGCCCCCGCTGATCAGCGACCGGGCACTTCTCGACCGTATCGCCGACATCCTCGCGGAGACCCTCGCCGAGGCGTCCGCCCGCATCTGATCCCTGTTTCGGAAAGGAACGACATGTACTCCATCGGTCCGCTGACCGTCGCCCCCGGCGAGCGCGCCCAGGGCCTCATCCCGGTCGGCACCAGCAGCTACGGCGTGGAGCTCGGCATTCCGCTGATCGTCGTCAACGGCGTCCAGGACGGCCCGGTCCTGTGTGTGGACGCAGGCGTGCACGGCGACGAGTACGACGGCCAGGAGGCCGTCCGCCGGGTCCTCGCCGAGCTCGACCCGGCCACCCTGCGCGGAACCGTCGTCGGCATCCCCTGCCTGAACACCCCGGCCTTCGAGGCGGCCGCCCGCACCAGCGGCCTCGACCACCTCAATCTCAACCGCATCTTCCCGGGCGACGCGGAGGGCTCGTACTCCCAGCGCCTGGCCGCCACCTTCGTCGAGCAGGTCGTCCCCGCCATCGACGCCCTGGTCGACCTGCACACCGGTGGCGCCTACGGCGAGATCGCCCCGCTCGTCATCCTCCAGGGCGGCTACGAGGACCTGGCGACGGACCTCGCCCTCGCCGCCGGTCACGAGCTGGTCTGGAAGGGCGGCAAGTGGGGCGGCACGGTCCGCCACCCCACCCTGGCGGCCGGCAAGCCCGCCATCACCATCGAGGTCGGCGGCGGCACCTACCGCGAGGCCAACGTCGAGACGCACATGAACTCGATCCGCAACGTCCTGCGCCGCCTCGGCATGATCGACGGCGAGGCGGAGCTGCGGGACTTCTACACCACCGTCTCCGGCACCTTCGCCCGCTCCGCCTCCGGCGGCTTCTTCGTCGCTCGCGCGGAGCCGGGGGAGACGTGCAAGGAAGGCGACCTGATCGCCACCATCGTCGACCACTACGGCAACACGCTGGAGGAGGTCCTCGCCCCGCAGGAGGGCATCGTCCTCTGGGTGCGCCGGATCCGCACGGTCCGTCCGGGCGACGAGGTCGTCATCTTCGGCGAGGTGCACGGGGAGATCCGGCCATGACCCGCGAACTGCGGCTGACCGAGCTGCTGATCGACGGCAAGCAGGTGCCCGCCGCCGACGGACGCTCCTTCACGGTCCTCGACCCGTCCGACGGTACGGTCCTCGCCCAGGTCGCACTGGCCGGCAAGGCGGACGTGGACCAGGCGGTGGCGGCGGCCCGCTCGGCCTTCACCTCGCCCGAATGGGCCCGTATGCGGGCCGCCGACCGGGGCCGGGTCCTGTACCGGATCGCCGAGGCCATCCGGTACCAGGGTGAACGGCTGGCCCGGCTGGAGAGCCAGGACGTCGGCAAGCCGCTCAGCCAGGCCAAGGCCGATGTCGAGGCGGCGGCCCGCTACTTCGAGTTCTACGCGGGCGTCGCCGACAAGCTCGGCGGGACGACGATCCCCCTCGGCCCCGGCCTGATCGACTACACCGTGCGCGAGCCGATCGGTGTCTCGGGCCAGATCATCCCGTTCAACTACCCGCTGCAGAACACCGCGAGGGGCTCCGCCCCGGCGCTGGCGGCAGGCTGCACGGTGGTGCTCAAGCCATCGCCGGAGGCGCCGCTCACGCCGCTGGAGATCGGCAGGATCGCCCTGGAGTGCGGGCTTCCACCGGGCGTTCTCAACGTCGTCCCCGGTGACGGCGAGACCGGCGCGGCCCTCGCCGGGCACCCGGACATCAACCAGGTCACCTTCACCGGCTCGGTGCCGACCGGCATCAAGGTCGCCCAGGCCGCCGCGGCCAACGTGGTGCCGTCCGTGACCGAGTTGGGCGGCAAGTCCCCGGTCGTCGTCTTCGCGGACGCCGACTTCGACCTGGCGCTCGGCGCCGTCGCCGCCTCGGCGTTCGGGAACGCCGGGCAGACCTGCTCGGCCGGTACCCGGCTGCTGCTCCAGCGAGGTGCCGAGCAGTTCCTGGACAAGCTCGTCGCCCACGCGGCCTCGCTCCGCCTGGGCCCTGGGCTCGCGAACCCGGACGTCGGTCCGCTGGTCGCCGCCCGGCAGCGCGACCGGGTGCTGGGCTACCTCGAAGTGGCCCGGCAGGAGGGCGCGGTGGCGCGGGCCGGCGGCGGTGCGCCGTCCGATCCGGCCCTGGCCGACGGCTACTACATCGAGCCGACCGTCCTCACCGGCCTGACCAACGACGCCCGGTGCGCCCGCGAGGAGATCTTCGGGCCCGTCATCACCGTCATCGACTTCGACGACGCCGACGAGGTCCTGGACATCGCCAACGACAGCCAGTACGGCCTGGCCTCCTATGTCTGGACCCGTGACATCGACAAGGCGATGCGTCTGGCCGAGGGCATTCGTGCCGGGCAGGTCTACGTCAACGCCACCGGCGTCGGCACCGGCGTCGAGCTCCCCTTCGGCGGCTACAAGCACAGCGGCTGGGGCCGGGAGAAAGGCCTGGAGGCGCTGGCCAGCTACACGCAGACCAAGAACGTCTGCATCGGATTCGGAAGCCGGCCATGAGGTACCGCACGCTCGGAGAGCGCGGGCCGGCTGTCTCGGTGGTCGGTGTCGGCGGCAACAACTTCGGCGCTCGACTGGACGAGGAGGGCACCAAGGCCGTCGTCCACGCGGCCCTCGACGCCGGGATCACGCTGTTCGACACGGCCGACACGTACGGCGGCTTCGGCGAACGGGGCGGCTCGCGCGGCGACGGCGAGCGCCTTCTCGGCGCCGCCCTCAAGGGGCGCCGGGACGAGGTCGTGCTGGCGACCAAGTTCGGTATGGAGATGGGGTCCGAGGCCGACCTGTACGGACGGCGGGGCGCCCGCTCCTACATCCGGTACGCCGTCGAGGCGTCCCTGCGCCGCCTGGGCACCGACCGGATCGACCTGTACCAGTACCACGAGCCGGACGGCGTCACCCCGCTCGACGAGACGGTGGCCGCGCTCCGGGAACTGGTGGACGAGGGCAAGATCGGCCACATCGGCTGCTCCAACCTTCCGGCCGAGCAGCTCACCGACGCCTTGGTCTCCACCCAGGCCCGCTACCACCTGCTCGACCGCGACGTGGAGCGGGACCTGATCCCGGCCTGCCTGCGCCACGGCGTCGGCCTGCTGCCGTACTACCCGCTGGCCAACGGCCTGCTCAGCGGCAAGTACCGGCGCGGCGAGCAGCCCCCGCCCGGCAGCCGCCTGTCCTGGCGGCAGGGCTGGCTCACCGACGCGGCCCTCGACCGGGTCGAGGCGCTCACCGCGTACGGCACCGAACGAGGACTCACCCTCCTCCAGGTCGCCGTGGGCGCACTGGCCGCCCTGCCCGCCGTCGGCTCCGTCATCTGCGGCGCCATGACCCCCGAACAGGTCACCGCCAACGCGGCGGCGGCCGACTGGATCCCCGACCCGGCCGACCTGGCCGCACTCGACGCGATCGTCGCCCCCGGCGAACGCGTCGTCTGAAGCCCCCCGGCCCACACCCCTGGAAAATCCGGAAACCCCGCGAGACCGAGGCAGAAAACCATGCGAGAGATCGTCACCTTCGACGCCTATGCGACCCTGATCAACTTCGAGCTCGGCCCCACGACCCTGAAGGTTCTCGAGGATCGGCTGGACCTGGACAACCTGGACGTCGACGAGTTCCTCGACGACTTCCGCGTCATGCGCTTCCAGGCCGTCCTGGAGGCCTACCGCCCGTACCACGAGGTCCTGCACTCCAGCCTGCGCAACGCCACGCGCCTGCACGGCCTGGAGTACCGCGAGTCCGACGGCGACGCCCTCGTCGAGGCGGTCCCCACCTTCGGTCCCTTCCCGGAGGTCCCGGACGCGCTGCGCGCCCTGAAGACCAAGTACGAGATCGCCATCATCTCCAACACCGACGACAACATGATCGCGCGGAACGTCGAGAACATCGGCGTCGAGTTCGACCACGTCATCACCGCTCAGCAGGCCGGCGCCTACAAGCCGGACCGCCAGACCTTCGAGCACGCCTTCAAGGCCATGGGCGTCGAGCCGTCCCAGGTCATCCACACCGCCCAGGGCTGGGAGTACGACCACATCCCGACCCGTGACCTGGGCCTGAAGCGCCGGGTGTGGATCAACCGTTACGGCCGCCTCGGCAGCGCCGACTACCAGCCGTACGACGAGCTGCCCGACCTGTCGGGCCTGCCGAAGCTGCTCGGCTGCTGACAGCACGGCGACACAGCGACACGGCGACACAGGACCGAGAACACAGAGGACGCACGCCATGAAGCAGATCCCCTACTGGCTGGACACAGCCCCCGCCCTGCCCGACCGTTCCGGAAAGGACCTGCCCGACGAGGCGGACGTGGTGGTGATCGGCGGCGGCCTCACCGGCCTGTCCACCGCCTACCACGCCGCCCGCAAGGGTGCCCGGGTCGTCCTGGTCGAGAAGGACAAGGTCGGTTCGGGCGCCTCCGGGCGCAACGGCAGCATGTGCACCCAGGGCATCACCATCAGCCCCGCAGAGGCCCGTAAGCGTTTCGGGCAGGAGCGGGCCCGTGAGCTGTACGACTCCTTCCGCGAGGCGGTCGATGTCGTCGAGGAGCTCACCCGCACCGAGAACATCGACTGCGACTTCAACCGCTCCGGGCGCCTCGGCGCGGTCTGCAAGCCCGGGCACTTCGATGGCCTGCGGGCCAAGCAGCGCGATCTGGCCGACAACTTCGGCCACGAGACGATCGTCCTGAGCAAGAGCGAACTGCGGGCCGAGCTCGGCACGGACTACTACCACGGTGCCCTGCTCGACCCGCTCAGCGCGGGCCTGCACGTGGGCAAGTTCGTCGGTGGCCTGGCAGATGCCGCCGAGCGTGTCGGCGCCGAGATCCACGAGCGCAACGCCGCCACCGGCCTCACCCGCCGCCCCGGCGGCGGCTTCCTGGTGGAGACCATGAACGGCACCATCCGTGCCAAGCAGGTCATGGCGGCGACGGACGCCTACACCGACAAGTCGATGCCGTGGTTCCGCAAGCGGCTGATCAACGTCGGCAGCTTCATCATCGTCACCGAGCCGCTGGGGGAGCAGCGCGCCAAGGAGCTCATCCCGAACGGTCGCCTGCTGGTCGCCCACAAGAACGTCGGCCACTACGTCCGCCTCACCCCCGACAACCGCCTCGCCTTCGGCGGCCGGGCCCGCTTCGCCCCCTCCAATCCGGCCTCCGACATCAAGAGCGGCGACATCCTCAAGCGGGAGATGACGGAGATCTTCCCGCAGTTGGCCGGGACGCGGATCGACTACGTCTGGGGCGGCATGGTCGGCTTCTCCTGGGACCGTATCCCGCACGCGGGTGACGTCAACGGCCTGTACTACTCCATGGGTTACTGCGGTCACGGCGTCCAGATGGCCACCTACATGGGCCGCGCCGTCGCCGAGATGATGGACGGCAAGCCGGAGGCCAACCCCTTGCGCGGCTTCGGCTTCCCGAAGGTGCCCGTCCCCTTTTACAACGGCACCCCCTGGTTCCTCCCGTTCGGCGGCGCCTACTACAAGGCGAAGGACAAACTGCTCTGAGCCGGCGCCGACGCTGGTGACACCGCGAGGACTCACCGCGAATCAGGTCGTGGGAAGTCCCCGCGGTGTCGGTTCGCGCTGCCCCTGCCGCCGCCGCGGTTGACGCCGGCGGCGCCAACGGCAGCCACCGCTGCCACGCGCGCACTGGGCGTTGACGGGTCACCTATCATCCTGGCAGGTGACCCGTCAACGCTCACTTACACTCGTCTACATGAAGGAGACGGTGCGGTGGCTGACCCCGGAGGAGCAGCACGCGTGGCGGAGCTTTGTGCGGTTGCATGAGCGGCTCTTGGGCCGGTTGGCGCGTACGTTGCAGGCCGAGTCGAAGGTGTCGGGCCCGGACTTCGCGGTCCTGGTCCATCTGACGGATGTGCCGGAGGGGCGACAGCGTTATCAGGACCTGTGCCGTGCTCTGGAGTGGGAGAAGAGCCGGATGTCCCATCACATCGCGCGGATGGCCGGCCGAGGGCTGGTGGTGCGGGAGGAAGCCCCTGATGACGCGCGAGGGGCGTTCGTGGTGATCACCCCGGTGGGGCGGGCAGCGATCGAGGCGGCGGCTCCGCGCCATGTGGAGGCGGTGCGGGAGTTGTTCCTGGACCATGTCACGCCGGCTGAGCTGCGGATGCTGGGCGAGATCTCCAGTCGTGTGGTGGCGAAGCTGGACGAGGACCCGTCCTGAGCCCGTGCCCGGGCTCCACCCGAACCCGGGTTTCCGGCGGCTCGGGCGAAGGCGTGGTTCCTCAGGCGGCGCCGTGCAGCAGACGCGCCAGTTCGCCGTCCACGCCCAGACCGTCGGCCTCCCGCCCGACCGGGAGGCGGGGGCTCTCCTGACCGGCCGGTGCAACGACCGCAGATCATTGATCTGATGAACCGCAGGGGAATGGCTTGGCCGAGCGAGCCCGGGGAGTGTCGAGTCGGCGTCGGCAGCGGAATGGCTGCGAGCGGGTGCTGCCATCGAAACCGGTGTGCCCGCCCGCAGCTTGCTGCCGTTCGTCTGGCTACTTGTTGACCAGCGACATGTGGTGCTCGTTGTAGCGGTCTCCCTGTACGCCGACCCGGCCGGCGAGTTCGTTGAGGTCCGACAGTTCGTCGGCGGAGAGCGGCAGTTGGGTGGCGCCGATGTTCTCCTCGACGCGCGCGATGCGTCGTGTTCCGGGAATCGGAACGATCCACGGATGTTGTGCGAGCAGCCAGGCGAGCGCGACCTGCCCCGGTGTGGCGTCCTTGGTCTGCGCGAGCGTTGCAATGTGCTGGACGAGAGCCTGGTTGGCCGCTCGATTCTCGGCCGTGAACCGTGGAATGGTTGTCCGGACATCGCCGTCCGCGAACGACGTCGAAGCGTCCACCGCCCCGGTCAGGAACCCCTTGCCGAGCGGGCTGAAGGGCACGAACCCGATTCCGAGTGCCGCGCACGTCGGCAGGACCTGTGACTCGGGATCTCGGGTCCACAGCGAGTACTCGCTCTGCACCGCCGTGACCGGGTGGACCGAGTGAGCACGGCGGATGGTCTCCGCACTGGCCTCCGAGAGCCCGAAGCAGCGGACCTTGCCTTCCTGCACGAGCTCGGCCACCGTACCGGCGACGTCTTCGATCGGCACCTGTGGATCAACGCGGTGCTGGTAGAACAGGTCGATCGTCTCGACCCCGAGCCGTTCGAGGGAGGCTGTGGCGACGGCACGGATCTGCTCGGGCCGGCTGTTGAGTCCGACCGACGCACCGTTCTCGATGCGGAATCCGAACTTCGTGGCGAGCACCACTTGGTCACGTACCGGAGCGAGGGCCTCCCCGACGAGCTCCTCGTTGACGTACGGGCCGTACACCTCCGCGGTGTCGAAAAACGTGACCCCGCGGTCCACGGCCCCACGGAGCACGGCGATCATGTCGCTTCGATCGCCCGGGTTCGGGCCGTAACTCTGGGACATTCCCATTGCGCCGAGACCGATGGCGGAGACCCGCAGGTCTTGCCCGAGTGTTCGGGTGTGCATTTTTCCTCCTTGCTGCTGTCAACACCGGTGGCTGCGCTCCAGCCGTACTGTGGTCGAGCGTGCCGGGCAGACCGCGTTGATACGGATGCCGTGCGGCGCGTGTTCGAGGGCCGCGCTGCCGGTGAGGCCGATCACGCCGCGGCCTGACGCGTTCACCGCGCTGTCCCCGGGAACAGGCGTTTGGCGTTGGCCGTCGTCAGGGAACGCCACGTGGTCCCCTCCACCGGTGACTCCGCCGCGTCGATCGCCGCGATGTGGGCGTCGGCCGGCGGGGGAGGCGTCCAGCAGTAGTCGCTGCCGAACAGCACGCGGTCGGGATCGACCAGCTGCAGCAGTGCGGGGACCTGGCGTGGGAAGGCTGGGCCCGCCAAGTCGTAGTACAGGCCCCGTAGTTGCTGCACGGCATCCAAGGAGGGTGAATTCTCCGAAGGCAGGAACATCCTCATGAACTCGTTGATGCGGTCGGCCAGGACGGGAACCGCGCCACCGCAGTGCGGAACGATCACCTGCATGTGCGGATGGCGCGTCAGGACGCCCGCCAACACCAAGTCCGTGACCGTACGGGCCGTGTCGAAGATGTACTCGACCATCGGCCGCGGCCTGCCGAGCGCTGACTGTTCCCAGCACACCGGTGAGGTGGGGTGCAGGAAGACCACGGCCCGCCGGCGGTCGAGTTCCGCGAAGACCGGGTCGAGGCGCTGGTCACCCAGGTACACACCGTGCGTGTGGGTCAGCAAGGCCACGCCGTCGGCGTCGAGTTCGTCGAAGGCGAATGCGATCTCCTCCAACGAGCCGTCCACGTCCGGCAGGGGAAGCGACACGAAGTTGCCGAAGCGGCCCGGGTGGTCTCGGGTCAGCTCGGCGGTGTACTCGTTGACGCGCCGGGCGAGGAGGCGGGCCGCCTTGTCGTCGCCGAAGTGCACGCCGGGGGAGGACATGGACAGCATGGCGGTGTCGATGCCGTTGCGGTCCATCAGGTCCAGGTGCGCTTCCACGGACCACGACGGCCAGCCGCCCATGCCGTCGGGGTGGGTGTGGCCCGCCGCTGTCGCCTGCTGGACGTAGAAGTCGGGCAGGAGGTGGGCGTGGACGTCGATAAGGCCGGAGGACATGAAAGGGATCCTCTTCTGCTGGGTCTCGCTGGGTCTTGTGTCGAGGTCGGATGTCGGACTCGGCTCACTCCACCTGCTCGCGTCCGGCCAGCCGCACCTCTTCGCTGTCCAGGGCGGCCTGGAGCTGACGCAGCACGGTGTCGTCGATCTCTCGCTCGTCGCGCAGACGTACGACGGTTGCGCGTCTGTGGGCGATGAGGGCGAGGCGGAGGTCGGTGTAGTGGCGGTTGTGGAGCAGGGCGGGATCGTCGTCGGTGCCCGCGCCCCTGGCCCGTACGGTGGCCAGGTGGGCCTCGTACTCCTGGCGCAGCCACTCCATGACCTTCGGGGTGGTGCCCAGTTCGGCAGCGAGTCGGGGCAGTGCCTTGATGGCTTCCTCGGTCGCCTTGGTCTCGGCGAGGACCTGCTCGTCGTCGACGGACGTGTCGCGCGGCAGCCGGGCCCACCGCACCACGCCCGGCAGCAGCAGTCCCTGCACCACGAGTGTCACCACGATGACACCGGAGGTGACGAAGACGATGAAGGCACGGTCGGGGAAGGGCTCACCCGAGTCGAGGGTCTCCGGCACCGAGAGCGCCACGGCGAGCGACACCGCGCCCCGGAAGCCCGCGAACCCACTCACGGCGCGTGCCCGGTGAGTGATTCGGCGCAGTCGTTGCTCAGGACGCCGGTCGATCACGCGGATCAGGTAGGCGGAGGAGAACAGGAACGCGAACCGAACCATGACCAGCACCACGCTGACCACTCCGATCGCGATCAGGGCGTCTTGGCGGTCGGACCGGCTCAAGTGGCGCAGCGCGTATTGGAGTTCCACTCCGACCAGGACGAAGAGCGCGCCGTTGATGATGAACGTGGCCAGCGGCCAGAAGGCCATTGCCTGGCGACGATGCTCGGCGCGGATGAGGCTTGGAGCCACCTGGGCCATGATCAGCCCACTCACGACGACCGCGAGGACACCCGAGGCGTGGATCAGCTCGGCGAGCAGAAACGCAGTGAACGGCGCCAGGATCATCACGAGATTGCCCAGCAGGGGATCGTCCAGGCGGCGTCGCAGATTCATGTTGACCCAGGCGACCACCACGCCTACGGCGGCCCCGCCGCCGTAGGCCAGGAGGAACAGCGCGCCTACGTGCGGAAGGGTGAGGTGTTCCTCGCCGACGGTGAGACCGACCGCCAGGCCGAAGATGACCAACGCGGTGCCGTCGTTGACGAGGCTTTCGGCACGCAGCACGGTGATCTGACGGCGCGGCAGAGAGCGGGCCAGGACGCCGACCGCTGTCGCGTCGGTCGGAGCCACCGCCGCGCCCAGCGCCCACGCCGGTCCCCACGGCAGTCCGAGCGCGTGCCCGGCGACCGCCACGGCCCCCGCGGTGAGGATCACCAGCACCGTGCTGAGCAGGACGATGCCCCGCAGGTTCGAACGTATCTCCCGCATGGACGTGGTGAGGCTCTCCCAGTACAGCAACACCGGCAGGAAGAGCAGCAGGACCACTTCCGGCGGTAGTTGAGTCTGGCGCACGGCTGGGACCAGTCCCAGAAGAGCGCCCACGACAAGCAGCACGACGGGCGGTGCGACGCCGAAGCGCTGTGCGACGACCTGGCCGACCAGCACCGCCACGCCCAACAGCACGATGAGTTCGAGACCGAGCATGGCGCTTACTCCTGTGTTGGGCGGACTACTGGCGGGAGTTCAGTGGCCCCCACCGGGAAGGTCTTGATCATCTGGGTACCAGCCGCAGTGTCGTCGAGCGTGCCGCCACCATCGGGTTGACGTACGCGCCGCCAAAGCGGCCGTACTTGGTGCGATACGCGGTGTCGAGGCGGTCGTTGGTCTCGGAGTCCGCCACCTCGACGAGGGTGACGTTCTTGTAGACGCCGCCGGAGCGGATGTGCCCCTCGTGGCTAGCGCGGGCCGCGCGCCACCAGCCGCCGTCCGTACCGCGGAAGGAGCGGACGTACAGGTCGTCACCGTCGCGGACGACCCAGATCGGCACCGGCCCCCGCAGGGTGCCGTCACGCCGGAGCGACACCATTTCCAACTCGTCGGCCTTGGCGATGCGGTTGAGCTCGTCGCTCGTCCATGTCGGCATCGGCGTTTCTCCGATCTCCGGGATGCGGTGAGGAATGGTTGGCAGCGCGGACCTGTGGTCAGGTGACAGTGGTGATCAGTCTGTCGGCGACGGTGAAGCGGGCGAAGAACGCGGTGAGGGACTGACGGATCTCCTCTGGCCCGGTGCGGCACCCGGCCCAGGGCGTCAGTGCCGGGTCGCTCTGCTCGGCCGCGATGGCGGGGCGCGGTCGCCGCTGGTTGGTGCCGGCGGTGATGGGCGCCGCCGATCGGTGCCCACCACCGCCGGGGCTCATGTCATGGACGCAGCAGCGCCTTGATGGCGCGACGCTCGTCCATTGCCTTGTAACCTTCCGCGACTTCGTCCAGGGACAGGGTGAGGTCGAAGACCTTGCCCGGGTTGATACGGCCGCTGAAGACGCGCTCGATCAGGTCGGGAAGGTAGGCGCGCACGGGGGCGGGGCCACCGCGCAGGCCGACGTGGGAGAAGAAGAGTTGCAGGCCGTCGATCCGCACGTCGTGCGGCATTCCGACGAAGCCGACGTTGCCGCCGGGGCGGGTGGACTGCAGGGCCTGCTGCATCGACTGCTGGGTGCCGACGCACTCGAGGACGGAGTCGGCGCCGAGGCCGTTCGTCAGTTCCTTGACGCGGGCGACGCCTTCCTCGCCGCGCTCGGTGACGATGTCGGTGGCGCCGAACTCCAGGGCCAGCTTCTGCCGGGACTCGTGCCGGCTCATGGCGATGATGCGTTCGGCGCCCAGTTCCTTCGCGGCGATGACGCCGGACAGGCCCACCGCGCCGTCACCGACGACCACGACCGTCGAACCGGGCTTGACCTCGGCGGCCTTGGCGGCGTACCAGCCGGTGCCCATGACGTCGGACAGGGCCAGCAGGTCCGGGATCAGCTCCCCGGCCGGCTGCTCTGGGGTGGCGACCAGGGTGCCGTCGGCGAGGGGGACGCGGACGTACTCGGCCTGGCAGCCGTTGACCCACTGCGCGTGCTGGCAGGAGGTGTGGTAGCCGGCCTGGCAGATCGGGCAGGTGTTGTCGGAGGCGACGAAGGAGCCGATGACGAACTGGCCCGGCTGGACGCCCGACACGTCGCTGCCGACCTCCTCGACGATGCCGACGTACTCGTGGCCGATCGGCTGCGGCCCGGTGACCGGCAGGACACCCCGGTAGCTCCACAGATCGGAGCCGCACACGCAGGCGGCGACGGTGCGGATGACCGCGTCCGTCGGTGCCGTGATCTTCGGTTCCGGGGTGTTCTCCACCCGGATGTCACCGGGCGCGTGAATGATGGTTGCTCGCATGATGCCTTCCCAGCTCTTGTCGGATCTGTCGGGGCGTCAGGGACGCCTACGGGTGCTGATGCGCGGGCCGTGGTACTCGTCGTCCGAGACGTGGTCGAGCCAGGTGGCGTCGTCCGTCTCCCGCAGAGCGAGATGGGTCATGAACTGGTCGAGGGCTGCTTCAGCAGTTCCATGGTGTGTCGCCGGACTGGGCCGGCCTTGTCCACGATCTCCTTGAGCTGGCTCATCGCGGTCATGGCGTTGGGCCATCCGGCGTAGAAGGCCAGATGCGTGATGGCCTCGATCAGCTCGTCCTCGGTCACGCCGTTCTCCAGCGCCTTGCCGAGGTGAAAGCTGAGCTGGTCGTTGCGGTACAGAGAGGCGAGAGCGGTGACGGTGACCAGGCTGCGGTCGCGCGGGGACAGACCCGGCCGCTCCCAGATGTCGCCGAACAGGACCGTGTCGGTCACCTCCGCGAGCTTGGGGGCGAACTCCTGGATCGCCGGCGGCGCGAACTTCTTCCGTTCGGGCACGGGTGGTGCTCCTAGCATGTGTTCAGGGATTCAGGCCGCCCGGTCCTCGGCCGGGGGCTCGTTCAGGTACGCACCGAAGAGCGAGGTGAGCTTGGCGAAGGAGCCGTACGGGGCGATCTCGTCGACACCGCGCGACACCCGTGCGCCGCCGACCCCGTCGCGCAGCACGATGTCGCCCTCACTCTCGCCCTGGTGGACGGTGTCGAAGCCGTGCTCGGCCAGTCGCCGGGCGCGGGTGCCGGGAGCGGGGAGACGACAGGCAGGTGTCAGGCCATTGCCGAGGAACCTGACATTCGTCGGCACATTCGTCCGCACTTTCCTTTCCCGCCTCCTCCGCCTGCCGCATGGGAATACCGAATACCGGCCTGTCCTGGTCGCCGACCGTGTCATCACCCTGCCGCCATCGCGCGAACCCGCAAAGGGGAGAATTCCATTCTGGGAATGACTTAACCAGGGGAGGAATCCTTACCCCCCTCGTGCAGACTGAGCGGTGCGAGACTGGCCGTCATGACCAGCGACGCGCATCTGAATGAGCTGGGAGAATTCCTCAAAGCGCGGAGGGCCGAACTGAGCCCGCGCACCGTCGGCCTGCCCGACACCGGTGGCCCTCGGCGGGTGCCCGGCCTGCGCCGGAGGAGGTCGCCCTGCTCGCCGCCATCAGCACTGACTACTACACACGGCTGGAGCAGGGCCGCATACAGCCGACCGCCCCGGTGCTGGCGGCTCTCGCGCAGATCCTGCATCTGGGCAACGACCAGCGCGACCACCTGTTCGAGCTGGCGGGCCGACAGCCGGCACGACCCGGCCGCCAGGCCGCGCAGAGGGTGCAGCCACAGTTGCGCCGCCTGCTCGACGACCTCATTGGGACCCCCGGCGTGGTGATCGGCCGCCGTATGGACATCCTGGCGTGGAATCCGCTCGCCGCCGCCCTGCTCACCGATTTCGCGACGGTGCCGGAGAAGAGGCGGAACTACGTCCGCATCCTCTTCACCGACCCCTCCATGAGGACCTTGTACGCGGATTGGCGGACCGTCGCCCGTGCGTGCGTGTCCCATCTGCGCATGCTGGCCGCCAAGTACCCGGACGACCCGCGGCTGACCAGCCTGGTGGGAGAACTCTCCGTGCGGGACAAGGACTTCGGGCAGTGGTGGGGAGGCCACCACGTGGCGTCCCGCACCATGGGCACGAAGAGGTTCCACCACCCCGTCGCCGGCGAACTCACCCTCGACTGGGACACCCTGACCTGCGGCACGGATCCGCATCAGGAACTCGTCGTCTGGACGGCGGACCCCGGCACGCCGTCGTACCACGGACTGCGCACCCTCGCCTCGTCGGCCGCCCGTCGGCTCGGCGGGTCCGCAGCCGGTCGGGTCGCCTGACCATCTGGCATTCATGGCCTCGCTCAGGGAAAAGCAAGGCTATTGTCCCGAGCCTGGGAGGAAACTCTCCCCCTCACTTTTCAGTTCAGCGGTGCGACACTAGCTGCCATGTGCAGCAAAGCGCGTTTGCCCGAACTGGGAGAATTTCTCAAGGTGTGCCGGGCGCAACTCAGTCCGCGTACCGTGGGTCTGCCCGAGTCCGGGGCGCCCCGGCGGGTGCCGGGGCTGCGCCGGGAGGAGGTCGCGCAGCTCGCGGGGATCAGCACCGACTGCTACACGCGGTTCGAGCAGGGGCGTTCCCCCGTGGCGACGTCGGTGCTCGCCACCCTCGTCCGTGTCCTGCATCTCGACGACGACCAGCGTGACCACCTGTTCACCCTGGCCGCGAGAGATGAGTGCGCGCCGCGCCGCAGACCGGCGCAGAAGGTCCAGCCGCAACTCAGACGTCTCCTGGACGAACTGACCGGGACCCCCGGGCTCGTCCTGGGTCGTCACATGGACATCCTGGCCTGGAACGCACTGGCAGCCGCTCTGCTCACCGACTTCGAACGGGTTCCGGAGAAGAAGCGCAACTACGCCCGGCTGCTCTTCACCGACCCCGGCTTCCGGGAGCTCTGCCTCGACTGGAGGACGGTCGCCCGGAGTTGCGTCGCCCAACTACGCATGGAGGCCGCCAAGTGCCCTGGCTACCCCGAGTTGACCGCACTCGTCGGCGAGCTGTCGGTGGCCGACGCCGACTTCCGGCAGTGGTGGGCAGGCCGCCAGGTGCCAGGCCTGCGGGTCGGCACGAAGAGGCTGCGCCACCCGGTCGTCGGTGACCTCACGCTCGACTGGGACAGCCTGACCTGCACAGCCGACCCCGCACAGCAGCTGGTGATCATGACGGCTGAGCCCGGGACCCCGTCCCATGACGGACTGCGCTTCCTGGCGTCGTGGACTGTCGCCCCGTACCAGCGGGCGCGGGATGCGACAGCCTGACCGGGACAAGGCAGGCAGGCGGCTCGCGTCATCGTGTCCCGTCGTCCGCGTACTGGACGTCCCGGTCAGGCCGTCGGATCCGCGCCTTCCCACGCCGCTCGCAACAGCCGTCGCACACTGTGGGCGGTCACGGGGCGTGGGTTGTCCGCCGGGACCACCCCCAGGATCGCGCGCACCGCGTCATCGATGTCGGCCTCGTCGAATCCGTGGTCACGCAGCGCTTTCGGGGCGTCCACCGCAACGCGCAGCCGCTGCAGGCCTTCGATGGCCGAAGCAGCGCCGAAGGCTTCCGCGATCCGGCGTTCGGCCTCCGGCGCGGCGGGTGCGTTGAACGCCAGCACGTACGGCAGCACGACCGCGTGTGTCTGGGCGTGCGGCAGGTCGTACGCGCCGCCCAGCACGTGACAGATCTTGTGGTGCAGCCCCGAACCCGCCGACGAGAAAGCCACAGCCGACAGGTAGGCGCCGTACAGCATCCGCTCGCGGCCCTCGAGGCCGGCCGGGTCGGCCACCACGGCCGGCAGTCCGGCCGCCAGCGCGCGAATGCCCTCTCCCGCCAGCGCTTGGTCCACCGGATCCGTTCGCGGAGCCCACATCGAGTCCACACAGTGCGCGAGCGCGTTCAGTCCCGAAGCGACGCTCATCGCCACCGGCAACGACAGGGTCAGCGTCGCGTCGTACACGACCGAGCGCGGTAGCACCCGCGCGTCCACTCCTGTGGTCTTGCGTGCCCCCTCGGTCAGCCCCCAGACGCTGGTGGCCTCCGACCCCGCGTACGTCGTGGGCACGGCCACGATCGGGATTCCGCTCGTCAGCGCGATCGCCTTGGCCAGGCCGGTCGTTGAGCCCCCGCCGACGCTGACCACGAGGTCCACCTCATGCGCGGCTGCGGCGGCGCGCGCCCGCTCGGCCGATTCGACCGGTACGTGCATCGCCACCTCGTCGTAGCGGAGTACGACCGGCACGCGGGCGGTGACCCGCTCGGCCAGGTCGGCCTCGGATGCCGCCGCGATCACCATCACCCGCGCGCCGCCCAGCCGCTCCACCTCGGCGCACACCGTCGCCGACGCCTCACCGGGCGCGAAGCACACACGCTGGGCCAGAGTTTCATGCTCGAAACGCACCACTCACTCCTCGTCGTTCGCGGATGCCTGACACCTGACTGACACTGTCACCTGGGCTGTGGAGAGAGCACGATGTCGAACCGCACGCTTGACCAGCTGCGCCCGGACAGGTCGCGCCCATCGGGAGCCGGTGTGCCGACGGGGTGCCGTTCGAACCGATTGACGAGGGATTCCCTGACCCCGAACACCGCGTCTGAGGTGAGGAGGTCGTCGCCCTCGACGAAGATGTGGGTGACGAGCGTGCGCAGACCGGGTGCGGCGGCCATGAAGTGCAGGTGGGACGCGCGCATCGGCGAGCGTCCGGTCGCCTCCAGGAGAGCCCCGACCGGCCCGTCGTGGGGGATGGGGTACGGCGTGGGAGTCAGACCCCAGAAGGCGTAGTCACCTTGGTCGTCGGTGAACAGGTGTGCCCGGCCGGCCAGGTGGTCATTGTCGTACTGCACGTCGTAGAGGCCGTCCTCGTCGGCCTCCCACACCTCGAGTCGCGCCCCCGGGACCGGGTTGCCGTCGGTGTCGGTGACGGTGCCCTCGACCCAGCAGGGTTGTCCCGGGGCGCCGGCGGCCATGTCACCCCCGATGGGGATCTCGGGGGAGCCCTCGACGAAGAACGGGCCGACGACGGTGGCTTCGGTGGCGCTCGCGTCGGCCCCTTGGTTGACGTTGATGGTCTGCATGGACGCGCCCAGGACGTCGGACAGCAGCACGAACTCCTGTCGGCGGTCGGTGGTGATGTGGCCTGCCGCGGTGAGGAAGTCGATGGCGTGCTGCCATTCCGCTTCGGTCGGTCGGGCCTCACGGATGAAGGCGTGCAGGTGCCGCACGAGGGTCTGCATCAGTTCCTTGAGCCGCGGATCCGGGGTGTCCTGGAACGACGCGAGGACGGCCCGGACCAGCTCCTCCTCAACCTGACGTTGCCGGTTCGGTACCGCGGGAGTGGTGGCCATGGTGGCGTTCCCCCTGTCGTCGGCGTTGTCGTTCACGAGGTGGGTGCCTCCTCGGCGTCGTAGCCGTAGATCCAGCCGTTGCGCACCAGCGGATCGGATTCGGCGAGCGCGGCGTCGCGAGCCCGCTGCTCGGGCCCGTCGGGGAGGTGGTTGATCTCCCTGCGGGCGTGACTGATCTCCTGCAGGCGTGTGGTGCGTTCGATCCGCGCCGCCTCGTACTGCTTCAGCGCCTGCTCGGGGTCGTTCGGGTACGCGGCCAGGCAGCGGGCCAGAACCGCTGCGTCCTCGACGGACTGGGCCGCGCCCTGGGCGAAGAAGGGGAACATGGGATGCGCGGCGTCTCCGAGCAAGGTGATCCTGCCCCGGCTCCAACGCCGTAGGGGTGCCCGGTCCAGCATCGCCCAGCGCCCGGGTACACCGCCGGCGGTGATCAGGTCGGTCACCCGCGGGTCCCAGTCGGCGAACTCGGCATGGAACTCCTCGATCGTGGCGGTCGTACTCCAGGACTCGTCGGTGTGATCCCCGGCAGGGGCGAAGGCGACGACATTGACGGCCTGCCCACCGGCGACCGGATAGTGCACGAAGTGCCGTCCGGGCCCGGGCCAGAGGGTCTGGGCGCGGCGCAGGGCGAAGTCGGGTGCGGCTCGGGCCGGCACGATCGTGCGGAAGGCGCAGATACCGGAATACGCCGGCGGTGAGGGCTCGGTCACCGCGTCGCGGACGACGGAGTGCACCCCGTCGGCGCCGATGACGATGTCCGCCTCGACATGGCCGCCATCGGCGAAGCGCAGCAGTACGACGTCCTTGCGTGCCTCGACCGCCGTGCAGCGCGCGCCCAGGCGAACCCACTCACCGGGCACAGCCGCTCTGAGGGAGTCCAGCAGATCGGCCCGGTGCACGACATAGGTGCGCTCTCCGTAGAGCCGCTCGCAGACACCGCTCAGCTTCTCGACCGAAAGCACTCTCCCGTCCGTCCAGCGGCGGAACTCCCAACCCCAGTCCAGCGGTACGGCCCGGTGGAGGAACCGGTCCATGACGCCGAGGCGCCGCAGCAGCCGTACGGCGTTGGGAGCCATCACGAGCCCGGCGCCGACCTCGGTGAGTGCGGGCGCCTGCTCGTGGACGGTGACCGTCAGTCCCGCGCGGCGCAGGAAGGCACCGGCGGCCAGACCACCGATGCCACCCCCGACGATGGCAATGCGCGGACCCGGCATGGTGGCAGGCACTGTTGGACTCCTCTGGCTCGTGGCTCGTCGAGGGCGGTCGAGGGCAATCGAACTGGCCACCGCAGATCCTGACCGGCTCCCCGTGCCGCCGGAACGGCTGTGTTCATTGAATGGACACCGCTTTCGAAGTCGCGGCTAAGCTGCGGCGGCAGGACGAGCGGTATCGCACAGCGAGGAGCCGGTACGTATGCCCCGGACCAGCGAGCCCGGCAGGACGGTGAGCTCCCGCCTGCTGGAAGTACTGTTCGCGTTCCAGCCGGGGCACAGTGCGCTCAGCCTCGCCGACCTGGTGCGCAGGACGGGCATGCCGCATGCCACCGTGCGGAGACTGGCCGTGGAACTCGCCGGCTTCGGCGCGCTGGATCGTCGGCCGGACGGCAGGTTCACGGTGGGACTGCGTCTGTGGCAGCTCGGGACCCTGGCTCCGCTCACCGAATCACTGCGCACGCTGGCCCAGCCGTTCCTCGAGGATCTCTACACCGCACTTCACCAGCACGTGCAACTGGCGGTCCTGGAAGGCCGGGAAGCGGTGATCATCGAGAGACTGTCCGCGCCGGAGGCACCCGAACTCGTCTCCCAGGTGGGTGGGCGGCTTCCACTGCACTGCACGGGGGTGGGCAAGGTGCTGCTCAGCCACGGCGGTACGGAGCTGATCGAGACCGTGCTGTCCGGCGAGCTCCGGGAATACTCGTCGCGAAGCATCGTGGCACCGGAGGTGCTGCGCAAGGAGATCGGCGACTGCCGTCGCACCGGGACGGCCACGGTGCGAGGAGAACTGACCCCCGGTACCGATTCGGTGGCCACGCGCATCGTGAACGCCGAAGGCCGGGTCGTAGCGGCGCTGTCCGTGGTCGTGCGCACCGACTCGGTGAAGCACCAGGCGGTGCTTCCGTCGGTGATCGCGAGTGGTCTCGGCATCTCCCGCCTCCTCGGCTGGCGCCCTGGCGTCAAGGTCCGCAACAGCTGATCACTTGCTCGTTGTTCATTGGATGGACAGCGGCGTTGTGCGGGCCTGACGGCCTTCGGATACTCGCCTGGCAGTGCGAGCCGCGGGCCGGCAGCCGACTGTCGCGAGGAGACGCCGACGTGATCATCCAAGACGAACACCAGCTCACCGTGGCGGTCCTCGCCGAGACGGAGCGGGCCGGCGACCCGCGCGTCAAGGAGATCATCCAGGCGCTGGTGCGGCACCTGCACGATTTCGCCCGCGAAGTGCGGCTGACCGAGAGGGAGTTCGACACCGCCCTCGACATCGTGACCAGGCTCGGCCGGCTCACCACGCCCAGCCACCACGAGGTCAGGCTGATGGCGGGTTCACTGGGGCTGTCCACGCTGGTTGCCCTGATGAACAACGGCACCGAAGACAGGCCGACCTCGGCGAACCTGCTCGGACCGTTCTGGCGCCAGGGAAGCCCGACGATGAACAACGGCGAGTCGATCGTCCGCTCCCCGACCGAGGGACCGCCGCTGTTCTTCACCGGCCTGATCGTCGACACCGACGGAAACGCGGTCTCCGGCGCGGAAGTCGACGTCTGGCACGCTTCGCCGGCCGGCCTCTATGAGAACCAGGACCCCGAGCAGGCCGAGTGGAATCTCCGTGGCAAGTTCTTCAGCGACGAGGAAGGAGTGTTCGCCTTCCGCAGTATCAAGCCCTCCGGTTACCCGATACCGATGGGCGGGCCCGTGGGCGAGCTCCTGACCGCGCTCCAACGCCATCCCTTCCGGCCGGCCCATGTCCACGCGCTGATCCACAAACCTGGCTACAAGACGATCGCGTCCCAGCTCTACAGCCACGACGATCCCATCCTGGAGACCGACGCGCAGTTCGGCGTCGTGCGGAGCCTCGTCGGCACGTACGTGCGCCACGAGCACGAGCACGAGCCGGCGCCGGACCCGGACGTGACCGAGCCCTGGTACAGCCTCGAGTTCACCTTCGTCGTCGAGCCGGGTGAGGCCTGGCTGCCGACCCCGCCCGTGTCGGCCAAGCGTGATACCGAGCTGGACAGCGTGTGACATGACGGGACGTCACCGCCGGGCAGATGCGCGCCCTGCGCCACCGAACGCCGCGCCGCACCACCGAACGCCGTGGATCAGATGCCAGGGAGGCCTACGCGACGGTGTCGGACGCCGTCCGCTTTTGGTCCGCGGCCCAGGAGGCCAGGAGGCGCAGCCCGTCGTGGGACGGGGAACCGGGTTCGGCGTTCCACACGATGATGTGCTGGTCGGGGTCCGTGCCACACGTGAGCGTGTTCCAGTCGAGGGTCAGCTCGCCCACCACCGGGTGACGGAGCTTCTTGACGCCCTTGCCTCGCATCGCGACGTCGTGCGCCGTCCACCACTCCCGGAACTGCGCGTCACGGGCGGAGAGCTCCTCGACCAGAGCGGTGAGGCGCTGGTCGCCGGGGTAGCGCGCGCTCTCCATGCGCAGCTGGGCGATGGCCAGCCGGGTGACCTCCTCCCAGTCGGCGTACAGCTCGCGCATCCAGGGTTCGGTGAACAGCAGCCGGACGAACACGCGCTCCTGCTCCGGGTAGCGCCCGAAATCGGCCCAGAGGGCGGCGGCAAGCTGGTTCCAGCCCAGGATGTCGGTGCGCCGGCCGATGACGAAGGCCGGGGAGGCGGTGAGATCGTCCAGCATGCGCTGCGATTGCGTGTCCACCTGCTGGCGGTCACCTGACGCAGGCGGGCGCACTGGCTCCTTCGCCGCGAGGTCGAAGAGGTAGGTGCGCTGGTCGTCGTTCAGGCGGAGCGACTGGGCGATTTCGTTCAGGAGGGGAGCCGAGGCCTGGAGACGGCCCTGCTCGATCCGCGTGTAGTACTCGGTGCTGATCGACGCGAGAAGGGCCACCTCCTCACGGCGCAGTCCGCTCACACGCCGACGTTGCCCTTCGCGCAGTCCGACCTCGGAAGGACTGACCTCGGCACGGCGGGCCTTGAGGAACTCACCCAGCTCGTTCAGATGAGGGTTGCGATTCATGACTTGCAGCCTCGCACAAAAGCTCGGCGGTTGTGAGGGGGAGGAATCCTGCCTATGGCCGCTTGGCTCATGTACGAAAACTGCATCGGCTTCAGCCTGTATGGCAGCAGGCGGAAGCGGAAGAGGACTCGGCGGCCCGGAGTACGTACCGGGCCGCCGAGAGGTCGCACAACTGTGGCGTCAGCCCAGTACCTCGTCAGCTCAGGGCCTTGACGAGCTCCTGGGCCAGCGGGACCGCCGAGCCCGGGTTCTGGCCGGTGTACAGGTTGCGGTCGGTCTCGACGTGCGGGGCGAACGGCTCGGTCTCGCGGTAGTCCGCGCCGAGTTCGTTGACGAGGCGGTCCTGCAGCAGCCACTTCGCGCGGTCCGCGAGGCCGTTCTGCTTCTCCTCGGCGTTGGAGAGGCCGGTCAGGCGGTAGCCGGCGAACGGGGACGTCCCGTCGGGACCGATGGTGGCAAGCAGCGCCGCGGGGCCGTGGCACACCAGTGACACCGGCTTGCCCGAGGCGAGCCACTCGGTGAGCAGCTTGCCGGACTCGGCGTCGTCGGGCAGGTCCTCCATCGGGCCCCAGCCGCCGGGGTAGAAGACAGCTACGTAGTCGTCGACGTCCACGTCCTCGATGGGCATCGGGTGCGCCAGCTCGGTCGCCTCGCGCAGGGCGGTGCGCATGCGCTGCGCGCCTTCCTCGCCGCCGTTGAACTCCGCGGTGAGGCTGAGCGCGTCCGCTGTGGGCGGTACACCGCCGGGTGTCGCCGCCGCGATCTCGTATCCGGCCTCCTTGAAGACCTGGTACGGGCCGATGGCTTCCTCGGCCCAGAAGCCGGCCGGCTGCCGGGTTCCGTCGGCCAGCGTCCAGTGGTCGGACGCGGTGATCACGAAGAGGATCTTCGCCATGGGGGGTCTCCTGGTCGGGGGTCTCAGCCCTTGAGGGCTTCTTGGAGGACGTGGCTGTCGGCGGCCTGCCGCATGCTGACGGCCTTGCCGTCACGGACGGTCCACAGGTGGATGAACCGGACGTCGGCCTTGTCCCCGGTCTTGGTCTCGGCGTGGTAGTGCCCGAACACGAAGACGTGGCCTTCGTCGTCCGCGTAGAACTCCTCGGGACCCGCGCCGAAGGACACGATGTTCGGCATCGGCGTGCCGAAGAAGTCCTTCGCCACGCTGTCCCAGCCGTGGTAGACGCCGCTGTTCGGAAAGCCCGGGGTGATGTCCCAGACGAAGTCCGGGGCCATGACCTCCTTGGTGACCTCGGGCGCCATTCGGGATTCGTAGACCCGGCGGATGAGGGCGAGGCCGGGGGAGTCGGACATGGTGCGCTCCTTGCGGGGGTGGGGGAATCGAATACGGAAAGGAAGGCCTTGTGATCAGGCAGGGAGGGCGGCTCGCCCGGCTCGGAAGATCGCGGCCTGGCGCGCGACGCGCGCACCCAGGTGCTCCGCGGTGGCGACGTCCGACTTGTGGACCGCTTCCGGACCGGCATCGGTCGGGCTCTGGGCGCCGGCGCCCATGAAGAAGCCCAGCCGGTTGATGTCGTCCTCGCTGCCCGTGGTGGAATCCCAGCCAGGCAGCAGACCCAGGCTGATCCAGTGCATGCCGTGCTGGGCGGCCAAGGTGGCGAAGTAGCCCAGGGTGGATGACTTGTCGCCGCTCTTGGCACCGGAGTTGGTGAAGCCCGCGGCGAGCTTGTCCACCCAGACATGGGAGAACCAGCGCCTGCTGCTGGCCTCGGCGAACGCGTGGAAGGCCGCGGAGGCGGTACCCATGTACGTGGCGGCACCGAAGATGATCGCGTCGGCGGCGTCCAGCTGCGCCCACTGCTCGTCGGTGATGGTGTCGACGGAGATCGAGACCACCTCGGCGCCGGCTCCCGCTGCGCCACGCGCCACGGCTTCGGCGACGACGGCAGTGTGGCCGTAGCCCGAATGGAAGGCAATGGCGATTGTGGGGCGGCTGGAATGAGACATGGTGATCGGGCTCCTCGAATGTATTCGCTCAGTTCGTGACCAAGCCTTGCACCGGAAGAGCGCGCTGTGAGGGGGAAGAAAATTTCCCCTGCCTACCGTTCTCCGGGCCGGCGGCCATGTTGAGAACACCCTGGCCGAGGTCGGCTTGGCCGGCCTCGAACGGTGCCGAAGCAAGTGCCCGGCTCAGTGGTCGTGGTCCCAGGTCTCGGCGATACTAGAGGACGGCAAAGAACTCCACCATCTTGGTGATCGCTTGATCCACGTATTCGGGCACGTCGTACAACGCGATATGAGTCGCACCTTCGACGACGAACAACTCCTTCGGCCCTTTGGAAAGCTCGTAAGCCTGGTCGCTGAACACCTTTGTGTCCGCCTTGCTCCCTGCGATGAGGAGCATCGGTTGGGTCAGCAGTTCTGGAATTTGGTCGAATGCCGAGAAGGCGAACATCTTGTCCATGCTGGTCAGCAGGAAGCGGCCCTTGGAGTTGGGATGCTGACCTCGGGGCGTCCTGTAGTAGTCGTATCCTTCACGCAGGAGGTCCGGTGTGTTTTCGTCGATCTCCTCCAGCGTTTCTGGGACAAACGGGGCGTAGAGAGGTGCGTCTCCTCGCGCTTCCGCCGTGCGCTGCTTGGCAACCATTTCCAGCGTACCGATCTGCTCGGCCACCGGGGACATATGCCCCAGAAAGCCTCTGGAACCTTCACCCATGGGAGCTGCGCTGACGGTGGCTACTGCCTTGAAGCGACGTTCGGTCTGTGCCGCGCTGATTGCGTAGCCGCCCCCGGCGCAAATGCCAAAAACTCCCATTCGTTCGGAGTCGACGAACGGAAGAGTGGTAAGAAAGTCGGCTGCGCAGCGGGCGTCTTCCACCCTGGTCGTCGGGTCTTCCAAGAGGCGGGGTTCGCCGCCGCTCTCTCCCTGGTATGAGGAGTCATATACCACGGTAACAAATCCCTGCGCAGCGAGCCTCTTGGCGTAGGCTCCGATGGCCTGTTCCTTTACTCCTCCAGCCGGATGAACGCCGACGAGAGCCGGAAATTTCTCGTCTTCCCTGAAGTTGTCCGGCAGGTGAAGGTGTCCCGAGATTTCTACTGCCTTGTTCCTGAAGGAAACAGTTTTGACCATGGTTCCTGCCCTTTTCTCGGCCTTGGTCCGCCACCGGGCCGTCCTTCCGCCATAATTCGCCGAAGCCGAGACGATGTCTACTCATGGTGAGGGGGAAGAAACTTTCCCCTGGATGTCGGTCTCGGGGTAAGTGGTTCGCCCCTGAGGAGGCGGGGGCCTCCCGTAGAGAATTGCCGAGGGGCTCAATCATCGGCCACCGGGTGCCACGGGCCATCGGCGCTTCTACGAGATCCTGAACGTCTGGGAACGCTGGAACGGGCTTCCTCTTCCCGCTGATCCTCGGGATGTTGATGGTGAACTCGCCCTGGAAGCTCCACACGAACAACGGCAGGACGCGCTTGTCGGGGCTCTGCGATCCTGGCCGCGGTCGTCCTCCCCACGCTGCCGATCCTCGCCCTCTACATCCTCGGCCGCCGCCAGCTCATCAGCGGACTCACCGCCGGGTTCGGCAAGTGAGGGGCTTCTCCTGACGGCACCGCCTCGCCCCTTGGCTCGCTCACCGCGCCGAACCCGAACTCGGCCGACTTGAGGTGATCACTCCCGCGGTGCGTCGGCGCGCTGCAGGGTGGTGAGCCACTGAGTGACGACGGCGTCGATGAAGGCGTCGGTGACCTCGCCGCGGTCCAGGAAGAGCCGGGCGAGGACGGGCCCGTACAGCAGGGCGAACTCGTCGTCGCTGGGACGGATGCCGGAAGGCTCCAGCAGCTTGTTCAGGTCCGCGTGGCGGTCCTCGCTGATACGGACGAGTGCCTGGGCGCTGTCGGGGTCGTGGTCGGCCTGGGCGGCGATGGCCAGTACCGCGCTGCGTACGGCCGGGACGCTGACGCCGGCGCGCATGCTCTTGAGCCAGGCGGTGGCCACGGCACGCACGTCGCTGCCCGGTTCCGGATAGGTGCCGAGGTCGGGACCTTCGAGGACGAGGTCGAAGAGCAGGGCGGCCCGGGTGGGCCAGTGCCGGTAGAGGGTCTGGCGGGTGACGTCCGCCCGCTCGGCCAGCAGGGCATAGGTCAGTGCTGCGGGTCCGACCTGGAGCAGCAGGTCGCGCGCGGTGGCCAGCACGTGGTTGCGGGTGCGCTGCACGCGCGGGTTGCTCAGGGCCGGCCGGCGGCGGTGGGCGGGCTGCGTCATGCCACCACCCTACCCACAAATCATACGGTTCGTGTGATTGAGGTCACAACCCGACCTGAATCATCCAGGGTGTGTGATAGAACAGGAGGGCAATCACACGCACTGGATGATTTCCATGCGTGACGGCCCCCACCCCACCCATTCGAAAGGCGGATGACCATGTCACCTCGCACCCTGCCCGAGCCCACCTTCGCCCGCACCCGCCTCGGCTCCGGCCCCGGCCTGCTCCTCGCCCACGGCGCCGGCAGCAGCCTGGCCGGCACCTACGGCCCCGTCCTGGACGCACTCGCCGCCCACCACACCGTCGTCGGCATCGACTACCCCGGCAGCGGCGACACCCCCCGCTCCACCACCCCACTGTCCGTCGACGACCTCGCCGACCAACTCATCGCCGCCGCCGACACAGAAGGCCTCGACCGCTTCGCCGTGTCCGGCTACTCCCTCGGCGGCCCGGTCGCCATCCGCGCCGCCACCCGCCACCCCGAACGCGTCACCGCACTCGTCCTGACCGCCGCCTTCCCCCACCGCGACAACCGCCTCGCCCTCGCCTCATCGGTCTGGAGCAAGATCGCCGCAACCGGCGACCGCGAACTGCTCGCCGAATTCCAGCTCATGATGGCCCTCGGCACCCAGGCACTGGAGTCCATGCCCGCCGAACAACTGCGCCAGACCCTCGGCTACGTCGCCGCCGGCGCAGCCGACGGCAGCTCCGAACAGACCGACCTCGTCGGCCAGCTCGACGTCCGAGACGACCTCACCGGCATCACCGTCCCCACCCTGGTCATCTCCACCACCGACGACCGACTCACCTCACCCGCCCTGCACCGCCACCTCGCCGAGACCATCCCCGACGCCCACCTCGCGGAAATCGCCACCGGCCACCTCCCCATGCTCGAGCGCACCGACGAATGGCTGCACCTCATCACCGACTTCCTCGCCAAACACCACGCCTGAAAACACACACCTGACGGCACGCCACGGGCAGGGTCACGCGGCGAACAGCGGTGTGGCCCCTCGGCCCATGCTTCGATCGCCCGCCGCAGCTCATCCGCCCCTCCGGTTCGCCGTTTCAGGCACGGGAAAGACTAAGGCACCCTGATGAGTATCAAGCATTTGGCAGTTAGCAATCTACTGAATTACCATGTCGTCATGACTAGGCCCCTTGCTCTGATAACAGGTGCTTCCTCCGGGGTTGGTGCCGCCTACGCCCGTCTCCTCGCCGCGGACTCGGACTTCGTCCTGGTGGCCCGTCGCGCCGACCGGCTGCAGGATTTGGCGGAGGAGCTGCGTAAGGTCGGTGCCGCGGTGGAGGTCCTGCCTGCCGACCTCGCCACCCGCGAGGGCATCGCCAAGGTGGGGGACCGCCTGGGTGTCGGGGACGTCCGCGTCCTGATCAGCAACGCCGGTGTCGGCGGCTACGCCCCGCTCATCGAGGTCGATCCGGCCAGGATCGACGATCTGCTCACCCTCAACGCCGAGGCGCACGTCCAGCTCGTCCGCGCCGCACTGCCCGGCATGCTCGCCGCCGACGAGGGGGCGATCGTCACCGTCGCCTCACTGCTCGCCTTCAGCGCCGGACGGACCGGCCCACGCCCGCCCCGCCGCACCCTGTACACCGCGGCCAAGGCCGCCACCGTGGCCTTCACCCGCACCCTGGGTCACGAACTCGCCGACACCGGGATCCGTACCCAGGTGGTCTGTCCCGGCCCGGTGGCCACCGAGTTCCACCAGGGCATCGGGCAGACCGTCCCGGTCGCCATGACCGCCGAGGACGTCGCGCGAGCCAGTCTCGCCGGGCTCCGCCTGGGCGAGACGATCTGCGTCCCGGGCCTGGAGGACCAGTCCGCGGCACTCGACGCGCTGCTCGCCGCCGAGGGCGCCGTACTGTCCGGCGGCCGCCGTTCGGGCCTCGCCTCCCGCTACCGGCAGCCGCTGCCGCGGTGAGCCGACGTTCCGTGGACGTCGGAGCCAACCAACGAAACGGAGATCGACATGGGTAGGTTCAACGCGCAGGAAGTCGCTTACCTGAGCGAACACATCCTTGGGCGGCTCGCCACGACGGGTACGTCCGGCAAACCGCACGTGGTGCCCATCCGGTACCACTTCGATCCGGAGCGCGAGGTCATCAAGATCGGGGGGCGCGTCCTGGAAGGGCGTGGACGGGAGCGGCTCTACATCCGTCACCTCAAGGTCAACCCGCAGGCGGCATTGGTGGTCGACGACGTGGCGGACGGGCAGACCTGGCAGCCGCGCGGGGTCCTCATCAAGGGAGAGGCGGTCCTGCACACGGAAGGTGGCGAGGTGCTGGGGCCGGGTTTCGGTCCGAACTGGGTCGAGGTGATACCCAACTGGGTCACGTCTTGGAGCATCGACATCCCTGCATGACAGTCCACTGTTTGCGGCGGGCATGGCTGCTCAGCGCAGAGCCGAACGACGCAAACCCCTGCAACCGTGCAGGAATGAGTCCCTCGGAACCGAGTTGGTGACATGAGTGAAGTAGTAGTGGCGAGTGCGTACGGAAATCCCGAGGTGCTTTCGGTGATCGATGTCGCCGTCCCGGACCCCGGGCCGGGCCAGGTGCGCATCGCGGTCCGCGCCGCCGGGGTGAACCCCTTCGACCACAAGATGTACGACGGCACCTTCGGGACCGATCCGGCGAAGCTGCCGATGCGGCTCGGCGCCGAGGCGGCGGGTGTGGTGACCGCGGTGGGCGCCCACGCGACCGGCCCCGCAGGTCCGGTCGAGGTCGGCGACGAGGTGATCGCCTATCGTGCGCCCGGCGCGTACGCCGCCGAACTCGTCGTCCCGGCCTCGTCGGTGGTGCCGAAGCCCGCCGCGCTGTCCTGGGAGCAGGCCGGCGGCCTGATGGTCGTCGGCGTCACCGCCGCACACGTTCTCGATGCGATCGGTCTGCGCAAGGACGAGTCGGTGCTGATCCATGGTGCCGCCGGCGGAGTCGGCCTGATCGCCGTGCAGTTGGCGGTGGCGGGCGGCGCCACTGTCGTGGGAACGGCAAGTCCCGGCAAGCACGACATGCTGCGCGAGCTGGGGGCGATTCCGATCGCGTACGGGCCCGGTCTGGCCGACCGGGTACGCGCGGCAGCGCCGGATGGCGTCCACGCGGCGGCCGACCTGGTGGGCACCGACGAGGCGGTGGATGTATCCGTGGAACTCGTGGCGGACCGTTCCCGCATCGCCACCATCGCGGGGTTCGCGCGCGGGGCCCAGGCCGGCATCAAGCTCCTCGGCGGCGGGCCCGGCGCGGATCCGGGCACGGACGTCCGGGACGCCGCCCGACTGCGGCTCACCGAGGCCGCGGAGGCAGGGCGGCTGAACGTCCTGATCGCCGGAAGCTACCCTCTTCACGAAGCCGCTGCCGCCCATCGCCAGGTCATGACCGGTCGCACCAGCGGGAAAATCGTCCTGGTGCCCTGACCCGACCCGACCGTGCTTTCGGCCGGCGACCTCACGGACGCCGAAGCTCCGGTCAGCAGACCGAGGCGGCTGTGTCCCCCTGCCACAGGCAGGGGGACACGGCCATGTCTACGCCATACAGCCATCTCGCAGGCTTCCGGGATGCCCGGCACCGTCGTGCCGCCGTTCTCTCGGCAAGAACCCTTCCTTGCCGTCAGGCCGGTTCAGCTCGCTGTCTACACTCAGTTGAGACGAGCTGAACACATCAGAGGAGCCCGGGATGCCGCGTAACCGCCAACAGATCCCCCGTGAAGAGCGGACAGGTGATCTGCTGGCCGCGGCCACCGAGCTTTTTCTCGCCAAGGGGTACGACAAGACCACGATGGCGGACATCAGTGCCGCCGCCGGAGTGGCCAGGGGCAACGTCTACTGGTACTTCGACTCGAAGGACGACATCTTCGCCGCGGTGATGGACCGGATGCTCAGCCGCGAGATCCGTACCCTCAGCGCGGAGCAGGCGGGCGCCGACCCACTGAACCGGCTGGTGCGGGGGCTGTCCGACATGCGCTATTCCCGGCCGCTGCACCAGGCCATGCACGACCGGCTTCCGCATTCCGAGGCGGTTCGGGCCGCCCACAACACCTTCCTGGGCTGGATCGTCGGACTGGTCGACGAGGTCATGGCCGAGCGCGGCCTCGACGGCGACCCCGACATCGATGCCGCGCTCCTCCGCGATACCGTGGTCGCCGTGTTCGAAGGCGCGAACGTGCCCAACGACCGGAACAGACCGGCACACGAGATGATCCGTCTCCTGATGGAGTCCGTCCTGGCGGGGCGTTCACCGATCAAGAGGGTGTGACCGCTGATCACGGCGGGTCGGGTTGGGACGGTCAGAGTTGGCGAGTGGCGACTCTCGCCGACACCGCCCGCGTCACCGTGACCGAACCCGCGGCCGGATTCTCGGCCTCCGCCCCGCGCAGCCGGTCGAGCACCGCGACGGGGTCGGCCGGAGCCTGCTCGCCGCGCCACCCGACATGCCCGTCGGGGCGAACCAGCACCAGCGGCCTCTCGTAGAGCCTCGCCGCGGCCTGATCGGCGAGGCGCAGCACCGTCAACGGCACGCCACGCCGGTGCGCGGCCTTCACCAGCGCGGACGGGTCTGCCGACCCCGAGACCACGAGCACGAACCCGCGGCCGAAGTGGTCGAGCACTGAGCTGCCATCGGGCAGCCAGATGTGCGGCGCGCGGCAACCGGGCCAGGTGGACGGGACGTAGTCGTCCGGCTCGTCGGGCGGCTCGGGGGTGCCGTCCGGCACGCAGATCGGGGAGCCGCTGTAGCGGTAGCCGAGCTGGACGCCCGTGCAGCGGAACTCCTTGCCCCTCGACCGGCGGATCATCTCGCCCATCTCACCGCGGGCCCGTTCGCCCTCCGCGTCCGCGCGGCCGAGTGCGGCGTCGGGTGCGAGCTGGGAGTCGGACCGCCAGTTGCTCGAGGCCTCCGTGACATTGCGGACGGCGATCGGCCGCCGCTCCAGTTCGTAGCTGTCGAGCAATGCCGGGCCCGCCCAGCCCTGGAGGACCGCGGCGAGCTTCCAGCCGAGGTCGACGGCGTCGCCGATCCCGGTGTTGGCGCCGAAGCCCCCCTTGGGCCACAGCAGATGCGACGAGTCACCCGCGAGGAACACCCGCCCCGCGCGGTAGCTGCGGGCCACGACGCAGTGCCCGCTCCAGGGCTGGGCGGCGAGTATCTCCACGTCGATGGGCGCACCGACGGCTTCCTGCACCCAGGCGACCGCGTCCCCGGGCTCCGGCTCGTGCTCCAGGTAGACCGAGAGCCGCCACTCGTCCACGCCGTTGACCACCGTGACGTACGGCCTGCGCGGCGACGACAGCGTGTGGATCTGTACCGCCGGGCCGCCCAACCGCTCCCGGAGCAGGTCCAGCAGCCGCGGCGCACGGAAATGCACCGCGAAGTTCTGGCCCTGCGCGAACCTGCCCTCGAACTCGACGCCCAGCGCGCGCCGGACGCTGCTGCGGCCACCGTCACAGGCCACGAGGTAGTCGCCGGCCAGCGTCTCGGAGGCGCCGCTCTCCAGGTCACGCACCACGGCGAGGACACCGTCGGAGTCCTGCTCGAACGTCTCCAGGCGCGTGGCGAACCTGATCTCGACCGAGGGCAGGCCGCGCGCCGTCCGTTCGAGCAGCGGCAGGAACGAGAACTTGGACAGGAACGCGGGGCCCTCCGGCGTCAGCGGGCCGTACGCGCCGGGAGACCGGTTCGTGACCCCGTAGTCGAATTCGGCGAGTACGTGCCCCGTCACTGACGTGGCGAACACCGTCCGGTGCGGATAGTCGGTGGGCGGTGCCGACTCCGCGCGCGCCTCTTCCGCACAGCCCCAGCGCCGAAGGTGTTCCATGGTGCGGGAGAAGATCGCCTCGCCCGCCGGGAAGGGCACGCGGCCATCACCTTGGTCGATCACCGTCACCGGCACACCGCGCCACCCCAGCTCGATCGCGAGCGAGAGGCCCACGGGGCCCGCCCCGACAACCAGGACACGCCGAGATCCGGCTCTTTCGTTGCGGTCAGACACAGGGGACCTGCCTTCCTGAACACGGGTTGGATCAGTCGCGACCCAAACTCTTGAACCTGAGTCAGACTCGCATGCCCGGGCCGTTCTGTGGAAGAGCATGAAGATCTGGCACCTATCGACAAGATGGGTGCGGTGCTACCCTTGACCCGAGTTCAAGAGATAGGGGAACGTTGTGGTGTCTCCGGCCGATCGAAGCGATGCTGTGGGCCGCTGCCGGGCCCTGGTCGTCAGCTACCACCACGACATCGACCGTGGCCGGGCCACCGCCGGGATCGGCGCGTTCGCCGACGACGCCGAGTTCGAGGCGCACGGCCGGGTCTTCCGCGGCCGGGACGAGATACTCGGCTTTCTCAAGGCGCGAGAGGCCGATACCGGACGGCAGACCGTCCATGTGCTCGCCAACGAGGTCGTCACCGGTCAGGACGACGAGGGCGACGGAAGTGGCCACAAGCGGGTCGAGTTGCAGGCCATGGTTCTGCTGCACGTCCGGCAACCCGACGGCGCCTATGTCTTGGACCGCGTCCTCAACACCGTTCATCGGTTCCGCCACTCCGGCGGGGAGTGGCGGATCACGCACCGCACCTCGAGGCCGCTGCACCCCACCGTCTGACGGGCAAGGAGTCCCTCACGATGACGACCACCCCCCAGAGCACGGCCGCCCCCGCGGCCACCGAGACACAAGCCGTCGCGCTGCAGATAGCCGAAGTCGTGCTCAAGACCGGCCGCTACGACGACATGGCCGCCTTCTACACACACGTACTGGGACACGGCCCGTTCTACGAGCGGACCCCGGACCCCGACGCCCCGCCGCGTCCCGCGGGGATGCCCGAGCGGGCGGTCGATGTCCGGCTGGGCTTCTTCCGTGTGCATGACGCCCCGCAGGGCAGTCAGGTCCTCGCGCTGTTCGGCATCGACAGCCTGATCGGGACGGACGCCTCAGGGCCGGGCCTGCATCACTTCCAGTTCGGTGTCGGCTCGCTGGGTGAACTGGTCACCCAGTACGAGCACATGGCGTCCGTGGGTGCGCGCCCGCACCGTGCCGCCAACCACGGCCAGGCCACCAGCTTCTACTTCCGCGACCCGGACGGGAACATCGTCGAGTTCTCCTGCGCCAACTTCGCCACCACCGAGGAGGAGGTGGCCTTCATGTCCGGGCCCGTCTTCGCGGCGAACCCCTCCGGCCTGGAGCTCAACCCCGAGCGCTTCGTCGCCCGCTACCGTGCCGGTGACCCCAAGGACGAGCTGCTGCGCCTGGACAACCAGGCGGTGGCCCTGTGACGAGGCTCGTCAGCACGGTCAAGGGGATCGGCAGACTGGCGGACGACGGCGAGACCGTCGCCCTTCTCGACGTCGGCGCGGCGGACCTCGGTGCCGCCCTGCAGTCCGGCCTCGACATCGCGTCCATCGCCACGGCCACGGTCCGCGACCGCGTACCCATGGCTCAGGCCCAGCTCGTGGCCCCCGTCCCCAGGCCCTCCAAGGTATGGGCGGTGGGTTACGCCTACGCCGGTCACCGCACGGAGGTGGGGTATGCCGGCACGGCGGAGGATCCCGTCATCTTCCTGAAGGCTCCGTCCTCGGTGATCGGCACGGGAGAGCAGATCCGTTTCCCGAAGGCGGCTCCGGACGAGGTCGACTACGAAGGCGAACTCGCGGTCGTCATCGGCAGGCGCGCCACCGACGTGCCGGAGGCGGACGCGTACTCGTACGTCGCCGGCTTCACGATCTGCAACGACGTCAGCGCGCGCGATGTCCAGAAGGGACGCGTTCCCGGCCGGGCCGCCAACGTCACCGCGGCCAAGAGCTTCGACACCTTCACCCCCATGGGCCCCGCCCTGGCCACGCTCGACGAGTTCGCCGATCCTGATGACCTGCACCTGCGCACCTGGGTCGCAGGCGAGCTCCGCCAGGACGCGCGCACCTCCCAGCTCATCCACCCGGTTCCCGCGCTGGTCTCCTACCTGTCGCGGCAGACGACCCTCGAACCCGGCGACGTGATCGCCACCGGCACCCCGGCCGGGGTGGGGCACAAACAAGGCCTGTTCCTGCGGACCGGGGACGAGGTCCGGATCGAGATCGAGGGCATCGGCACCCTCGCGAACACCTGCGCCTGACGCGCGGAGGCCATCCTGAGGATGCCGGAGCCGTGGCGTCCTGGAAGTCGGGAAAAGTCAATTCTGGCGGCCATCGCATATGCGAGGGTCCAGTCGTAGGAGGCAATCAGGTGAGCAGCGACTCCAAGAGCAGTTTCGGCGGCGGAAACCCGTGGGACCACGTCCAGCCGTGGGACGAGGAGATTTTCGGGAAGGAAGTCCACGACAGCACCCTGCAGCAAAAGTGGGGGACCGCCGTGTCGATCGCCGGCGGGCTGCCCTACATCTGGCGGGAGCTGGCCCGGCCGATCTCCGAAATCGTCTATGGTCTCCTCGAACTCCGCGCCGGAGACAAGGTCCTGCTCATCGGCGAGGGCATCGCCCCCGCGGGGTGGGTGGAAGACATGCGGGAGATCGTGGGACCGGACGGCGCCGTGGATGAGGTGGAGATCATCCATGAGGGGCGGAAGGCGGTCCTGGGCCGGCTCCCCGGACGGAACGGCCAGACCGGCTGCTGGCGCTGGGACTACGCCGACTCGAAGGCCGACGAGCAGTACGACTGCGTCGCGGTGCTCCAGGCGACCCAGCACTGCGACGACTGGGAAGAGACGGCCAGGGACCTGCTGCGCGTGATGAAGCCGGGCCGCCGCATCGTGCTGGCCGAGTCGGTCCTGAAGGGGCCGACGTTCACCGCGCGCATCAACTCCGACGTCCATCTCCGGCAATGGTTCGACAAGCTGTTTCAGCAGGTCTCCGTGGAAGACATTCCCTACTGGTCCGGCGAGGAGGTCCGCGAAGCATTCGGGGACACCGTCGACAGCCCGCAGCTGCTGGAATGGCGCGGAATCGAGATGTTCTGGGGACGAAAGAAGTAACAGCGCCGGCAGCACCGAAATCGTTCTGAAAAGACCCCGATCCTGCCGAGTTCCGGGCAGCGGGATCGGCTGACAACCTGAGCCGCATTACGCGACGCCACCCCGAATGAGGAGGTTGCCGTGAGTGTCAACGAGGACCTCATGGTCATGGCATCGGACCAGCCGCTGCAGAGCGTCGTCCGCGACGAGCACCTGTTGCTGGCGCCGCCGCATCCGTCCAAGGTGCCCATGAAGCTGTGGGACGAGCAGCCGCCACTGGCCGTGGTGCACTACCCGCAGGAGTATCAGGAAGAGGCGTACGCCCCGCCGCGCGGTGTGTACGAGAACGACGAGATCCGCGTCGAGTGGCAGAAGCTCGACGGTCGGCAGCCGTTCTACCACCGCAACTGCGACGTGGACGAGCTCTGCTACCAGATCGCCGGTGAGCGCACCCTGATGACCGAACTCGGTGTGGTCGAGCACCGGGCGGGCGAGTTCTCCCGCATCCCCCGGGGCGTGGCCCACGACAACTACAGCCGCGCCGCAAGCCACTTGCTGTTCTACATCCCCGCTCCGGTCGCCGAGCTCGTACCGGCTCAGCGCGAGTCCCAGGCGGTGTTCCCTCCGTTTCCCGGCTGGCAGTCCGCCCCGGCCAACGAAGCCGTCAGCTGGAACCTGGGCACCCCCGGTCGCGACATCACCCTCTTCGGGGTCGATGAACAGCAGCTGCTCGAACATGTTCACAGAGACGACCGCCGGATACAGGTACTGCGCCCCGACCGTGCCCAGGACACCACCTGGCTGTACGGCACGGACCGCGTCCGTATCGGCCTCGTCACCACCGTGCCCGGCGGTGAACGCCGCTACCGCCGCACCCTCGACGCCGACGAGATCCAGTACCAGGCCAACGGCCACCGCACCCTGATCACCCAGCACGGCCTCGTCGACCTCGAGCCCGGCGATTTCGTGCGCATCCCGCTCGGGATCTCGTACGCCAGTGTCGCGACCGAGGCGGGTGACCATGTCAGCCTGCTCTCGCGCAGCGAGGTTCCGCAGGTCGCCAAGACCTCCCGTACCGCCGACCACTACTCGCCCGAACGGCTCGCGGCCCTCGACGTGGAGGTCCACTCATGACCACGATGCTTGCCCTGCGCGCCCGTCGTGACGCCAGCACCCTTGTCCTGGAGGACATCCCCGTCCCCGAGCCCGGTCCGATGGATGTCGTCGTGCGGGTCGCCTCCGCAGGCCTGGCCCCGGGGATCATGCGTTTGCTCAAAATGGGCGCGTTCAAGCATCTGCCCACCACCCTCGGCTTCGAGGCCGCCGGCACCATCGCCGCCGTCGGCAGCGACGCCACCGGCGTCCGCATCGGTGACCGGGTCAGGGTGCACACCTTCCTGAACTGCCGCACCTGCATCTACTGCCGTACCGACCGCGACATGATGTGCCCGCAGCAGTCCATGATGGGCTACGCCGCCTTCAACGACGTTGCGATGCCCCTCTACGACGAGTACCACAACGGCGTGCTCGCGGAATACGTACGTCTGCCGTACTGGCTGGTCGACCCGCTGCCGGAATCCGTCAGCTTCGACGTCGCCGCCAAGGTTCTCACCATGGCCAACGCGGTACGCGCACTCAAGTGGGCCGAGCTGCCGATGGGATCCACGGTCGTCGTCACTGCCGCGACCGGTGCCATGGGCAGCGCGACGGTCAAGCTGGCGAAGCACTTCGGTATCGCCGACCTCGTCCTCGTCGGCCGCCACGAAGACAGGCTCAAGGCTGTCGCCGCGTTGTCCGGTGGCATCCCGACCAGCGTCGTCGCCCTGGACGAACTCCCCGACGACTGGGCGGCCACCGGCGCCCTCGCCGGCCGGCTGCGCGAACTGGCACCCGGCGGAGCACATGCGGTCCTCGACTACGTTCCCGACGGGCCGGTCACCGGTCAGGCCATGGCCGGGCTCGCGGCCGGCGGCGCACTGGTGCACATGGGAGGCAATATGACGCCGCTGCAGCAGTCACCGATGGCAATGATGCTGAACATGTGGCGGTTCGTCGGTACCCGCGCCTGTACCCGCAATGACGCGCTGGAAGTCCTGCGCCTGCTGGAGACCGGCGCCCTCGCTGCTGACGAGCTCATCACCCATCGGTTCCCGCTCAGCGACGCGATGGGGGCCGTCGAGGCCGTCCAACGCCGCGACGAACCCATGTGGATGCCCGTGATCAACCCCTGATCCCGGGCACGAGTCCGTCATCGTGCTCCGCGGAGCCGCGGAGCCGCCGAGCCATCGAGGATCCAGCGAGAGGAAGCCGGAAAGTGTCCGAAACGGAAGCCGTACGCAGCGAAGAGCCGCCCTTGCTCGCGGTGATCGGGGCGGGCGGGCTCTGTGGTAGCTACCTATTGGAGGCGGCGCGGCGGGCTCCGTTCAGGGTCCGCGCGGTGGTGCACGGGCCGGCGGGCCGTGAACGGGGAGCCGCCCTGGGCGCCGACGAGATCGTCGAAGCCGATCTCGCGGAGCCCGACACGGTCCGCCAGGCGGTGAAGAACGCCGACCTCGTGTTCATGATTCCGCCGGCGTTCCACCCGGAGGAGGACGTCTTCGCGATGAGGGCGCTGGAGGCGGCCGAACATGCGGGCGCGCGCCGGTTCGTTTACCTGTCCGTCCTCCACCCGCACACCCCCGGCCTGCGCCATCACCTGCGCAAGGCGAACGCCGAGGCCGCCGTGCGGGGTTCGGACCTGGACTGGACGATCCTCCAGCCCTCGATGTTCGCCCAGATCGTCCTGTCGACGTGGGGGAGGGCTCCCGCCGGGCAGGTCGACGTGCCGTTCGACGTCAATCACCGGTTCTCCTTCATCGACCTGCGTGAGCTCGGGGAAGTCGGCGTCAAGGTGCTGTCCGAGCGGGGCCACGACTCGGCGACCTACGAGCTGGCGGGACCCACCACTACGCCGGCCGAGGCCCTGCGCATCGCGGGACGTGCACGAGGCGTGGAGCTCGAGGCGAGGACGGTCGACTGGGCGAAAGCGCCGCTCCCGCCAGGAGTGGCGGACGATCCGTCCAGGGGCCCCGACATGCGTGCCATGTGGCAGGACTACGACCGCCACGGCCTGCGCGGCAACAGCAACGTCCTGCGGATGCTGCTCGGCCGCGAACCCGCGTCCTTCGAGGAGGCGGCCACCGCGTTCACCGCCCGAGGTTAGTCATGCTCCTTCGCGGGTGGGGACGGCACATTACGGTGCTGCGGCCGGTACGAACTCAGGCGCGCACACCGCTTACGGCATCCAGGAGTTTCTCAACTGGCTTACCGCACGCGGCCTGTGATCTCCGGGACGACCATGATGGACGTCCCTTGAGGCCCCGCATCGTGCCCACGATCACCCGCAAACCGTGACGGCCCGCCGGAAGAACCGGCGGGCCGTTCGGTCCGCGTCACCCGCCGCCGCCCGCATGGCAGGCCAGGCGGGCGGCCGTGGGGAACGCGCTGGCGTCGCCGGCCTCGGCGTGGCTGAACGTGACGTCGTCCTGAACGGTGACGCGGCAGCGGCATGGCGAACGACGGGGTGTCCTCCTGGACGGATTCCCGGCGGATGGGGTGTCGAAATTAAATAAGCGTGAGTATAAGGATGCTTGATGCAATAACGCTTGCTTGATAGTCATCAGGGGGTTAATGCTTGGCAGGTGTTCCGAATCCCGGCCTCGATCCCCGAGGGCTGCTTGGCCAACGGTGCCGCCTGTGCCTCGCCCCTGTTCGCCGGCTACGACTTCGTCCCGGTGGCCCGGTGGGTGGACCGGGTGACCTCCGGTGACGTCCGGGTGCTGGAACGTTGCGTTGGAATCGGCGGCTTCACGCCGGTTTCGCCGGGCTGCGCCGGTGGAGTCGTTGTTTCTCCCGGGCCGAAGGACCAGTGCGCCGCGCGAGCAGATGCCTGCCCGGGCAACGCGAGCGGCGCGCCTTCGCGGAAGCGGCAAGTCATCGGCACACACCTGACAACTACCCGTGCCACCAATGAGGGAGAGTGGACATGTCCACCGAACGTCCCTTTCAAGCTGCGACTTCTCCCGCCGAGTCCCCGACACCACCCAGTCGACGTACCTTCATCGCCACGACCACCGCTGTCGGAGGAGCCGCCGTGGTCGGTGGCCTGGCCGAGGGGCCGCCCGCGCTCGCCGCCGAGGAAGCGGCCGCCGCCGAGGCACCGCCCGGCAGTCGCGTTTCCCTGACGGTCAACGGCGTCCGGCGCACCGTAACGGTCGACAACCGCACCTCGCTCCTTGACCTGCTGCGCGAGCACCTGGACCTGACCGGTTCGAAGAAGGGCTGCAACGCCGGTGCCTGCGGTGCCTGCACGGTCCTGGTCGACGGACGCCGGGTCAATTCCTGCCTGACGCTGGCTGTGCGGCTGGAGGGCGCCGAGGTCACCACCATCGAGGGTTTGGCAAAGGGCGACCGGCTCCACCCGCTCCAGCAGGCGTTCATCGACCAGGACGCCTTCCAGTGCGGCTTCTGCACGCCGGGCCAGATCGTGTCCGGCGTCGGGTGCATCCAGGAGGGCCACACCGGCTCCACGGAGGAGATCCGGGAGTGGATGAGCGGCAACCTCTGCCGCTGCGGCTGTTACGTGAAGATCGAGCGCGCCGTCGAGCAGGCCGCCGGCCGGAAGTGAGGACCGATCCCCATGTATCCCTTCACCTACACCAAGGCCGCGGACACGCGTGAGGCCCTCAACGCCGGTCGCGCAGGCGGTCGTTACATCGCCGGCGGTACCACGCTCGTCGACCTGATGCGGGAGACCGTCGAGCGCCCCGGCTCGCTGGTCGACATCAGCCGCCTGCCGCTGCGCGAGGTCACCGTCACCGAGCGCGGCGGCCTGCGCATCGGTGCCCTGGTGCGGATGGCCGAGGCCGCCGCCCACCCCAAGGTGCGCGCCCTGTATCCCGTCATCTCCGAGGCGCTGGAGCTGAGCGCGTCCGCCCAGCTGCGGAACATGGCCACCATCGGCGGCAACATCATGCAGCGCACCCGGTGCACGTACTTCCGCGATGTGACAGCCGCCTGCAACAAGCGCAAGCCCGGCTCCGGTTGCGCGGCGCTCGAAGGCTTCAACCGCACCCACGCGATCCTCGGCACGTCCGACTCCTGCGTGGCCACCCACCCTTCCGACGTCGCCGTGGCCTTCGCGGCCCTGGAGGCGACTGTCCACCTGTTGGGCCCGGACGGGGAGCGTCGAGTCCCCTTCGTCGACTTCCTGCTGCGGCCGGGCAGCACCCCTCAGCGTGAACAGGCCCTAAGGCAGGGCGAGTTGATCACAGCAGTCGAGATCCCGGCGCTTCCGCGCCCGCTGAAGTCCGGCTATCTGAAGGTGCGCGACCGGCAGTCGTACGAGTTCGCGCTCACGTCGGCCGCCGTCGCACTGCACGTGCGCGGTGGAGTGATCCAGGAGGCGAAGGTGGCCGCCGGGGGAGTGGGCACGGTGCCGTGGAAGCTCCCCGCCGTCGAGCTGCATCTCGTCGGTGAGCGTCCCTCGAAGTCGTTGTGGGCGGCCGCCGCGGAGCAAGCCGCCGTCGGGACCCGCCCCCTTACCCACAACGGCTTCAAGACCGAGCTCCTCAAACGCACCGTCGAACGCCAGCTGAGCACCGTAGGAGGCACCAAATGAACCAGCCGCAGGCAGCGGTCGGTGCGGCGGCGCCCCGGGTCGACGCACGGCTGAGGGTGACCGGGCAAGCGAAGTACGCCGCCGACAACAGCCCCGACGGGGTCGTGCACGCGGTCATCGTCGACAGCAGCGTCGGCCGTGGTCGTGTCACCGGCATCGACACCCGGGCCGCCGAAGCCCAGACCGGCGTCCTGAAGGTGATCAGCCATCTCAACGCGCCCAAGCTGCCGCCCCGTGAAGGGCGATTCCCGCCGGGTGAGCCGCTGCGACCCCTCCAGGACGACCGGGTCAGGTTCTTCGGACAGCCCGTCGCGGTCGTGGTGGCCACCACGCTGGAGACCGCCCAGCACGCCGCGAGCCTGGTGGAGGTCTCCTACGACGCCGAGCCTTCTTCGACCGACATCAGCGTCGCCGAACCCGCCGACGATCCGGAGACCTATGCACGCGGCGACGCCGACGCGGCCCTGGACTCCGCCCCGATCCGGCTGGACCTGACGTACCGGATGGCCCGCAACCACCACAACCCGATGGAACCGGCCGGCACCGTCGCCCGCTGGGACGGTGACCGGCTGACCGTCTGGGAGAAGACCCAGTATGTGCAGGGCACCGTGTTCACCCTGTCCGCCGAGTTCGGGATCCCGCCGGACAGCATCCGTGTCATCTCGCCGTTCGTCGGCGGGGCCTTCGGCAGCGCTGCCCGTACCTGGGTGCAATCCGTCATCGCGGCCCTGGCCGCCCGCGAAGTGAAACGCCCCGTGAAACTCGTACTCACGCGCAGGCAGTTGTACTTCGGCGTGGGATTCCGGCCCGCATACGAGTACGAACTGAGCCTCGGCGGCAACCGGCAGGGCCGCCTGACCGCGTCGGCGCACGACATCCGCACCGAGAGCTCCCGCTACGAACGGCACAGCGAACACGTCCTGGAACCCGGCCGGATGCTCTACAGCACGCCCAACGTGCGTCAGGCGTACCGTCACGTCCCGCTGGACGTGAGCACCCCGTGGTTCATGCGCGGCCCCGGCTACGCCAGCGGTGCCTTCCCCGTCGAGACGGCGATGGACGAACTCGCCCACGAACTGGGCCTGGACCCGATCGAGTTGCGGCTGCGCAACGAACCTGCCGCCGACGAGTCCACCAATCTGCCGTTCTCCACCCGCCGCATGCGCGACTGCTACCGCGTGGGCGCCCGCGAGTTCGGCTGGCACCGGCGCAACCCCAAGCCCCGCTCGACGCGTGACGGTGACTGGCTCATCGGTATGGGTATGGCCGCCGGTGTCTACGACACCCAGCGCAGCGAGGCCCAGGCCTCGGTCCGGCTCGATGCCGACGGCACCGCCCTGGTGCAGTCCGCGACCAGCGACATGGGCCCCGGCACGGCGACCTCCATGACCCAGGTCGCCGCCGACGCCCTCGGCCTGACCATGCGCCAGGTGACTTTCCGGCTCGGTGACTCCCTCATGCCCCCGGCCCCCGTCCACGCCGGCTCACAGACCATGGCCAGTGTCGGATCCGCTGTTCAGGACGGCTGCGACAAGCTGCGCAAGCAGGCGATCACGCTCGCGGTCAACGACGAGGGCTCACCGCTGCACGGAGCCGACGCCGCAGACATCGTCGTACGAGGCGGTCGGCTGTATGTGAAGGACGAACCCACCCGCGGGGAGACGTACCGGCGGCTGCTGGCCCGCAACAACCGCACCCACCTCGAAGCGATGGGCTCGTACGCCGGGGCGTCGGAATCGGAGAAGTTCTCCTTCTACGCCTACGCCGCGACGTTCGCCGAAGTGGCCGTCGACGCCCGCCTCGGCCTGGTACGGGTGCGGCGCATGGTCGGCGTGTACGACGCCGCCCGCATCATCAACCCGAGACTCGCCGACAGCCAGGCCATCGGGGCCATGGTCGGCGGTATCGGTCATGCCCTGATGGAGCACACGGTCACCGACCACCGCGACGGCCGGATCGTCAACGCCAACCTCGCCGACTACCTCGTGCCGACCCACGCCGACATGCCTGACATGAAGGCGATCTACATCGAGGGCGAGGACTACGAAGCCGACCCCATCGGCGTCAAGGGACTCGGCGAGATCGTCATCGTCGGAGTGGCGCCCGCCATCGCCAACGCGGTCTTCAACGCCACCGGCCGCCGGATCCGCGAACTGCCCATCACCGCCGAAGCCCTGCTCTGAACGAATGCCCGGCCGGCCGGTCCGCCCACCGGCCACCCGGGCGCTCCCACCAGCGTCCGGCGGCCCAAGCCACACCGCCGGGCACCGGGGCCGCCGCCGCGGCCTCTCCCCCAGTGCGCGGCGGCGGTCCCTCAAGTCACCCACCTCACGGAAAGCCCGCCATGCTGAACATCGCGGACACGTTGCACCAGTGGTGCCGCGAGGCCCGCCCCTTCGCCCTCGCCACCGTCGTCCACGTCACGGGCAGTGCACCCCTGCCCGTCGGCACCGCCCTCGCCGTCGACACGGACGGCACCGCGGTCGGCAGCATCTCCGGCGGCTGTGTCGAAGCGGCGGTCTACGAGCTGTGCCAACACGTCCTTGCACACGGCGGGCCGCCCGCCCGCGCCGGTTTCGGCTACTCCGACGACGACGTCTTCGCCGTCGGCCTGACCTGCGGCGGCGAGATCTCGGTCCTGGTACAGCGCGTGGAACCCGTCGCCGAGCCCCACCTCGTCACCGCCCTCGAAGCCGTGCTCGCGGGGCGCCGCACAGCCGTCGCCCACATCGTCGACGGCCCCGACGAACTCGTCGGCCGTACGCTCCACGTCCCTGGCGAGGGGTCCCACGACGGCACGCTCGGTTCCGGGAGTGAGGACCGGCAGGTCGTGGCGCACGCCCGCGCGCTCCTGCGGGTGGGCCGCACAGCCCGCATCGAAGTGGGTGGCGACGGCGGCACCTGTCCCCGGAAGCTGACTGTCCTCGTCCACACCCGCGCACCCCGCCCCCGCATGCTGATCTTCGGCGCCGTCGACTTCGCCGCCGCCCTCAGCCAGGCCGGACGCTTCCTCGGCTACCACGTCACCGTCTGCGACGCCCGCCCCGTCTTCACCACCGCCGCCCGCTTCCCGTACGCCGACGAGGTCGTCACCGACTGGCCCCACCGCTATCTCGCGGCCACCGAGACCGACGCCCGCACCGCCGTCTGCGTCCTCACCCACGACGCCAAGTTCGACATCCCCCTGCTGTGCCTGGCACTGACCCTCCCCGTGGGCTACGTCGGCGCGATGGGCTCACGCCGCACCCACGAGCACCGCATCGACCTCCTCCGGGAAGCCGGCGTCTCCCAGGACCAATTGGCCCGTCTGCACTCACCGATCGGCCTGGACATCGGCGCCCGTACGCCCGAGGAGACAGCGATCTCCATCACGGCGGAGATCATCGCCCACGCCGGCCGCGGCACGGGCCGGTCCCTGTCACAGGGCACCGGCCCCATCCACCATCCCACGCAACCTCTGTCCGGCCTGGCGACGGTGCCGTAACGCATGCACAGATGCCGTGCGGTCGGTCATGCGCCGGGGTGGGCGTGGCCGGTCTGGTAGGCGATCACGACCAGTTGGGCGCGGTCGCGGACGCCGAGCTTGGTCATGATGCGGTTCACGTGGGTCTTGGCGGTCCAGGGCGAGACGTGGAGCTGTTCGGCGATGGCGTCGTTGGAGAGACCGGCGGCCACGAGGACGAGCACCTGGCGCTCGCGTTCGGTCAGGCTCGTCAGCTCCGGGGCCGGACTGCTCGTCCTGTCGGGCGTGGCAAGGTACTGGGCGATGAGCGCCTTGGTCGCCTTGGGTGACAGCAGCGTGTCTCCGCGGGCGACCAGCCGGATGGCGTCGAGGAGGTCGGAGAGCTCCACGCCCTTTCCGAGGAACCCACTGGCCCCGGCACGCAGCGCCTGGAAGACGTATTCGTCGGCTTCGAAGGTCGTCAGGATCAGCACCCGTACGCCCGCGAGGTCTTCGTCCGCCGAGATGGCACGTGTGGCGGCGAGGCCGTCCATGTCGGGCATCCGGATGTCCATCAGGACGACGTCGGCACGGGTGCTGCGGGCCAGTCTGACCGCCTCTTCGCCCGTCGCCGCCTCTCCGACCACCTCCAGGCCCGGCTCCGACTCGATGAGCATGCGGAAGCTGGTGCGGACGAGGGCCTGGTCGTCGGCGAGCAGGACGTGGATGGTCATCCCTGCCTCCCCTGAGTGGCGGTCGAGCGCAGGACCGTGCCGGACCGATCCGACGTGCGGGTGTCGGTCGGTGGCCCGGCTTCGGGCAATGGCAGACGCACATCGAGGTGAAAACGACCGTCGGCGTCTGCTCCGGCCTGGTAGGTGCCGCCGACCGCGTGGGCACGCTCGCGCATGCCCGTCAGCCCGTGTCCGGTGCCGATCCCGGCCGGCGAGGGGGACGGGCCGATGTGTATGCGGTTGGCGATCCGGATGCGCAGTTCGTCGCTCTCGTAGTCGACGCGCAGGTCCGCCTCGGCGGTGGCACCGTGTTTGTGGGCATTGGTCAGCCCTTCCTGGATGACACGGTAGGCGGTCAGGTCGATGGCGGTCGGCAGGGGGCGCGGGTGGCCGGCCTGCCGGTGGCGGACGCTCAGTCCGGCGGCGGTCAGCGATTCGAGGAGCCCTCCGAGGCGGGACAGGCCGGGCAAGGGTTCGGTCGGCTGCACATCGTCCGTCTCGTCGCCGGACTGTCGCAGCACGTACAGCAGCGATCCCAGTTCGTCCAGGACGGTGCGGCCGGCGTCACGGATGTGGCCGAGCGCTACCTCGGCCTGATCCGGCCGACTGCGCAGGAGATGCCCCGCGACGCCCGACTGAAGCGTGATCAGGGCGATGTTGTGGGCGATCACGTCGTGGAGTTCCCGGGCGATGCGCAGCCGCTCTTCGGCGACCCGGCGGCGGGCCTCTTCTTCCTTGCTCGCCTCCGCCCGCAGCGCTCGCTCCTCCATCGCGGCGACGTAGTCGTGCCAGGTGCGTACGGTGACGCCGACGGCGGCGAACATCCCGGTCCAGGCGAACGCGGCGCCACCCTCCGGGCTGGAGGCCGAATCCATCGCCCAGGTGATGACGGCGTACAGGGTGAGGGCCGTGCTTGCGGTGGCGATCAACGCGATCCGCCGACGGACCGTTCGGGCCACGGTGTAGACCGCGATCAACGCGGCGACCTTCAGCACCCGCGACGGATACGACGCGAGGACGGTGAAGGCCACCTCCCCGAGCACCGCCAGCGCCAGGACGGGCAGCGGTGCCCGGCGGCGGGCCAGCAGAAGCAGGAACGCGGCCACCGCGGCGATGGCGTCGGCGCCCGACGGTCGTACGCCGTCGGGCCACCGCCCGACCAACAAGGGCAGCATGCCGACACCGCCCACAAGGGTGGCGAGGGCGGCATCCAGCAGGCGCGGGTGAGCGCCGGTCATCCGTCGCAGCGGCGCCGGTCCGATCACGGCTTCACCGTTCCTCAGTACAGATCCGTAACCGGGGTCACGCGTCGCGTCGCTTGAGCAGGACGGCCGCGCCGGCCAGGAGCACGACGATGTAACCGGCGAACACCGCGAGCCCGGAGCCGGGTGACAGCGAGTCACTGGCCGTCTGTACGGTCATGACCGCGTTCGCCGCGTTCGACGGCAGGTACGGGCCGATGGCGTCGTTCCAGTTGCTGGGCAGTAGCTGGATGAGGCCGGGCACCACGAACAGCGCGCCCACCACGAGGGTGATCGCTCCGGCGGTGTTGCGCAGCAGGACGCCGACCGCCAGGCCGATCAGTCCGGCACCGGTCAGGTAGACCGCCGCGCCGGCAAGTGCCCGGAACACCCCTGGATCGGACAGCGCGGTGGTGTCCAGACCGCGGGAGGACAGGACCGACTGACCGGCCAGGAAGGCTCCCAGGACCGCGATGAACATGAGCACGAAGCTCACCACGGCGAAGACGACCACCTTGGCCCACAGCACCGGCAGCCGTGACGGGACCGCGGCCAGCGTGGCGCGGATGGACCCGGTGGCGTATTCACCGGCACTCATCAGGACCCCGAGCACCGCGACGGCCAGCGAGGCGAGCATCACCCCGCCCAGGCTGATCGAGGTCGGGTCCCCGAAATCATCCTCTCCCGGACCATCTCCGGAGCCGACCACACTGCTGAACAGCAGTCCGAAGCCGATGACCAGTGCCACGGTGATCGCCAGCGTGTAGAGCGTCGAGCGCAGCGACCGCAGCTTGATCCATTCCATGTGGACGACCCGCGGAAAGGTGACCTGCTGACCGCCCGCATGCCGACCGGCGGTCCCGGTCGTTTTCTGTGTGTCGCCCGTGTCCTGTGTGTCGAGGGCGGTGGTGCTCATCGGTTCGTCCTTCCGGCGGTGGCGAACTCGGTGGTGGTGGCGTGGTATTCGACGGAGTCGCGGGTCAGCTCCATGAACGCCTCCTCCAGTGACGCCTCCTGGACGAACAACTCGTGCAGTACCAGCCCGGCGGCCGCGGCGCGTTCGCCGATCTCGGCGGCCTCCAGCCCCTGGACGTCCAGCACGCCCGGCCGGCTGCTGCTGACCGAGACACCGTCACCCACCAGCAGGTCACGCAGGGACGCGGCCTGCGGCGACTGTACCCGTACGCTCCGGCCGGCGGACTGGGCGATGAAGTCGGCGAGCGGGCCCGCGGACAGCAGCCGGCCGCGCCCGATCACGATGAGATCCTCTGCGATCAACGCCATCTCGGTCATCAGGTGGGAGGAGACGAAGACGGTCCGCCCCTGGTCCGCGAGGTCCTTGAGGAGGTTGCGGATCCACAGCACGCCTTCGGGGTCGAGGCCGTTGACCGGCTCGTCCAGCATGACGATCCGCGGGTCGCCGAGCAGTGCCGAGGCGATGCCCAGCCGCTGCCCCATGCCCAGCGAGAAACCGCCCGCCCGCTTGCGGGCCACCTCCGCCAGGCCGACCATGTCGATCACCTCCAGCACCCGCCGCTTGCCGATGCCGCTGCTCGCCGCCAGCGCGAGCAGGTGGTGATACGCCGAGCGTCCAGGGTGGATCGACTTCGCCTCCAGCAACGCCCCGATCTCCTCCAGCGGGGCCTTGTGCTCCTCGTAGGGACGGCCGTTGACGCGGACGGTTCCGGACGACGGGCGGTCAAGACCCATGACCATCCGCATCGTCGTCGACTTGCCCGCCCCGTTGGGCCCGAGAAAGCCCGTCACCACGCCAGGACGCACGGTGAAGCTCAGCGCGTCGACCGCGAGCTTGTCGCCGTACCTCTTGCTGAGGTTGTTCACCTCGATCACCAGCCACCTCCGGGTTGTTTTAGGCCTCAAGGTTCTTGCAAGGGGGTCGGCTTTTGCATTGCCCTACGGCGGTCACTGCCTGTACCACGACCGTGGTACGCCGCTGTCGGCGGCAGCGACCGTGGGGTGACGCTCGTCGCCGCTCACTGTGGTCGAACGAGGTTGACCGTCGACTCGAGATGGTCGTGACCTGCGGATCCGTCGGCCGGCGCTGAGCTTTCCACAGAGCGCCGCCCGCGCCCCGTCAGCGGGGCGCGGGCGGCGGGCTTGGCGTGCGGTCGCGGCTCCGCGCTAGCCGGCGCGGCGTATACGCGCCCGCAGCTTCGGGAACTGGTCGAGGGCGTTGGTCCGCTCAAGAGCGATCCGCTCGCGCCGGCTGTAGATCTCGTCGACGGTCGGTTCGGGGTCACCTGCCTTGAGAAGCGGCAGGCTGCCCTTGAGGAAGGGCATCGTCTCGACGTTGTCGGCCGCGTAGAGGTGGCGGGTCGCCGGCCAGTCGCTGCCGAACATGATGTGGCTGTCGGGCACAAGGGACGACAGCGGCTGCAACTGCGCGGCGGTGAACGCCTGTGCGTCGTCGAAGTACATCTGCTTGATGTACTTGAGGGGGCCTTCCGGCAGCACCTCGTTGAACGGCGGGAAGGCCGAGTGCCGTGTCGCGAGCCGGTAGGCCAGGAACGGCAGGGCCCCGCCGCAGTGCGTGAAGTGCCAGCGGATGTTCGGGTAGTCCCGCAGGACACCGTTGTAGATCAGGCTCGTCATCGCACGGGTCGCGTCGAACGTGTACTCGAAGACGTTGTTTCCGGCCGGGATGTCGGGGCCGAAGCAGAGCTTGGGAGCCGGGTTGTTCTCCGGACCCGTCGGGTGGACGTAGACGTAGGCGCCGCGGTCATTGAGGATCTCGTACAGAGGCTTGAAGGAAGGGTCCCCCAGGTAGGTGCCCTTGTAGTTGGTGAGCAGGCAGATGCCGTCGAGATCCAGTTCGCCGAGCGCGCGGTCCACCTCGGCCACCGAGCCCTCGATGTCGGGCATCGGAGTGACCGCGAAGATCCCGAACCGGTCACCACGGGTGTCCACGAGGTCGCGGGCGTAGTTGTTGACCGCGCGGGCGGTGGCGCGCCGGTCGTCGACCGGGCCGACGGTGACCTGGAGGTCGCCGAACGACAGGACGCTGGCCTGGATCCGGTACTGGTCCATGAAGGCCACGTGCCGATCGACCGACCACGGACCGTACGCCCCGGTGATGGCGCCGAGCAGGCCGTAGCGCTTCAGGTAGTCGTTGTACACGTCGGGGGAGTAGTGCGCGTGGGTATCGATACGCCAGTTGCCCTTCGGCAGGCCCGGGCCGGACGATGCTGCCTCCGGACTGGCCATGGCCGCCGGCACTGTGGCTGCCGCCGCCGTGACGAGCGCCGCGGCCGATGCCCCTTCGATCATCCTTCGACGCGAGATGTTCCGTCGCAGGTTCATTTCCAGTTCTCCTCTTCTTTCTGTGTGCGAGCTGTGCGAGTCAGGTCGTATGCGCGTGTGACACGGCGCTGTCACCAGGCCGGGCAGGGCCTGCGCAGGACGGCGATGGTCCCCGCAGTAATGGCAACCGCTGCCTCCACGCGCGGGTGGGCGCGCGGTGCAGGCCGATCGGTGAGCGCAAGCGGGTAAGTCGCTTTTCGGCCGGGCCAGTCCCCTCTAACAGGTCGATCCGGCGCTCATGTGTGGGAACCCGATGGCGTCGACGTAGCCGCGTCGGCCGGCAGTCAGCTGTGGAGCCGACCCGCGAGCAACGCCGCCGACCCCGCCGGCGCTGCCCCCACAGAGGTGAACAGGCTGGCGGTTCCTTCATGCAGCGCTTCATCCATGCGGTGCGTCATCGCCGACCGCCTGCCCAACCGGGTCCACGCGCCTGGCCGACCCCGGACGAAGGAACGCGCCGATCACAACGGACCCGGACAGTGCGGAGTCAACCGCCGGAGTCAGGTGCCGCACAGCAGGGTGATCATTGCTTTCCACCGGCGGGACGAGGAGTACGTGCATGACCGCCAGACAACAGCCGCCTCATAAAGCACGTGCCACCCAGCACATGAAGCTTCCATGAGGCCAATCGCCGCACTGGCGCCCGCTTCCCGCAGCGGTCTCCTGGCTCTTCGACTGGGCCACGACGGCATCGATGAAGGCGTCGGTGACCTGGCCGCGGTCGAGGAAGAGCCGGGCGAGGACGGGCCCGTACAGGAGGGTGAACTCGTCGTCGCTGATCTGGACGCCCGAAGGCTCCAGCAGCCTGTTGAAGCCGGCGTAGCGGTCTTCGCCGATGCGGACGAGTGCCCGGGCGCTGTCGGGGTCGTGGTCGGCCTGGGCGGTGACGGCCAGAGCCGCGGTGCGCACGGCCGGCACGCTGACGCCGGCGCGCAGGCTCTTCAGCCAGGCGGTGGCCACGGCGCCCACGGCGCTGCCCGGTTCGGGGTAGGTGCCGAGGTCGGGGCCTTCGAGGACGAGGTCGAAGAGCAGGGCGGCCCGGGTGGGCCAGTGCCGGTAGAGGGGCAGCCCCGAAGAGCAGAACGGGCGGGACACCGGGATGGATCCCGAGCAGGAGGAGTAGAAAGACCAAGCCGCCCACCGGAGGAAGAAGGGCTCCGGTGAGCGGTCGGCCCGTCAGCCGCGACGCCGACCTCTCCGAACAGCGCACCTGGCCCACACCTAGCCGCCTGGATCGTCAGTGGGGCTCTCCCGCCTTCACCCCTTCAGTAATCGATCCGGGTGTCAGGGCAGGAGGAGGACTTTGCCGGTCTGTCGTTGGCTTTCCAGGTATGCGTGGGCCTCGGCCGCCTCTGCCAGGGGGAAGGCCCGGTCGATGATCGGGTTGATCTTTCCGGCCGCCAGCAGTTCCAGGCACAACTGCTGGTCCCGCAGGGTCGCGCCGCGCACACTGGCGATCCTCACCTGCCCGCCGATGAGCGCGAGTGCGTCCAGCTCAAGCCGGGAGCCCTGGTTGGCCGGTGTGCCCAGGACGATGACCGCGCCGCCGAGCCGTATGCAGGAAAGGGAGAGCTGGAAGAAGTCGTTGCCGCCGACACAGTCCCAGACGGCGTCGGCGCCCAGACCGCGCGTGAGTTCCCTGACCTGTGCCGGCAGTCGGGGATCGGTGGAGTGCAGGATGTGGTCGTAGCCGAGCTTCCTGAGCGCTTCGTCGCGGTCCGGCTTGGTGGTGGTGCCGATGACGGTGGCTCCGCTCAACTTCGCCAGTTGTGCGCAGGCGATCGCCATCCCGCCGCTGGCGCCGGTGATGACCAGCGTGTCGCCGGGACCGACAGGTGCCTGCCGCGCACAGTTGAGCGGGGTGGTGTAGGTCCACATGGTGGCTGCGGCTGTCTCGAAGTCGACGCCGTCGGGGATGGGCAGGATCGCGTCCTGGCGACGCACGACGTACTGGGCGTATCCGCCGAAGACCTGGTGTCCGGGGTAGGCGGTGTCGATGCACAGGTTCTCGAGCCCGCGTACGCACAGGGCGCAGTCGCGGCACGGCGGGTGCGGAAGCTGCACCGCCCTGTCGCCGGGGCGCCACCCGGTGACGTTCTCGCCGATGGCGACGATTTCACCGGCCGCGTCCCGGCCGAGCTGGAACGGCAGCGGCCACGACGGCCGTCCCGGGAGAGGCTGCGGCAGGTTGCCCGAGCGGTACCGGAGATCCCAGCTGTTGACGGCCGTGGCGTGCACGCGCATCAAGATGTCGTCGGGGCCGACCTCGGGAATAGGCGCCTCTATGTACTTGAGCACCTCGGGCCCGCCATGTTCGAACAGGCGGACCGCCATCATGGTCTGTTCCACTCTCACGTTCCTTCAGATCGTTACGCGGTTCATCGGGGGCTTCATGGCGCCGCCTGCGCCTGCGCCTGCGCCTGCGCCTCCGCCTCGCCCGCTCCGGTGAGACCGTGGGCGAGCGGACCTCGGCCAGGCGGCTTACGAGGAATGGATCAGGAACTGAACGGCCCGACGATCGACCACTTGGTCCCGTGGCGGGTGAGCGTCACCTCGAAGATCCGTCCCGCCGTGTCCGGGTCGGACGACGGCGCGCCGGGTTCGCGAGCAGGTCTACGACTGAGCACGAGTCCGGCGCACCGGACGCTCAACGCTGCCGACCCCGCCGCCGCGGCGCCCACGCAGGCCCGTGAACAGGCCGGCGGTTCCTTCATGCAGCACGGACTCGCTGAGCGTGTGCCCAACCGGATCCACGTGTCCGCTCGACTCCGGACGGAGGAGCACACCGAGCACGACGGAACCGGACAGCGCGGTGCGAGCCGCGGTTGTCAGGTGCCGCAAAGCATGGTGATCGACGGCGGTCGATGGCGGGACGAGGGGTGCCTGCATGACCGCCAGGCAACAGCCGCCTCGTGAGGCACGTACCACTCGGCGTATGAAGCTTCCATGAAGCCGGGTTCGCCACGCCGGCACCCACTTCTGCAACGGCGCCCGAAGCCGGACTCCTCAGATCCTCCGGGATCGATGGAGTCAGCGGGAAACCGGAGGCATGCCGCCCCCTGTGGCGGGTTCCTGCGGTAGGCGCAAGGTGAACGTTGCTCCCTTGCCCAACCCAGCGGATTCCGCGGTGATGTCTCCGCCGTGGGCTTGGGCGATGCCCCGGGCGATGGTCAGGCCGATGCCGCTGCCGCCGGCGGCAGCGGCGGGCCGGCCGGGATGCTCAAGGCGTTCGAAGCGGTGGAAGATGCGCTCGTGGTTGTGTTCGGCGATGCCGATGCCGTCGTCCATGACGCGGACGACCACGTGGTGCACGGTAGACGGTTCGGTGTGCACGGACAGCGCCACATGCCCGTGCCGATCGCATGCCGTCAGTGCGTTGCCGAGCAGGTTCACCAGGACCTGGGCGATCCGGTCCGGGTCGCAGAAAGCGCCGACGGGGGTGCCTGCGTCCACGGCGAGGGTCACCAGCTGGTCGTCGTACTGGGGGCGCAGTCGCTCGGCCGTGGCCCGTGCCAGTGTGGCCACGTCGGTGGGCTCCCGGTGAAGAGTGAAGGCGCCCTCCTCCGACCGGGACAGGCTGGAGAGGTCGCCCGTCAGGCGCTGCAGTCGGTCCAGGTCGTCGGCGAGGGAGGCGAACATCGCCTCATCGGGGATGAAGATGCCGTCGGCCATGCCCTCGATCTGGCCGCGCAGGATGGTGATGGGGGTTCGCATCTCGTGGGCGACCTCGGAGATCAGCCGGGCGCGGCGGCGTTCGGTGTCGGCGAGGGCTGCCGCCAGCGTGTTGACGTCTTCGACCAACGCTGCCAGGCCCGGCTCGCTGGGGAGTTCGAGGATGTCGTCGTAGTGTCCCTCGGCGAGCCGCGCCGTGGCGGCGCGCACCCTGTCGAGCGGACGCAGCAGAAACCGGGACAGGGCGAAGGATGCCGGGAAAGCCGCGGCCAGTCCGAACAGAAGGCCGACCTGCAGGACCACGTCGCCTTCGACGTCGTCCAGCCCCAGCCACACCTCGATCAGCGCGCTGATCGCCGCCATGGCCAGCAGTGCCAGGAGGAGCACCATGACATGTGAGAGCACCAGCCGGTTGCGCAGCGACAGACGCTCCTGGATTCGGCGCAGTCGCGCTCGACTCCTGTGGTAGGCCGGGAAGCCGGAGGGCGACATGGCTGGGTGTCCTTCCTGGCCGCTAGGCGGGGCGCCCGACGAACCGGTAGCCGATGGTGCGGACGGTGCCCACGAACCGGGGTGCGCTCGCGTCGTCGCTCAACGCGCGCCGCAGGGTACGGATGTGCACGTCCACAACGCGCTCGTCGCCGAAGAAGTCCTCGCCCCATACCTGGGTCAGCAGTCCGCGCCGGGTGAAGACCCGCCCGGGGACCCGGGCCATGACGAACAGCAGATCGAAGTCGAGGGCGGACAGCTCCACCGTCCGGTCGGCGTCGACGAGGACGGTCCGTGTCTCGGGATCGACAGTCAGTCCGTCGAAGCGCAGCACGTCGTCCTTGTGGGCCGTCTCGGGGCGGCTGTCGGTGCGCCGCAGGATGGCGCGCACCCGTAGTGCCAGTTCGCGGGGGCTGAACGGCTTGGTGACGTAGTCGTCGCTGCCGGTGGTGAAGCCGATCAGCCGGTCGACCTCCTCGTCCCGGGCGGTGAGCATGATCACCGGGATCTGACTCGCTTCCCGGATGCGGCGCAGGACCTGGAATCCGTCGAGCCCGGGGAGCATCACATCGAGCACCACGAGGTCCGGCCGGTCGCGGGTGACGGCCTGCAGGGCGGACGGTCCGTCCGCGGCTTCGATGACGTGGATCCCGTCCGCCTCCAGGTAGCCGCGGACGGTCATGCGGATCTTGGGTTCGTCATCGACGACCAGAACGCGCTGCGTACTCATCGTGCTCGCTTTCCATCGTCGAGGCGGGGAGGGGGAGGGCCGTCGTGGCCGCGGGGTGACCGGCGGCGTGGAGGGAGAGGGCCTCGAATGTGGTCAGCGTACGGTGGATGCCGTGGCCGGCGACGATCTTCCCGTCGGCCTCGCCCATCCGGCGCCGGGAAGCCGGGTCGTCGAGCAGCTCCATGAGGCGGTCGGCCAGGGCGCGCACATCACTGGGCGGGAAGTGGTAGCCGTTGGGGCCGGGGTGGACGAGGTGCGGCAGGGCCATCGCGTCGGCCGCGACGACGGGCTTGCCCGCGGCCATGGCCTCCATGGTGACCGGCTCTGCAGTTCCGCGGTGCCGGGCATGCGGAAGATGTCGCAGCGGGCGTAGGCGTCCAGAACTTCCTGGTCGCTGACGAGGCCGTGGAAGGTGACCCGGCGGAGCAGACCCGCGAGCAACGCCACCGACCCCGCCGCCGCGGCACCCACACATGCCTTGAACAGGCCGGCGGTTGCCCTATGCAGCGCGTACTCGCTGAGCGTCTGCTCCACCGGGTCCACCTGCCCGGCCCACCCCAGATGAAGGAGCACGCCGAACGCCACGGAACCGGACAGAGTGGTGTGCGCGGCCGTCGTCAGGTGCCGCAGAGCACCGTGATCAACGGCGGCCGACGACGACGGCGGTACGAGAAAGACCTGCATGCCCGCCAGGCAACAGGTGCCTCATGAGGCATCTGCCACTCGGCATATGAAGCTTCCGTAAAGCAGGTCTCTCCGGACCGGCGGCCACTTCCTGGGGCGGGCCCGAGTCAGGCCGAAGGCTCGCCCGCACTGCGGTCGGAAGCCGTTGGCCCGTCGGAAATCCCTCGCAAGGCCGCTCAGGATGTCGGTTTTCCTGGTTCTGGAAGCTGTGGCTGGCTCGGGAGGCGGGAGTGGCCGAAAGGTATCGGCGTGTAAGCCGAGTGCGGCCTCGCCGCGCTACAGAGGAGAGTTTCTTGAACGTCGCGCCAACGGTGAACAAGCCGCGAGAACGGCAGGTGGCCACGCTGGTCATGGCCTGTCTCGGGATGTTCGTCGCCTATCTGCCAGTGACCACCGTCTCGGTGAGCCTGCCCGCCATTCAGAGCGCGTTGCACGCGTCGACCTCCCAACTGACCTGGGTCTCGTCCGCGTTCCAGCTCCCCATGGCCGCTTTCATCCTGACCGCCGGGGTCTTCGGCGACGTACACGGCCGCAAGAAGGTGTATCTGGCAGGCCTCGCGCTGGCCGGTGCGGGAGCCGTCATCGCACTGTCGGCACAGTCGATCGAGGTTCTGTGGGTCGGTCAGGCGTGCGCCGGGTTGGGCGCGGCCGCGTTGCTGCCGTCGACGTTGGCCCTGATCAGCCATGCCGTGCCCGACCCCCGCAAGCGCGGTAAGTTCGTCGGCCTCTGGGCGGCGTCCCTGATGGCCGCCCTGGCCGTCGGCCCGCTGATCGCCGGTGTGATCCTCGACCACACCATCTGGCGGTGGATCTTCCTTCCGGTCATACCGGTTGCGGTCATCACCCTGGCGGTCGCGGCACCGCTGGTGACCGACTCCCGCGCTCCCGGTGAGCGTCGGCTGGACTGGCCCGGTCAGATCACGGCAGCGGTGACGATCAGCGCGCTGGTCTACGGCGTCATCGAGGGCGGTGCCGCCTCGTTCACCGAGGGCCGGGTGATCGCGGCCCTTGCGCTGGCGGCGGTCGGCGCCGTCGCCTTCGTCCTGGTCGAGTGGCGCAGCACGAGCCCGATGCTGGACCTGTCGCTGTTCCGCAGCGCGGCCTTCAGCGCGACGGCCCTCATCGCCATGGTCACATTTCTGGGGCTGATCGGTTTCTTCTTCGTCCTGAGCCTCTACTTCGGCATGGTGCAGCGTCTCGACACCCTGCACGCGGGTTATCGACTGCTGGTCGTCAGTGTGGTGTCCCTGGTGGTTGGCGCGCTGGCAGGGCGCCTCATGCACCGGATCCAGCCTCGGGTCATGATCACCACCGGCCTGCTGGTCACCGTGGGATCGCTGTTGTCCTTGACCGCGATCGACGCCGGGACCGGATTCGGTCCGCTGGCCTGGCGGCTGGGCCTGCTCGGCCTCGGCCTCGGTCTGGTGATCACCCCGATGACCGCCACGGCGGTCGCGGCGGTGCCGCACCACTTGGCCGGTATGGCGGCGGCGGGCAACAACGCCTTCCGGCAGGTCGGCGCCGTGCTCGGCCCGGCCGTGCTGGGCACCCTGCTGACGACGAAGAGCGACGACACCCTGCCCGGCCACCTGCGTGACGTCGGCCTCACCGGACCCGTGGCCGACCGGATCACCGACGCCGTGGACGCCGGCGGCCTGGGAGCGGCGGCCCGGGTCAACCTCGGCCAGGACACCGGCCGGGCCATGGGCGCGTTGGGCGAGGCCTTCCTCGACGGCCTCTACCTGTGTCTGATCGTGGCCGCGTGTCTGGCCCTGTTCGCCGCACTCGTCGGCGCGGTACTGCTGCGGACTCCGCAGCGCACGATGACGACTGTCGCCGGTTCCGCGGATCAGGTGGCATCCGAGGCTGCCGAGCCCTCCGCCGCGTTCGAGCCGGAACCGGTGCTGGTCGGTGCCCATGCCCGGGGGCGGTCGGAGGAGGAGCCCGGACAGCGACCGGGCGCGGTCGGCTCCGCAACCGGTGGCGACACGTTCGTCCCTGACGGTGGACAGGGTCCCGCCCTGTACGGCCGGACCCTTGAGACGGGTGGGGAGGCCGTCGAGGGAGCCACGCTGACGCTGATCTCACTGGGCGGGCGCCAACTGGGCCGGGCCGTGGCGCATTCCGGCGGGCGTTACCGTCTGGACGCACCGAGCGCGGGATCGTACGTTCTGATCGCGGCGGCGGAGGGCCACCAGCCGCAGGCGTCCACCGTGGTGGTGGGTGAGGAGCCGCTGTCCCACGACCTCCTGCTGTCCGCGAACAGCGGGTTGGCCGGCACGGTGGTCACCGCCGGAGACGGGGCGCCCGTGCAGGGCGCGACGGTGGCGGTGACAGACGCGCGGGGAGAGGCACTGGCCGCTGAAACGACCGACGCAGCAGGCGCGTTCGCGTTCGGAGAGCTGCCGCAAGGTGAGGTCACGGTGATCGTGAACGCGGCGGGATTCCGGCCCGCCGCTCTCCCGGTGCGGGTGTTCGGCCCCCGACTCGCCCGTCTGGACGTGGCGTTGTGGCCGGGGGCGGTACTTCGGGGCACCGTGCGGGCGGGCGCCGATCGCCGGCCACTGACCGACGCGCGGGTCACGCTCGTGGACAAGGCGGGCAACGTCATCGGCACGGCGACCACCGGGCCGGACGGCGGCTATGCCTTCACCGACCTGGACGCGGGCGACTACTCGGTGATCGCCGGCGGTTATCCGCCGGTTGCCGCGCCGGTGGCCGTGGACGGGCCGGGACGTGAGCTCGACGTGGAACTGGCTCACCCGGAGAGCTGAGCACCCACCTGATCAAGGGGCCCTTCTGAGAGGCAGGGCAGCAGAACGTACCGGCCTGGGTCGCACCAGGGCATGGAGCGGCCGGTACCGGTATGGGGCGCGTCCGTGGGGACGGGAAGGCGCCCGCGCGTGGTCCGGGACCCACATCCCCTCGGGTCCCGGGCCGCGACGTGCCGACCTCGACGCGATCGCGTACCGCGGTCAGCGGGTCGGTTCGTAGTTGAGTTGCTTGACCTGGCGCAGGATGAGAGCCGACTCCACCGCTTGGATGCCGTCGAGGGCACCGATCTTCTCGCTCAGGTAGGTGTACAACTCGTCGGGGCTCCGGAAGTGCACGGAGACGACGATGTTGGCCTGGCCGGTGGTGGCGGACGCGAAATGCACCTCCGGGTGTGTGGCGAGGCTGCGGCCGACGTCGGCGAGCGCGCGGGGCGCCACGGTGAGCCAGAGCATGGCGCCGACGTCCTGCCCGAGAGGCCCGTGGTCGTACTGCACGTCGAAGTACAGCACGCCGGTGGAGCGCAGGTTCTCGAGCCGCCGTGTGACCGCCGACTCCGACTGGCCGGTGGCCTTCTGCAGGTCGGTGAGGGTGGCCCGGCCGTCGCGGCGGAGCATCGCGAGCAGCGCCTTGTCGGCCTCGTCCGGAGTGACGGGGGCATCGAGCGACACCGGAGTCGGCAGTCGCAGAGCAGCCTCCTGGTCGGGGGTGAGCGCGTTGGACTTGTTCAGCCCACCGAGTGGGCCGCCGTAGAAGGAGTGCAGCAGGCAGTGGGCGGTCACCGTGACGATCTGCGGGGTGCGTTGGAGCCGGTCGAAGAGCAGCTCGTCCCGTTCCTTTCGGCTGCGTGGTTTCATGCCGCAGACGACCTCGGTGCCACCGGAGATGAGATTCACGTAGAGCGTGTCGGGGCGTTTGGCGAGTGCGTCCGCGAGCTGTTCCGCCACGTCCGGAGTGCAGTGCAGTCGTACCATCCAGCTCTGCCGACCGAGGCGGTTCTCGTCCGTCATGCCGAGCACGCGCACGTTGACGGAGTCGTGCAGCCGCCGGTACCGCCGGGCGACGGTCTGGTCGGAGACCCCGAGGACGGCGGCGATGCGGCTGAACGGGGCACGCCCGTCGAGCTGCAGCGCTTGCAGTACCTGGAGATCGAGGGGATCGAGTGTGGGATGACCCATCGGTTCTCCTTCGGGCGGGGGTGGAACGCGCCGCTGGAAGCGTGGAACAGCACGGGCGGTGATCAGCGCGCTCGGCGCGGCCGGGCACGGGCCCGCTTCCCGTCTGGAACGGGATCGGTCAAGGCGCCCGGACCGCGTCAGCCACCTCATCGAGGAGTGCCCTCAGCTGCGAGGTCTTCTCGGGGCCGAGCTTCTCGGCGATCTGCTGTTCAATCTCCACGATCACGGCATCGGCCGCGTGCAGGACCTCGCGGCCGGCGTCGGTGAGGTGCAGCTCCTGCACGTGGCGGTGGCGCGGGTGCGGTCGGCGTTCCAGGTGGCCACGCTCCTCCAGGCGGGCCACCTGGGAGGCCACTGCCTGCGGGGTGACGTTCAGGCGGCGGGCCAGTTCCGCGCCGGTCAGACCGGGATCGGAATGGACGTTGATCAACAGGGTGTACTGCGCGGCCGCGAGACCCAGCGGTCGCAGCCGCTGATCCTTCCAGGCCTGGGCAGCCCACTCCGCCCGCCGCATCGCCCAGGTCACCCGGTCCAGTGCGTCGGCAGCGATCAGCCCGTCATCATCGTGTCTCACGCCGTGAGAATACGACACCTGGGCATATGTCAAACACCTGATCACGGCCAACTACCTGACCACTGGTCCTTCTTGAGGGCCTGCCGCGGCTCAGTCCTCGCGAACTGTCTCGGCCACCCGGTCGAGCAGCCCCCGCAACTGCACTGTCTCCTCCGGGCCGAGACCACCGGTGATCTGCAGCTCGATGGCGGCGATCACTTTGTCGGCCGCGCGCAGGACCTCGCGCCCGGCGTCGGTGAGGTGCAGCTCCTGCACATGCCGGTGGCGCGGGTGCTCGCGTCTCTCCAGCTGCCCGCGGCTCTCCAGCCGTGCCACCAGTGACGCGATGGCCTGCGGGGTCACGTTGAGGCGGCGGGCCAGTTCGGCGCCGGTCAGTCCCGGGTCGGAGTGCACCGACATCAGGAGGGTGTAGTGCGAGGCCGCCAGTCCCAGCGGGCGCAGCCGCTGCTCCTTGAGTGCCAGTACCGCCAGTTCCGCGCGGCGCAACGCCCAGGTCACCCGGTCAAGAGCGCTGGGCTCGACGGGCTCCTCATCGTTTCGTATCACGGAAGAAGGATACGACACTTCATGAGTATCAAGCGTTTGACTCTGATCTAGTTATTGAATAACACTGTCCCCATGACTCGTACTCTCGCTCTGATCACTGGCGCCTCCTCCGGCATCGGCGCCGCCTACGCCCGGCTCCTGGCCGATGACCACGACCTGATCCTGGTGGCGCGACGCGCCGACCGGCTCGCCGACCTCGCCGAGGATCTCCGCGCCCGTGGGGCAGTCGTCGAGGTGCTGCCCGCCGACCTCATGACCCACGACGGCATCACCGCTGTCACCGACCGCCTGGCCGCCGGGGACGTACGCACGCTGATCAGCAACGCCGGCGCCGGCGGCTACGCCCCGCTCATCGATGTCGAGTCGGCCGACATCGACCGCCTGCTCACCCTCAACGCCGTCGCTCCCGTCCGGCTGGTGCACGCCGCACTTCCCGGAATGCTCGCGGCAGGCGAAGGTGCCATCGTCACCGTCGCCTCGCTTCTCGCCTTCAGCGCGGGTTTCACGGACCCGCGAGCGCCCCGGCGCACCCTGTACGTCGCCGCCAAGGCTGCCACCTTGGGCTTCACTCGTACCCTCGCCGGTGAACTCGCCGACACCCCGGTCCGCGTCCAGGTGGTGTGCCCCGGCGTGGTGGCGACGGAGTGGAACAGCGGTGCCGGCCACAACATCCCCTGGGCGATGACGCCCGAGGACGTGGCGTCGGCCAGTCTGGCCGGGCTGCGCCTGGGTGAGACCGTCTGTGCCCCCGGTCTGGAGGGTCAGGACTCCGCCCTGGATGCCTTGCTCGCCGCGGAGACCGCTTTCGTCTCGGGTGGCAACCAGCCGGCACTCGCGGCTCGTTACGCGGTTCCGCGCGCTTAGGGCAGTCATGGCTGGCGGGCAGGTGATGACTGCCTGCCCGTCCGGCGAGACTATCTCAACTCTTGGCGCTGAGTCATGAGAATTACATGTGAGATCCCATGCCTGTGTCCTTAGTGTTGACTGGATCGATGCCTCATAACTAACTTGGCTCCAGTTCAAGAGCGGCTGAGTGGACCGCTCACGCGCTGATGGTCGGATGGCCTCTCCGGAGTCGCCGCCGACCGCAGGAGTTGGTCAGTCATGAGCAGCCCAGTAACCACGCCGCCCGACACCCAGGACGACTTCGTCGTTCTGCGCGAGGTGGAAAGCAGGGTGCTCTGGCTGTCGTCGGCGATCATCCACCACGCGAACCGCGTACGTGCGAATCCCTCGGGACTCAAGGTGGGCGGGCACCAGGCGTCGTCGGCGTCGATGGTGTCGATCATGACGGCGCTCTGGTTCCGGCATCTGCGGCCGCAGGACCGGGTGTCGGTGAAACCGCACGCATCGCCCGTGCTGCACGCGATCAGCTACCTGCTGGGCGAGCTGGACCCGTCCTATCTGCCGAGGCTGCGCGAGTTCGGCGGCCTGCAGAGCTATCCGAGCCGGTCCAAGGATCCGGACCCGGTCGACTACTCGACCGGGTCCGTCGGCATAGGCGCGACCGCTCCGATCTGGGGCGCTCTCTCTCGGCGCTATGTCAACGCCACCGTCGGCGACGTGGGTACCGGGCGGCAGTTCTCGTTGGTGGGTGATGCCGAGCTGGACGAGGGCGCGGTGTGGGAGGCCGTGCTGGATCCCGCCGTGGGTGAGCTGGGGGAGGTCGTCTGGATCGTCGACCTGAACCGGCAGTCGCTGGACCGGGTCGTGCCCGACATCGCCGCCGAGAAGCTGCGGGGCATGTTCACCGCGGCCGGCTGGCAGGTGATCACACTCAAGTACGGGCGGCGGCTGGAGGAACTGTTCGCCCGGCCGGGCGGCGAGGAGCTGCGGCAGCGGATCGACACGATGACCAACCCGGAATACCAGCGGCTCCTGCGGTGCGATGCCGGGCAACTGCGTCTGCGGCTGCCCGAAGGCCCCGGCGCCGACCGGATCCGCGCACTGCTCGACCAGGTCGAGGACTCGGCGCTGGTGGCCGCGATGGCCAACCTGGGCGGCCACGACCTGGCCGCGCTGGACGATGCCTTCTCGGCGATCGACGACAGCCGCCCCACGGTGATCTTCGCCTACACCATCAAGGGCCACTCGCTGGCCAGCCAGGGGCATCCGCAGAACCACTCGGCGCTGCTGACCGAGGAGCAGATGCGAGAGCTCGCCGAGCGGCTCGGCGCCGACCCGGCGGATCCTTGGCGCGCCTTCGACGAGGACAGCGCGGCTCATGAGCTGTGCCGACGGACCGCTGGGCGGCTGCGCAGGACCGAGCCGGCGCACCACGCGCCGCCGGCCGTGCCCGTCGACATCGGGCGGACACCGACCGGGACCGCGACCACGCAGGCCGCGCTGGGCCGGCTTCTGCTGGATCTGACCAGGGCTGCCCCGGAAGTGGCCGCACGGGTTGTCACCGTCAGCCCCGATGTCAGCTCCAGCACGAACCTGGGCGGGTGGGTGAACAAGGTCGGAGTGTGGTCGTCCACCGAACGGCGCGACTGGTTCTCCGATGACGCCGAGACCATCCTGCACTGGCGGGAGAAGCCGTCCGGGCAGCACATCGAACTGGGCATCGCCGAGACGAACCTCGTCGGCCTGATCGGCGAACTGGGTGCCTGCTGGAGCAAGTGGGGACAGCCGCTCCTGCCGATCGGCGTGCTGTACGACCCCTTCGTCGAACGCGCCCTCGAACCCTGGTCGTTCGGCATCTACGCCGGCGGACAGTCCCTTCTGGTCGGTACACCCTCCGGGGTCTCGCTGGCCCCGGAAGGCGGTGCGCACCAGTCGGTCAAGACCCCGTCCATCGGCCTGGAGCAGCCCGGCTGCGTCACCTACGAACCGGCGTTCGCCCTCGACGCCGAATGGACGCTGCTCGCCGGCCTGGCCCGGCTCGGCAGACCGGACGGCAGTTCCGCGTACGTACGGCTGTCGACGCGGCCCATCGACCAGACCCTGGCCCGCGTGCCGGGCGACCCCGCCGCACGCGAGCGTCGCCGGCGCCAGGTCGTCGCCGGGGCGTATCCCCTGCTGCGCACCGACGACGCCAAGGTCACCATCGCCGCGATGGGCGCGGTGGTGCCGGAGGCGCTGGCGGCCGCTGATCGTCTGGCGCAGGTCGGAGTCCCGGCGGAGGTGGTGTGTGTCACCAGTCCCGATCTCCTGTACCGGGCGGTGCGTGCCAGGCAGGGCCACGAGCAGGCCGATTCCTGGGTGCTGGACCAGGTATTCCCGGCCGAGCGCGCTACCCCTCTGGTCACGGTCCTCGACGGCCATCCGCACACCCTGGCCTTCCTGGCCACCGTCAACCGTGTGCCTGTCTCCTCCCTCGGCGTGACGCGGTTCGGGCAGTCCGGATCGCTGGAGGACGTCTACCGCGAGCACGGGCTCGACGCGGACAGCATCGTCCGCGCCGCCCTCGACCTGACCGACTGAGTCCCAAGTGTTTTACTAACTATCAAGCGCTTGACACTAGTCAGTAGGTTGATAATCTGGTACTTGCCAAGGCCTTCGAGCCATCGCTCAAGTCATTCGCCTCGGCGCGCGCCCGCCGTCACACGGCGGCCCTTCATCGCGCCGAACACGGCGTCCGCCATCTGCCCATCACCTCGGGGTGCTGCTCGGGCGCAGGCGGTCGTCAGAAAGTGGGAGAGACCCGTGACCGACAACACTTCAACGATCACCCGTGACGGAGTCATCGGACAGGACGGGAGCGAGGTGGTCACCGTCGATCCGGCCACCGGGGCGGAGTTCGCCCGGTACCCCGTGGCCGGCAAGGAGGAGGCGGCCGCGGCCGTCGCTGCCGCCCGCTCGGTCTCCGGGCCCTGGTGGGACCTCGGATTCGAGGGCCGTGCCGAGCAACTGCGCGCATGGCGGCGGGAGATGGCCATCAGCGGCGAGGAGGGAGTCGCTCTCATCCACGCCGAGAACGGCAAGCCGCTCGACGAAGCCCGCGTGGAGGTGCTCGGGATTCTGGAGCACGTGCAGTACGCCGTCGAGAACGCCGAGCGCGTGCTGGGACGCCGGGAGGTCCCCGGCAGCCGCACCGTGCCCAACCAGCGTGCGTGGGTCGAATACCAGCCCTACGGCGTCGTCGGTGTCATCGGCCCATGGAACTTCCCCCTGCTCACGCCGGGGGCCATCCTGGTCGAGGCGATCGCGGCCGGAAACGCCGCCATCCTCAAGCCCAGCCAGATCACGCCCGGCATCGGGGAGTGGCTCGTCCGGGCCTGGCAGCGCGCGGTCCCCGACTTCCCGGACGTCCTCCAGTGCCTCAACGGGTTCGGGCCCACGGGCCAGGCACTCATCGAGTCCGGCCTGAACAAGCTCGCGTTCACCGGCAGTGTCAACACGGGCAAGGCGGTGGCCGCCCAGTGCGCGCAGACCCTGACCCCCGTTCTGCTGGAACTCGGCGGAAAGGACGGCGTCATCGTGGCCGAGGACGCCGACCTGGACGAAGCCGCCAAGCACATCGTCTGGGGCGCCATACAGAACACCGGACACGGCTGCATCAGCCTCGAAGTGGCCTACGTCGTCGAGTCGGTGCACGACGCGTTAGTCGAGAAGATCAGCGACCTCGCCAAGCAGGTACGCGTCGGCAGCGACGAGGACGCGGAGATCGGGCCGGTTCCCCTGCCCACCCAGATCCCGATCATCCGGGAGCACATCCAGGATGCTCTCGACCGCGGTGCGACAGCCACTGTCGGTGGCATCGAGGCAGTGGGAGAGCGCTATGTCTCTCCCACCATCCTCGTCGGCGTGAGCCCCGACGCCCTGGCGGCGACGGAGGAGACGTTCGGACCGACACTCGCGATCGTCAAGGTCACCGACACCGAAGAGGCCATCGCGCACATCAACGCCAGCCGGTACGGACTGGGCAGCGCCGTCTTCAGCCGCGACCGCGGCGAGGACATCGCCCGTCAGCTGCGCGTCGGCATGACCAGCATCAACGACGCCCTGGTCTTCTCCATCAACCCCGCCGTGCCCTTCGGCGGTCGCGGCGACAGCGGATACGGGCGCAAGCAGGGCGAGGAAGGACTCCGGGAGTTCGCCTACCCGCACTCCTTCACCGCCAAGACCGAGCCCGCCCAGTTCTCGGCCACCACCTTCGGCAGGCCCGCGGGCGCGATGGCGGGAGCCCTCGCCGGCGTGCGCGACAGGATCCTGGCCGAGAGCGGCGAGAAGACCGACTGACGAACTGACCCCGGGCCGTCGGACCACTCCTGGGGGAACGATGCGCACCTTCGCGGAGCGCGACAACGATCGGCACGTCCAGACAATCACCGCGCCACCAATGAGGGAGAGCGGACATGTCCAACGAACGTCCCGTCCAAGCCGTGACTCCGCCGGCCGAGCCCCCGACCGCGGCCACTCGGCGCAGATTCATCGCCGCGACCGCCGCTGCCGGAGGAGCCGCCGTGGCCGGCGGGCTGGCCGCGGGACAACCCGCGCTCGCCGCCGACGCGGTGCCCGGCGGCTCGAAGGGCGACCGGAACGCCAAGAAGGAGAAGAAGATGCGCATCGTGGCCGTGGAAGAGGCGTTCGCCATCCCTGGAGCCATCCGGCAGGAGGCGGCGATCCGTGAGCGCACGGACGTGCCGGAGGCGATCAAGCGGGAGTGGTACCGGCGCTTGGACGACAGGACCGAGCTGCGGTTGGCGGACATGGACGCCAACGGCGTCGACATGCAGGTCCTCTCGTATGCCACGCCGGGTCTGGAAGTGATCGAGGATCCGGCGGAGGCCGTGGCCGTCGCGCGGCGGGTCAACGACTATCTGGCCAAGGTGGTCGCCGATCATCCGAAACGGTTCGCGGGCTTCGCGGTCCTGCCGCTGCAGGACCCCACGGCCGCGGTCGTGGAGCTGCGCCGGGCGGTGAAGGAACTCGGGCTCAAGGGCGTGCTGTTCAACGACCATGTGCAGGGGCACTATCTGGACGAGCCGCAGTTCAGGCCGGTATGGGCCGAGCTGGAGCGCCTGGGCGTGCCGCTGTATCTGCATCCGGCTGCGATTCCGGCCGACAACTGGCGTGTGTTCAACGGGTATCCCGCGCTGGTGGGGCCGTCCTGGGGCTGGACCGCGATGGTGGGCGCCCATGCGCTCCGCCTGATCTACGGCGGCGTGTTCGACCAGTTCCCGGGCGCGTCGCTGATGTTGGGACACATGGGCGAACTGCTGCCGTTCCAGATGGCCCGGCTCGACAGCCGCTACTCCCAGGTGCCGGCTGAGCGGAGGGTGAAGCACCTGCCCTCGTACTACCTGCGGAAGAACGTGTACGTGACCACCAGCGGAGTCATGTCGCATGCCGCACTGCTGGGAGCCGTCCATGCCGTCGGTGCCGACCGGGTGCTGTTCGCCATCGACTACCCCTTCGAGTCCAGCGCCGAGGCGGTGGGGTTCCTGCGTTCCGCACCGCACGCGCCGGCCGACCTCGCGCGCATCGCGCACGGCAACGCCGAACGCATTGTGGGGCTGTGAACGACCGACAGCCCGGGTAGTCCCCACTCTCTGTTCCCCCTTCTGTTCCCCGCAGCGCGATGAGAGGAGCCACGATGCCGAAAGCAGTGCGATTCGCGGAGTACGGGGGCATCGACGTACTGAACGTGGTCGACGCCCCCCGTCCCACGCCCGGTGAACGGCAGGTGCTCGTCAAGGTGGTGGCCGCCGGGATCAACCCGGGCGAGGCCGTGATCCGGCAGGGGTTCTTCCACGACAGGTTTCCGGCGACGTTCCCGTCGGGCCAGGGCAGCGACCTCGCCGGGATCGTCGAGGAACTCGGCGCGGGAGTCACCGGATTCGCCGTCGGTGCCGAGGTGATCGGCTTCACCGACGACCGGGCCAGCCACGCCGAGTACGTGATCGTGGCGGAGGACCACCTCACCCCCCGACCGCCGGGCGTCCCATGGGAGCAGGCCGGCGCGCTCTTCGTCGCCGGCACCACGGCGTACGCGGCGGTGCACGCCGTCAAGGTCGGGCGTGGCGAGACCGTCGTCGTCTCCGGGGCCGCCGGCGGGGTGGGCTCTCTCGTCGTGCAACTCGCCCGGCAGGCCGGGGCCACCGTCATCGGTCTGGCGAGCGAGCCCCACCACGCCTGGCTCACCCGGCACGGCGCGATCCCGGTGACCTACGGAGAGGGCGTCGGCGAGCGCGTCCGCGCCGCGGCCGACGGCACGGTCGACGCCTTCATCGACACCTTCGGCGCTCCCTACATCGAACTGGCGCTGGAACTCGGCGTACCCGCTGAACGGATCAACACGATCATCGACTTCCCGGGCGCGGCGAAGCACGGGACCAAAGCCGAGGGCACCGCGGCGGCGGCAAGCGCCGACGTACTGCGGGAACTTGCCACGCTGATCGCCGACGGTGATCTGGAGATCCCCGTCGCCCGCGTCTACCCACTCGACGAAGTGCGCGACGCCTTCCGGGAACTGGAGCGCCGGCACACGAACGGCAAGATCGTTCTCAGGCCCTGAGGGGCCGTCACACACCGGCGGCCGCCGCATGGGCGAGCGGGTCGTCACACCGAAACAACCCCCTGAGCGGAGCAGGACCATGGCCATGTCGTCACAACCCGAGGGTGCGATCCGCACCCGGTGGTCGTCCGAGGACGCCGCCGATCAGTTCACCGTCGACAACCCCGCGACCGGCGCGACGCTGGCCGTCGTGCAGGGCGCCGGTGACAAGGAAGTCGACCAGGCCGTCCAGTCGGCCTACGACGCGCACTTCTCCTGGAAGGCCCGTACCGCCCGCGAGCGCGGCAGCTGGCTGCGGAAGATCGCCCAGGCGGTGCGCGAGCACGCCGACGAGATCGCGGCCCTGGAGTGCAGCGACAACGGCAAGCCCCTGACCCAGGCGCGCCATATGGACCTGAACGCGGCGATCGGGATCTTCGAGTTCTTCGCGAGCCAGTGCGACTCCATGCCCGGCCAGGTCAACGACGGCGGAAGCCTGCTGGACATCACGGTGCTCGAGCCCTACGGCGTCATCGGCGCGATCGTGCCGTTCAACTGGCCGCCGATCCACACCGCCAGCAAGCTGGCCCCCGCGCTGGCCGTCGGCAACGCGGTGGTGATCAAGCCGCCGGAGCAGGCCCCGCTGTCGGCCCTGCGCATGGTGGAGATCGTCCAGTCCGTCCTGCCCGACGACGTGGTGCACATCATTCCCGGCACCGGCTCGATCGGGTCGCAGCTCGCCGGGCACCCGCTCGTCGGCAAGGTTTCCTTCACCGGGTCGCCCGCCACCGGCGTCTCGGTCATCAAGACCGCGGCCGACAACCTGACGCCGACCCTGATGGAGCTCGGCGGCAAGGACCCGTTCATCATCTTCGAGGACGCGGACCTCGACGAGGCGCTGCCGTGGGCGATCGAGGGCGGCCTCTTCAACCAGGGCGAGGCGTGCACCTCGGCGTCCCGCGTCCTGGTACACGCCGACATCTACGACGAGGTCGCGCGCCGCTACGGCGACGCGCTGAAGCGGCTGCGCGTCGGCAACGGCGCCGACCCCGGCACGCACATCGGACCGATGGTGTCCGCCGCCCAGCGCGAGCGGGTGCTGGACTACATCGACATCGGCGTCCAGGAGGGTGCCACGATCGCGGTGCAGGCGCCGCTCCCCGAGGACCCGGAGCTGGCAGGCGGCTTCTATGTCGCGCCGACGCTGTTCACCGGCGTTCGCCCGGACATGCGCATCGCGCGGGAGGAGATCTTCGGCCCGGTCATCTCGATGATCCCGTTCCGCGACGAGGCCGAGGCTGTCAGGATCGCCAACGGCACCGACTTCGGCCTGGTCGCCGCGGTGTTCACGCCGGATTCCGAGCGCGCGTTGCGGGTCAGCCGCGCCCTGCACACCGGGTTCGTCTTCGTGAACAACTACAACCGGAATTTCACGGGCGTGCCGTTCGGCGGTGTCGGTGCGAGCGGCTTCGGCCGGGAGACCGCGGCGGAAACCCTGCGCGAGTACGGCTACAGCAAGAACATCCGCCTGGTCTCCGGGAGGGGCGAGGTCCCGCGCTGGGCGCCGTCCCTCGACGTGACGGGACACGGGAAGTGAACAACCCGGTCTTCGAGTCGGTGTGACCGCCTCGAAGACACGGCGTGCGGCACCCATGGGTGGGACGGCGTCGCACGCCGCCGCCGTTCACAGACGCTGACCGATGTCCTGCACGGCTGCCAGCAAGGGCCGGGACAACTCCGCCAGGCTCGCGCGGGTGCACCGGACCGACGGAGCCGCCACGGCCACGGCGGCCACGGCGGTGCCCGTGCGGTCGCGTACACAGGCGCCGACGGCGTGCACTCCGCGTTCGCTCTCCTGGAGATTGATGGCGTAGCCGTGGCGGCGGACGGTCACCAGCTCGTTCATCAGGCTCTCGAAGTTCTTGGGAGTCCTGGCCCGGTCCTCGGGGAGCCCGTTGGGGTAGAGGGCCCGGAGCCGGTCGGCCGGGAGTGTCGCGAGCAGGGCCTTGCCGCCCGAGGTCGTGTGTGCGGGCAGGAAGGTGCCGGTGCGGTAGCTGACGCGCAGCGCCTGGGGGCCCTCCACGCCGTCCAGGAAGCGGATGCCATTGCCGTCGAGCACCATCAGATGGGTCGTCTCGCGGACTGCGTCCGCCAGCCGTCGCAGGTGGGGGTGGGCGATGGTGATCAGGTCCGGGGGAGGGGCCGCCCGGCTTCCCCTGATCGCCTGGAGAGCCGGTCCCGGCCGGTACACCTTGTGGCGGTCCTGCGTCGCGAAGCCCTCGAAGACGAGCATCGCGAGGACCCGGTGAGCGGTCGAGCGCGCGACACCGAGCCGGTCCGCGACGTCCATCACCCGAAGCTCGTCGAGCTCGTGCAGCAGCCGGACCACGCGCAGGGCGTTGCCGGCGGCACTCACTGGATACGAGGGACTGGGCGAACGGTCCGCTGAATTCTCCATAGCGGAATCCTAGACGCAAAGGATTCCGGTGAGGGGAAACATCGGCGTAACGTCTTGAATCAGCGCCAAGAGTTGGGCGCTTCTTCCCGGGTCGCCGCACACACGACGTGGAGGTTTCCGTGACCGACACCACCAGTGAACAGACCGAGCGCGAGCTGCTCGACGAGCTCTACACGGACTTCGAGAACGCGGGCCTGATCCCGCTGTGGACCCAGGTCGACGACCTCATGCCGATGTCGCCGCAGCCCGCCGCGGTCCCGCACCTGTGGCGGTGGGCGGAGCTGCTGCCCATCGCACAGCGCTCCGGAGAGCTCGTACCGGTGGGGCGTGGCGGCGAGCGCCGCGCCATGGCCCTGTCCAACCCCGGCCTGCCGGGCCGTCCTTACGCCACCGCGACCCTGTGGACCGCGATCCAGTACCTGGGACCGCGCGAGGTCGCCCCCTCACACCGGCACAGCCAGGGAGCCTTCCGGTTCGTGGTCGAAGGCGAGGGGGTGTGGACCAACGTCGACGGGGACGCGGTGGCGATGCGGCGCGGTGACCTGCTGCTCACGCCGAGCTGGGCCTTCCACGAGCACCAGAACGTCACCGACGAGCCGATGGCCTGGCTCGACGGCCTCGACATCCCGCTCGTCTCCCAACTGGACGCCGGCTTCTTCGAGTTCGGCCCCGACGAACTCTCCACCCGCGAAACCCCCGAGCGTTCGCGCGGCGAGCGACTGTGGGGCCAACCCGGACTACGCCCGATCGGCCTGCCCGACCAGCCCAACTCCCCGCTGGGCGCCTACCGCTGGGAACACACCGACGCCGCCCTCACCGCCCAGCTGGAGCTGGAGAGCGAAGGCGTACCCGGCGTGCTGGAGCCCGGGCACGCCGGAGTGCGCTTTTCCAACCCCACCACCGGCAAGGACGCCCTGGTCACGATGCGCACCGAGATGCGCCGACTGCGGGCCGGCACCCAGACCGTCCCGGTGCGCACGGTCGGCTCCGCGGTCTGGCAGGTGTTCGACGGCGAGGCGGTCGCCCACGTCGGCGACCAGGTCTTCGAGATCGCCAAGGGCGACCTGTTCGTCGTCCCGTCCTGGTGCGAGGTCTCGCTGTCTGCCCGCACCCAGGTCGACCTTTTCCGCTTCAGCGACGAGCCCGTCTACGAGGCCCTGGGCCTCGCCCGTACCTCCCGAGGAGAACACAAGTGAAGCTCGCCACCATCCGGGTCAACGGCACCACGCGCGCCGTCCGCCTCGACGAGGACAAGGCCGTGGACCTGGGCGAGAGCGACCTGGTGGCCTTCCTGCGCCACGCCGACTGGGCGGCGCGGGCCGCCGACGCCGACGGCGAGACGTACGAAGGCGCCCTGGACTACGCCCCGGTGGTCGTCGCCCCGGAGAAGGTCGTGTGCGTCGGCCTCAACTACCGCACCCACATTCTGGAGATGGGCCGCGAACTCCCCTCGCATCCCACGCTGTTCAACAAGTACGCGCGGGCGCTGGTCGGCGCGTACGACGACGTGACCCTGCCCGCCGCGTCCGCGCAGATGGACTGGGAGGCCGAACTCGGCGTCGTCATCGGGGCCGAGGTCCGGCACGCCGACCCGGAGCAGGCGCGGGCCGCGATCGCCGGGTACACCGTGCTGAACGACGTCACCGCCCGCGACTGGCAGTACCGCACCACCCAGTGGGACCAGGGCAAGACCTTCGAGGCCACCACCCCCATCGGGCCGTGGCTGGTGACCGCCGACGACCCCGCGGTCGCCGCCCAGGGCCTGAACCTGACCTGTGAGGTCGACGGCGACACGGTGCAGAAGGCCGACACCGGTGACCTCGTCTTCGATCCGGCCACGCTGGTCGCGTACCTGTCCGAGATCATCACGCTGGTGCCCGGCGACGTCATCGCCACCGGGACTCCGGGCGGGGTCGGCCATGCGCGCAAGCCCGCCCGCTATCTGCAGGACGGCTCGGCCCTCGTCACCCGGATCGAGGGGATCGGCGAGTGCCGCAACACCTGCCGTCGGGAGACGCGGTGAGCGCACGCCCGGGCGCGATGCTGGAGTGGGCAGCCAAAGGCATGGCCGCCTTCGAGGCCGCCGCGCAGTGGCTGACCGACTCGGGACTCACCAGGCCTCGTACCTCCCGGGCTGGAGCAGGGCACACGTGGTCGCCCACGTCGCCCGCAACGCCGATGCGCTCGTCAACCTGCTGACCTGGGCGCGTACCGGCGTCGAGACCCCGATGTACGCACGAGGTCAAGCATGGGCAGCGGGGCGCCGCCGCTCCTGTCGGTGAGCTCGGTGCTGCGCTACAGGCAGCCGTAGCATCGTCCTCCGCGTTTCTGCGGGTTCGAGGAGAAGCCTGTGGTGGCACCGCCCCTGACCATGTCGGCCATTCCGGCCGCCTGTACGGCCTTGCGATGCGACTCGCTCCGGCGGTCGCGGTCACGTCAGCTCCCGGCTCGGCGTAGTACTCGGCCACCACAGAGGCAGGGAGGTGCGTTCCGTTCCTGCACCCACATGCCTATGGCGGTGAACTTGTCGACGGAGCGGAACTGATCGGGTGGAGTCTCGTCGGCAGGGGTGTAGCTGGACCCGTCGACGACGGCGAACACTGAAGTCGGGTGCAACGCTATTGGCGTGATCCTTGATCCCCACCGCAACGACCTGGGGGAATTCCTCAATGCGTGCCGCGTTGAGTTCACCCCGGTAGCCGTTGGCCTGCCCGACGGACCGCGGCGCGTCGCGGGTCTGCGCCGTGAGGCGGACGCCGTGCCGGCCGCAGTCAGCACCGACTACCCCTACCGACTCGAACAGGGTCGCATCCAGCAACGCCGACTGTACTGGCTTCCCTGGCCAAGGTGCTGCGCCTGGACGATGACCAGTGCGCCTACTTGTACGAGCTCGCGGTCAAGGACGAATACCGCCCACCCCGCCGCTCCACCCGGCCCAGGGTCCAGCCGCGGCTACGACGGGTGCTCGACGACACGGGACACAACCCCGCGTGTCATCAGTTCCAGCAGCGGTGGGCCGCCCACTCCGTGGCGACCGGCGCATCGGAACCAAGCACCTGCGTCACCCAGTCGTCGGAGACCTGCATCTCGATTGACGGGCATCGGCGGCCGAATCCTCGGATCGAAGAACCTGGTTCTCTGACCGGTCCATGTTCCGACTGACCCAAGTCTTCAGCCCAGCACCCGCACAGAAAGGGCTCAAGGTCATGAGCACAAGCCCAGAACCCCACCGCGCCCCGACCGGTCCCTCCGACACCCTGCCACTGCGCAACGGGATGCACATCCCGGTCCTCGGTCTGGGCGTCTTCCGCAGCCCCGCCGGCCGCGTCACCCAGCAGGCCGTCACCGCCGCGCTGGACGTCGGTTACCGGCACATCGACACCGCCGCCATTTACGGCAACGAGGCAGACGTGGGCCACGGGCTGCGCGACAGCGGTCTTGACCGTGACCAGGTGTTCATCACCACCAAATTGTGGAAGGCCGATCACGGCTACCAGTCGACCCTCGACGCCTTCGAGCGCAGCCGCCGCCAGCTCAGCGTCGACCACATCGACCTCTACCTCATCCACTGGCCCGTGCCCGGCATCCGCCTGGAAACCTGGCGAGCCATGGAGCACCTCCTGGACACGGGCGCGGCCCGCGCCATCGGTGTCAGCAACTACATGGCGCACCACCTGGAAGAACTCCTCGACCACGCACGGCACCTCCCCTCGGTCAACCAGATCGAGCTCAGCCCCTACAACTACCGTTCCCGCGCGGACGTCATCGACCTCAGCCGGAAGAACGGCATCCTGGTGGAGGCCTACAGCCCGCTCACCAAGGGCCGCAAACTCGACGACCCGCCGCTCGTCCGGATCGCCGCCACCCACCAGCGTTCCACGGCACAAGTACTGATCCGCTGGGCCCTTCAGCACGACCTGGTCGTCCTTGCCAAGTCCACCCACGCCGACCGTATCGCCGACAACGCCGACGTCTTCGACTTCACCCTCACAGACACCGAGATGGAAACCCTCGACGCCCTCGACGAAAACCTCGTCACCGGTTGGGACCCCACCACCGCCCCCTGATCTTGACGTTCGAACCTCGCATGCACCCGACCGCACCGGCAGCCCGTGGCGGATCCCGGACCAGGGGGCATGGCGCCGGCCCGGCGACGGTGCACGTAACCGAATGGGTGCGCGTGAGATTCTTCTCCGCCTAATGGGAGCTGTCGGGTCAGCCGATGGCCTTGAGCGCGTCGCGTGCGGCATGCCGCGCGAAGCGCCCTGCAGTGCGCCCTCGTCCCCTTTCGGGACCTCGCCTTGACCGTATGCCCCTTTTGGTAAAGTATGGGTAGTTGTCATGAACTTTGCTGCGATGTGGTCGGCATAGGCGGGCAAGCCAGAGCTGCTCCGTGATGAGCCGTCTTCGCTCGAACGACCACAGCAGCCTTCAGCTTGCGGATCCGGCTCCGGCTGCCTGCCCATGTGGCGTCCGCCGGTCAGCTCCTCCGCAGGGCGTCCTCACGGAGGAGGGCCAGATGAACCGTCCACTGCGTGTCACGGTGGTCACGACCGCCGGAATCCTCGGCGGTGCGGAACTCTGGCTGCTTTCGCTGCTCGATGCCACCGACCGGCTGGACGTGGACGCGGTGATGCTGGGGGAAGGACCGCTGGACGAGCAGTTCCGCCGCAGAGGCGTGCCCTGCGTCACGCGTGCCACGGGCCGGACCGCAGCGGCGGTAGCAGCCTCCGCGGTCTCACTCGCGCGCCGGTTGCGGGCGAGCCCGCCGGATGTGGTCCTCGCCAACGGGATCAAAGCGGCGTGTGTGTGCGCCCCGGCCGCGTGGCTCACCGGGGTGCGATGCGTGTGGGCCAAGCACGACTACTCCCACCCCCGTCTGATGAAGTTCCTGGCCACGCTCACCGACAACTGCGTGGCGACTGCGGAGGGACTGGCCCTCGCCTCGCGACATCCCCGGGCCGTCCTCGTACCCTTCCCCGCGCCGGAGGGCACCGCATTGTCCCGCGAGGCCGCCCGAGAGGATCTGGTACGACGCGGCGTGCGGCTCCGAGACGGCCACGACGAGCGCCTGTTGCTCACCGTCAGCCGTCTGGTCTCCAACAAGGGCGTGGACGACGCTATCGAGGCCTTGGCGAAGCCCGGGGGCGAGCGCTGGCGACTGGCCGTGGTCGGGGGTGAAGCGCCGACCGAACCGGGCGAGCAGAGCCGGCTCTCGAAGTTGGCTGCCGACCTCGGAGTGGTCAACCGCGTCGACTTCACGGGTTGGATTCAGGATGCCTGGCGGATCATCCCCGGGGCCGACGCGGTCGCGGTGCTGACCAAGCCCACCCCGGCAGAGCCCTATCCGGAGGGGTTCGGCGCGGTCGCACTGGAGGCGATGCGCTCCGCAGTACCGGTGATCACCACACCGGGTCCCGTCGCCGACCGAGTGGCGGAACCGGGTGCGGCGCAAGCCGGGATCGCCGTGCCGCCCGGGGACTCCACCGAGGTGGGCCTGGCGCTGGGGCGCTTGACGGACCGTGACACCCGCGTCGCCATGGGCTCGGTGGGACACCGTCTGACGGCTTCTCATCCGGGCCCGGCGGAGTGCGCCGGACGGCTGGTGCAGGTCTTGTCCGAGGCCGCTCGGCTGCCCGGTGCGGGGCTGACCGGGACCGCGCCGGTCTCTGTGGTGACCACCGTGCTCAACGCGGCCGACGTGATCGACGGGCTGCTCGGCCCGTTGGTTCCCCAACTGGTCGCGGACGGGGACGAGATCGTCGTCGTCGACGGTGGCTCGACCGACGGCACGGCCGACCGGGTCGAGGCGTGGACCTCGAAGGATGCCCGGATCCGCCTGCTGCGGCTCCCCGGCTCGGGCATCTCGGCCGGCCGCAACGCCGGTGTGCAAGCGGCGGGCAACTCGCTGATCGCCTGCACCGACGCGGGCTGTTACCCCGATCCTGACTGGCTGGACCGGCTGCGCGCGGCGGCGGCAGAGCCCGTCCCGGCCGACCTGATCACCGGCGTCTATCGGGTGGACGGCCACGGAGCGCTGGCCGGAGCCATGTCGGCGGTGGGCTATCCGGTCCCCGAGGAGGCCCGTCATCCCGGCCCGTGGACACGCGTGTACTGCCGGCTCTTCGGCCGAGGACTCGACGCGACCATGCCCACCGGGCGTTCGGTGGCCTTCTCCCGCGCCGCCTGGCAGGACGCCGGGGGCTTCCCCGAACATCTGCGGACCTCTGAGGACGTGCTCTTCGGCCGCGCGGTGGTCGGGGCCGGCCACCGCGCGGTCCTGGCCTCCTCCGCCGAGGTCCGCTGGGAGCAGCGGCCGACGCTGCGTCAGGCAGCGGCGATGTACTTCCGTTACGGCGAGGGCGGCGGACGGTCGGCGAACCCGCGCCTGGTGGGCCGGGACATGGCCAGAGTGTTGGCTTACGGCACCGCCCTCACCGCGGTGGTGACGGGCCCACGCGCCCGGTCCGTCGCGACCACCGCCTTCGCGGCGTATGTGTCACTGCCGCTCACCAGGGCCGTCCGCCGACGCCACTGGGCGGCGCTGCCCCTCGTCCCCGTCGCCGCGGTGGTGCGCGACCTCGCCAAGGCGGCCGGGGCCGGGCGGGGACTGGTCTGTCGGATGAGATCGGACGGGGCCGCCGCGGATGGTCCGGATGCGGACGGTCCCCGATGAGTCACGCCAGCACGGTCAGGCAACCGCTGGTGTTGATGTACCACGGCGTCGGCAGGCGCCCCGCCCACCAGGACCCGTTCTGCTTGTTCGTCCCACCGGACACTCTTCACAGACAACTGCGAGGGCTCCTCGACCGGGGCTGGACACCCCTGACGCTCGGCCGGTACCTGCGCGGTGACTTCCCCAGGCGCAGCGTTCTGGTGACGTTCGACGACGGCTACCAGGCCATGTTGGACGAGGGGCTGCCGGTCCTGCGCGATCTGGGGTTTCCCGCTACCGCCTTTGTGCTCAGCGGTGTACTCGGCGGCACCTCCACGTGGATGGCCGAAATGCCTGATGAGCCGCTGCTCGACGCTGAAGGCGTGCGCGCACTGGCTGATGCGGGGCTGGACGTCGAATGCCACGGATGGGACCACAGTGACCTGGTGAACGCCGACGCCGGGACCCTCGCCCGCAATCTCTTGGACGCCGCAGCGGTGTTGGCCGACATCACCGGCAAGCGTGCCCGCGCGTTCGCCTACCCCTATGGAACGCACGACGCCGCCGCACGCAGAGCAGTGGCCGAAGCCGGATTCGAGCTCGCGTTCAGCGTGCACGACCGTGCCGGGCGTTACGCCATCCCGCGCGTCGACATCAACGCCACCGAGAACGACGCGACCTTCCGGCTGAAGACCTGGCGGGGCTATCCCGTCATCCGCCGGCTGTCCGGGGCAGTGCCGTCGCTGCGCCCCGCCGTCCACTCACTGATCGGCCGCGCCCACCGGCCGTGACCACGTTCAGGGAACCCGCGCGTCGGCCGTCGTACGGTCCACGCCGTGAAGGTTCGCGGCCCAGACCCGGCGGGCATCGTCGTACACGGTGTACATGCGCTCGACGACCTGCCGCACGTCGTAGTGGCGGCGGATGTGTGCCTGCGCCTCCTCGCCGAGTGCACGGCTGGTCGCCGGATCGGCCAGCAGGCGTGCCACCGCGGCTGCGAGCACACCCGGTTCCTCCAGCGGCACGACGGCGAACGGCACATGACGGGGCGGGAGGAATTCCCGCACTCCCGGCACGTCGGTGACGACGACGGGGCGGGAGCAGGCCATGGCTTCCATAGGGGCGAGCGCCATTCCCGCTTCCCAGCGAGAGGCCAGAACCACGAGATCAGCCGCGAGATACCAGTCGCGAGGGTCGACGACGGCTCCGGTGAACCTGACGCTCGGGGATGCCCCTGCTGCCAGGACCGAACGGTCCGGCCCGCCCCCGACCAGGACCAGCCGCGCCTCCGGTATCCGGTCCTCGATCTCTGCCCAGGCGTAGAGCAGTACGTCCTGGCCCTTCTGACGGCAAAGACGCCCCACGCACACGGCCAGTGGTCCGGTGACGCAGACGCCGAGCCGGTACCGCGCGGCTTCACGCGAAGAGGCTTCCGGTGGGTTGAAGCAGTCGAGGTCCACCCCGTTGCGTACAACGGTGTACCGGGACCGGATGCCGGCGGCCACCCCGCGGGCACGCTCGCCCTCGCTGACGCACACCACCTGGTGCGCCCATCGCGCTCCCGCCCTCTCCCACTGCACGGCGGCAGTCCGCAGGGCTGCGGACACGGCATCGAACGACCATGCGTGCGGCTGATAGACGGTGGGAAGGCGCCCGCGTATCGCCAGACGGCCTGCCAGTCCCGCCTTCGCACTGTGCAGGTGCACCATATCCGGACGCACCATGTCCACAATGCGCCGCACGCCGGCAACCTCACGCGGGAGCGCCGGGCCGGGAGAGCGTACGGCGTCCCACCGCACTACTTGGGCCCCGCGCCGCGCGGCTGTCCACGACAGGGTGCCGGCGATCGGACACGCCACGATCACCCGGTCGCCTTTCGCGCACTGTCCGGCGGCCAGGTCCGTGACCACTCGGGCGACGCCTGCCTCGCTCGACTGCGCGATGTGCAGGACGGTCCGCCTCACGGCGCTGTGCCCTTCTGCGACAGAAGTGGACCTCCGGGAGCCGAGACGGTGTCGTGCGGCAGCGCACCCTCGTCTGGAACGCCCGTGTCCGGAACGCCCTCGTCCGGAACCCCCTCGTCCGGACCGCCCTTGTCCGAACCGACCATGGCGCGCACCGGTTTCGTGAGTCGCCGTGCCACGATGCCGCTGAAGCGCACCGCCTCGGCAACCGCGGGCACGAGATCGTCCCGGCTCAGCCAGGCCCGTTCGAGGTTCCGCCGCGGCAGCGCCGCCGGGAGCCGGCGTTCACGCCAGGCGGTCACAGTGGCCGACACCGCGTCCAGATTGCCCACGATGAAGCCCCGGCCGTGGACCTGTGAACCGTCCGGAATCTGCTGACCTGTCAGGTCCAGGTACATCGCGCGGACCACGTCCAGTTCCCGCGCGGTGCTGAAGAGACGGAACTGCTGTCCGAACCGAGGGTTGAAGTCCACCAGCTTGTAGCGGCCGTCGCGCCGGTCGAACCGCCAGTCGAGGTCGGCGATCCCGCAGTAGCCGATCGCACGGCACAACTCGGCGGCCAGCGCCGTGAGGGTGGTGTTGGTACGGGCCCGCGCCCGGGTGGTGAGGCCTGTCCCGGGTGGCCAGGAGCGGAGCTTGTGCCCCGTGAAGACGAGCCGGGGTATGCCTCCCGCGCTGCAGTAGAGGTGAGTGAACCATTCCTCGGCAAGTTCGAGAGGGATGTACTCCTGCACGATGACGGAGGGAGACTCGGCCACCCCGCACCGGGCGAGCAGCTCAGCCTCGTCGTGAACGACTGTGGTGTGCCCCATGGCGGAGTCGTTCAACTTGGTGAACGGCTCCTTGTCCTTCAGAACCACCGGAAAGCCCCATTCGCGACTCACCGCGACCAGTTCGGCGCGGTCGACCGGCGATCGGGTCCGGGGAGTGGGCACCCCGTGCTCCTGGCAGATCCGGTGCAGTCCCTCCTTGCTGGCCACCCTGCGGGGCAGCGCGGGCGGCACGGGGGGCAGCACAAACCATTCGGCCAGGCGATCGGCGTTCTCCGCCAGCAGCACGGCGGCCTCGTCGCCCTCCGCCACGGCAACGGTGGGGCGCCCGATCTCCCGGCCGATCCGCAGGAGGGCCGAGACCAGTTCCGAGGTGTCCTCCCCGCCGGTCGTCGGGCGGACGAAACGGCCGGCAAGATGGCGTGAGAGGGCGACCGGGGTGAAACGGTCCTCGACCATGGCGTACGCAGGGACCCCCATACGTCCCAGGGTGCGCACCACCCCGAGCCCGCCGTGAAGCTGGGGGAAACGCCCGACCTTGACGAGCAGTGCCGGTACTTGGCCGCTCATGGAGACTCCTTCGGTGCGACGTCGTCGACTCGGGGTCACGCCTGCGACACGCGTCAGCATGCGCCGGTCCGGCGCACGACCGCGGACGGCGTCCGCAGCAGGATGGACAGGTCCAGGGCTGGGGACCAGTTCTCGACGTAGCTCATGTCGAGCCGGTCCCGCTCATCGGCCGGCAGGCAGGAGCGGCCACTGACCTGCCACAACCCGCTCATACCCGGCTTCACCACAAGCCGGTGACTCGCGTCTTCACTCAGGGCGGCGACCTCGTCCTTCACCAGCGGCCTCGGGCCGACGAGGGACATATGGCCTGCCATCACATTGAACAGCTGCGGCAGCTCGTCCAGTGAGTACGAGCGCAGGAACGACCCCGCTCCGGTGACGCGCGGGTCGTCGGCGAGCTTGAAGAACCGGTCGCAGCCGTAGCGGTTGAGGTGGGCGAGTTCGGCCTTGCGCCGATCCGCACCACGGTGCATCGTCCGGAATTTCAGAAGAGTGAATTCACGGCCGTCGCGCCCGATTCTCCGCTCCCGGAAGAACGCGGGCCCTGAGCTGTCGAGCCGTACCCATACGGCGATGGCCACCATCAGCGGAGCCAGCACCAGTATTCCCAGCAAGGCCAGCAGACGGTCAGTCAGCTCTTTGGGGATGCGGTGCAGCGCCGAAAGCCTGGGAGCGCGCAGCTGCACCAGGGGCACTCCCGCGACCGGACGCACGGCCAGTCTCCCGGCGGTGACGTCGGCGAGGACCGGCGCGAGCATCAGGCCGACGCCCGCCGCCTGCAGCTCCCAGGACAGCTGCCGCAGTCTTTTGGCGCCCAGCTCGGGGCCCGGCAGCGCGATGACCGTGTCGCAGTCCGTCCGCCGTACCGCCTTGAGCAGGTCCACGGCACCGCAGGACACCTCGGCACCCGTGCCGGCCCGGCCGTCGGCGTCTGCCGGGTCGGTGCGGCAGACGCCGACGACCTGCGGCCCGGGCTCGTGCCCCCTGTGCAGCGCCGCGATCAACTCGGCGGCGGACTCGGCGGGTCCGAGCACGAGCACCCGGTCGATGCTCCCGCCCCGGTCTCCGCGGACGCGCATTCTCGCCCGCTGGTACCGGCGCAGACCGAGCGTCAGCCCGGCGGCGAGCGCGAGCGCCATCAGCGCGTCGTGCAGCAGCTCGTCGTGCGGTGCGAACCACCATGCGGCGCCGGCCGCGGCGGCGGCCAGGCAGGCCGCCCGCAGAACCCGGCGGAAACACTCCGCGTCCGCATCGGGCCCGTACACCCGTTGTGACGCCAGAGGCAGGAGCCACAGCGGGATGAGCACGGCGGGGACGAACCAGCGATGGAAGAGCAGATACACCCCGCCCGCGGCGACGGTCGCGGCAAGCGCGTCGACCGCGAGCAGGGCGGGGACCGAAGAACCGCGGCGACGGCGCTCGCGCATCCTTCCCGCGGTCTTCGCCAGTCCGGCTCTGGTCGTTTCCTCTACGACGGCCACGGCTTGTTACCTCACCTCTTGGCCCGCTCTTGATTGTCCTATCGTGTACGTTTACGTTGTATGTATACATACGCCCGATATGGGCCAATAGTCAAGAAGCCGCTTCGCCGGGAAGGTCCCCCAGACACCATGAAGCCTTCAGGAGATGCCAAAGTCGCCGTGATAGGAGCAGGCCCCTATGGGCTCTCCATCGCCGCACACCTACGGGCCCGTCGACTGCCGTTCCGGATCTTCGGGGAGCCCATGGAGGGCTGGCGCTCGCACATGCCGCGCGAGATGTACCTCAAGTCGTCCCCGTTCTCCTCGTCGATCTCCGCCCCCACTCCGGGGTACGGGCTCGGGGAATTCCGGACCCAGGAGGGAAGCCACCCGGGCCGCGAGCGGGAACCGGTGCCGCTGTCCGAATTCGTGCGCTACGGGCTCTGGTTTCAGCAGAACTGTGTCCCAGAGCTGGAGCGGACCGCGGTACGCCGCGTCGACCGCCCCCATGGCGACCGGTTCCGGGTCACGTTGGACTCCGGGGAGGAGTTCACCGTTCCCACTGTCGTTGTCGCCACGGGCGTCAGCCCCTTCGCGTACGTACCGCGCGAGTTGACCGGACTGCGCGAAGACGGCCTCGTCTCCCACACGGGGGACCACACGGACCTGTCCGGGTTCGCGGGCGGGCGCGTCGTCGTGGTGGGAAGCGGCCAGTCGGCCCTGGAGACCTCTGCTCTGCTGAACGAGGCCGGAGCGCAGCCCACCGTGGTCGCCCGCACCCGTCCGTCCTTCGGTCCTCCCCCCGAGGCCGACTGGGCTCAGGATCGTCCGCTCCACGCTCGACTGCTGTGGCCGGAGGCCGTGATGGGCACCGGATGGCCGCTGGTGGTCTGCAGCCGCGGGCCCACGGCCATCCGGCGGATGCCGGCCCGCGTCCGTGCCCACCTCCTGCGTACGGTCCTGGGACCGTCCGGCGCATGGTGGCTCCGGGAACGCGTGCAGGGCCGTGTCCCGGTGCTGTCCGGCCGTAGCCTCCACTCGGCGGCGCGCGAGAACGGCGGGGTGCGGCTGAACGTGCGGAATCCCGGCGGAGACGTGGAGACCCTGTACGCCGACCATGTCATCGCGGGGACCGGATACCTCGTCGACATCGCCAGGGTGGAGCTGCTGGGCGCAGAGCTGCGCCGGGCGGTGCGCAAGAGCGCCCCTGATCCGCCTCAGCTGGCCGGTGCGCCTCAGCTGTCCGCCGACTTCCAGGCATCGGTGCCGGGCCTGTACTTCGCGGGGCTGGCTGCCGCTCCCACCTTCGGGCCGCTGCTGCGATTCGTGTGCGGCACGGGATTCACCGCCCGTCGGATCAGCGCTTCACTGGCTGCGGACAACGCGAAATAGGAGAAGGAAGTAGGACGAGAGGCGAGACAGGACAGGCAGGCCCGCCCCACACCGTCATCAGGACGATGACGGTGTGGGGCCACCGTCGTCAGGGCGACGGTGTGGGGCGCACCGGCGCGGCACGGAAATCCCGGAAGAGCACCTCGGTGTTGTCCGCCCTCAGTCCTACTCCGCCCGGCCGGCGCAGCGGCCCAGGGTCGCGGTCCCTGCCCGTGAGGACTGTCTTCCCGTCGATGTCCAGTCGGAGCAGCACTGATCCCGAGGGCAGGTTGACAGCGCTTGCCGTCACCTCGTGCCAGGTGCCGTAGGAGATGGCGTGTTTGCCCTCGGCCAGGGTCGCGTAGCCCCCGTTGTCCTCGTCCTCGGTGTCGAAGCCCGGAATCTTGCGTTTGATCACCACCACTCCGTCGCGGCGGCGGAAGCTGATCCCGTACAGCTCCTGCGGGCTGTGGTACCGCAGCCAGATGTGTGCGCCGTCCCAGTCGCGGGCGGGGGTGCGCCGCGTGGTGATGGGCGGCTCCAGCCGAACCCGCGTCGTCACTGTCACGGGCCCGAAGTCGCGCCGGCGCGTGGCCAGACGGAAGACGGCCGAGTCGGTGTGATGTGCGGAGTCGGGGCCGGTTTTCTCGGCGTCGGGCACGCCCGTCCAGCCCGCGCCGTCCTTGGCGAAGAGGGAGCCGCTGGTGGTGATCCAGTCACGGGAGTGCTTCGAGTGGCGGTTACCCGGGTGGAGGAAGGCGAACGCGTTGGTGACAAGACCGTCCTTGGCGAAGCGCGGCTCGAACGCGGTCGCCGGCTCCGGCGATTCCGCCTCGTTCATCTTGACGAACAAGGCGGTGCCGGTCCCGATGACCGCCGCGGTGACCAGCAGCAGGCCGTAGACGAGTGTCCGCCGGTAGATCCTCCGGCGCTTGGGCGTTTCCCCGCGCGTGGGCTCGTCGTTCATTCGCCCGCCTGCGGTACGACCTTGGGGTCCGCCACCGGTGCGACCTTGAGGTCGGCCAGGCGCGGCCAGGAGCTCCGGTTGGTGTCCCGGTACGCGGCGTAGGCCACCCCTCCGGTCTCTCCCTTGGCCGGCAGCGTCATCCGGACCTTGCCGTCCACGCTGATCGCCGTGGATCCGCCGGTCACCGTGGCCGACACCTCGTGCGAGTCGGCTGTCTTCAGAGTGTGTGCGCCGACCAGGATCTGGCTGTCGGCGTTCCCGGAGAGCACCTCCAGCCGGCTGTGGGAGACCTGCACGGTGATCGTTTGTGGACTGCCCACCTTGACCTGAATTGCACCTTTCATCCTTGGATCGTATAGCTTGGAGATCTTGCCGCTCACCGTGTAGCCGGTCCAGTGCTGCGTCCGGGCGGGCTGATACGCCCCATAGACGGACCGGGCGCCACGAGTCAGCGGCGTGATCACACCGTCCTTGATCTCGAACGGCGCCCGCACCCCGGGGGTGCTCGCCCAGTAGGCGTCGACGGCCAGCGGCGCCGATTCGGCCACGGCCTGCCGGACACCGGCGGCCGCAGGGGTCTTCTGGGGCAGCCTGGAGAGATGCAGCGCGCTGAAGGCCGGTGGTGCGATCCCCGGCCCGTCGCTGCCGACCCGGATGCCGAAGCCCCCAGTGAGGCCGTCGGCGGCGATGCCCTTGGCGGTCCAGCTGAGTTCGGTGCTGCCGTCCACCCGGGCCGTGGTGGTGGCGCCGCGCACGGTGACGCTCAGAGTGTGCGAACTCTTCGGCGCCAGTTTGCGGACGACCGCCTGGTGTCCGCCGTGGTTCAGTGTGACCGCGCGCTGGCCGACGTTGATCACAACCGGGTCCTTACTGCGGTTGCGCACCGCGACGGCGGCCTGGTTGGTCCGGTTCCCGAGCCCGGTGATGGTGGCGTCCACCCGGTAGTCGGTCCAGTCCACGCTCCCGAGGGCGCGATAGTCCGCGGCGGCGTGTCGCTGGTCCTTGCCGGGGAAGGGCCTGTGCTCGGTGAAGACGTCGATGCCGCGCTGGGCGCTGCCGTCCGAGCTCGTCCAGAGAGCGGGTTCGGTCAGGGGGTCGGAGGCGACGGGTGGCGCCTGGGTCCACTGGGCGATGTCGGCGAGCAGCTGTTCGGCGGTGGTCGAGCGGACCACCTCGAGCCGCTGGACCGTGCGCTCCGCCGCGGCCCGGCGGCTGGCGGCGACCGGCGGCTTCAGCGGGTCGGGGGTCTCGTTGGCCACGGTGGCCAGGTACTCCTTGTGCAGCAGCTCCTGCAGCGTCATGCCGCGAGGCAGGTCGCCGTGCTCCGTGGCCTCGCCGTAGGGGTAGCCGAAGAGCTGGGGCTTCGGCAGGTCGTGGCGCTTGAACGCGTCGAGGTTCGACTTGATGTCGGCGGTCACGCGTGCGTGGTACTCCGGCCGGGTCTCCAGCCGGTTCCGGTCCCGCAGCCACAGGCGGTGGGAGAGGGCGGAGGCGCGGTGTCCGGCGGCGTCCGTCTGCTTGCGCCTGTGCAAGTCGTGGGTGTGGGCCTGGAAGTCCCACCGACCGGAGCCGGCCATCCGCTCGACCTCCCTCCAGGAGAGGTAGTAGGGGCGGTCGTCCACCCTGGAGGTGATCAGGAAGACGGCGCCGTGCATGCGATGGCGGGCCAGGATGTGGTCGGCGTTGACCCACAGGCCCTTCGGCCCGTCGTCGAAGGTGAGGAAGACCGACCGCGGCGGGGCGGGGCCGCCCTTGAGGTAGTTGGCGAACTCTTCGCTGGTCAGGCTGCGGTATCCCGCCTTCTCCAGCGCGGCCAACTGGGCATCGAAGGCGGCGGGGGTGACCGCGTACTCGCTGGTGCTGTCGTCATCGATGTCGTGGTAGGTCAGCACGACGGGGGCCGTGGCGGCCGGCAGCTCCTTGGCCGTTCGCTCCGCTGCCGCGGCGGTGGTGGCGTCGACCTCGGTCGCAGGCGGTTCCTTCTGCTTGCTCATGTACTTCTGGTCCAGGTAGTACTCCGTGGCCGTGTAGAACGGCACCATGAGTACGACCAGAGCAAGCAGGATCAGGCCGCCGCGGAGCCACCAGTGGGTGAGAACGCGGACGCTTCGCCGTGTCCGGCTCCGGAGGTCGTCGAGCAGGGGTTTCCGCTTCGACGGGGGTGCGGTCGAGGTCACGGCAGAATGCCTCCTCGGGTGAGCACCATCGCGTACAGGAAGCCCACCACGGCGAGTGCCAGCAAGAGGCCGAGCAGGCGTCGGACCGCGCGCAGGTCGACCATGTGTGGTTTGTTCATCAGGTAGCACTCCTCGACCAGACCCCTCGCCGGATGGTGGCGAAGGAGTACGGCAGCATCCAGGCCAGCAGCAAGGTCGAGAGCAGGCCCATCACCGGCCGGTAGATCCAGCGGGTGTCGCCAGGGTTGTCGATCAGGAAGGCGAGGCCGTAGGCGCAGCCCTTGAGGATGATTCCGCACAGATAGAGCAAGGTGAGGAAGCCCGCCCCGTGCACCGGCGCCCAGATCATGTGCCGGAACGCCATGAGAGGTGCGGCGGTCACCCACAGGACGTGGCCGTAGTAGAGGGTGGCCGGCCCCAGGCCCATGTGCCACATGAAGGTGCCGGTGAAGCACAGGTTGCGGATGAAGCTCTTCTTCCAGCGGATCTGCTGCTTCATGAGGGGCCGGAAGCGGGGCGGGGCGTTGGTCCACACCTTGGCCGAGTAGACGTAGCCGACCCGCCACCTGCGCTCTGGGTAGTCCCGCTCGGTGACGAACGGCGAGTCCGCGTACTGGGCCTTGAGCGAGGGGCCCTTCCAAATCTGGCCGAGCACGTAACCGGTGAGCTGGCGGTCGGTGGAGAAACGGAAGGGCGCGCCCATGAAGTGGTCGTTGGCCCAGGCGGGAAGGTAGTTGAAGATGGCATCGCGCCGGAACACCGCCAAGGGGCCGGATACGCAGGTAACGGTCCCGAAGGTGGCCTCGGTCGCCTTCGCCACCCGGAACTGGCCCTCGAACCAGACATCCTGCGCCTTCGTCCAGAAACTGAAGTCCGCGTTGAGCGCGCGGGCGTGGCCGCTCACCGCACCCATCTCCCGGTGGGTGACGAGTGCTCGTACGCAGCGGCCGAGGGCGTCCGGGGCCAGGAAGCAGTCGGAGTCGGTCATGGCGATGATGTCGCCGTCGGCCTCCTCGCAGGCGCGGACCAGGGCGCCCTTCTTGCCGAGGTTCTTCGTCAGATAGATCACCTTGATCTCGAGCTCCGCCTCCAGCCGCCGCAGCACGTCCTGGGTGCCGTCCTCGGACAGGTCGTCGACCACGATGACCTGGAGGTCCGGGTAATCGCTGGTGGCCATGGAGCGCACACAGTTCTCGATGCACTCCACCTCGTCCTTGACCGCGAGCAGGAAGCTCACCTTCGGTGTGGCGGGCAGTGCGGGAAAGCTCTCGCGATCCTTCGACCGCTTGCGCAAAGGGCGTTCCGACGGGTCGTCGTAGCGGGTGTAGGCGAGATAGAACATGGTGATGGTGCCGAGCAGGACGGTGAAGCCGTAGCTCAGCAGCAGCGGATCCCGCAGCAGTGCGTAACCCCCCCGAGCCAGGATCAGCAGCAGCGGCAGCAGGCAGATCAGGGTCAGCACACGCCGCGCGTCGTAGCGGACGTCCGGGTCCATCCGGTCCAGCCAGCGGCGTACCACCCCGTGCCGCTGCGGCCGCGCCGAGCGAAGCGGTGGCAGTGGCGGCGGCTTCGGCTTCGGTTTCGGCGTCGGCGTCGGCGTTGGCTTCGGCTGGGTGAGGACGCCCCCCTGGCCCGGAGCGGTCCGCTCCGGCAGCGGGCCTGGGGGCTGCAACGTGTCTGCCCCCAGCCGCTGCGGGGCCGACGCGGCCCCCGCACCGGGATGCTTGCGGCCGACGTACGCGGCGCTCATGGGGGGATCATCCCTTCCACGGCCCTCTTTTCTGGATCTGCACCGAGGCCCAGGCCCGCGAGAAGCTGCGCGTGGTCTGGGCCTGCCGGCGCGACGGAGCCTGCTACGACCCGGCCACGCCCCAAGCCGACAGCAAGGTCAACACGACCGCTGAGGCGACCCCGGCGGCACATAGGTTGACTCGGGGCACTCACGGGACCGCCTTGGTTCCCAGCGGGCCGAGTCGGTAGGTGGCGTCCAGCACGGCCGGCTGATCGGCGAGCCATTCCAGTTCGGCGCCCGGCTGCACCGTGTGCACCACGACCAGATCCCACTTCTCCGCCTCCGGCTCGGCGACGCCGGCGAGCGTCTTGGTGCCGAGCTCGAGTGTGTGGATCAGCGGGTCCGTGAAGTGCACCTCGGCGCCTTCCTCGGCCAGTTCCCCGAGGATCTCCAGGGCAGGTGACTCGCGCAGGTCAGCGACGCCCGGCTTGTACGAGACGCCCACCACCAGGATCCGGGCGCCCGAGGTGCCGGTGCCCCGGTCGGCGAGGATGTCGTGCACTCGCCGCACCACGTGCCGGGGCCGGGCCGCGATCGCGGACATGGCCGTTTCGACGAGCGGAGAGGTGACGCGCAGCGCCCGCAACTGCCAGAGCAGGTAGTGCGGATCGCAGGGGATGCAGTGGCCGCCCACGCCGGGTCCGGGATAGTGCGCCACGAACCCGTAGGGCTTGGTCGCGCAAGCCTCGATGATCGGCAGTGGTTGCAGGCCGAGCGCCCGGCAGTCCTCGGCGAACTCGTTGGCCAGCGCGAGGTTGACGGCCCGGTACGTGTTCTCCCACAGTTTGGCCATCTCGGCCTCCTCGGCCGAGGAGACCATGTGTACGGCGGGCGCGGTCCGTCGCAGAACGGCCGCGGCCAGGCCGGTGCTCAGCTCACCCGTGCCGCCGACCACGCGCGGCGTGCCGTCATGGGAGACATGCGGGTGGTCATTGACAAGTCCCGGGTCGATGCGCTCCGGCGAGAAGGCCACGAACACATCGCTGCCGACCCGGAATCCGCGCTTGGTCAGCGGCTCCACCAGCAGATCGCGGGTGGCGCCCACGTAGGTCGTGGAGGTGAGCATCAGCAGCTGGCCGGGCACGGCGTGCTCGACCACCGAGGCGCAGGCCGCGGAGAGTGCGCGAAGGTCGGGCACGAAGTGGCGGTCGATCGGGGTCGGCACACAGATCACGACGGTGCGCGCCCGGACTGTCGCGGCGGGGTCCGACGTGACGGTGAAGCGCGGGTCGTCCACGTACGTGGCAAGGCGCTGGTGGTCGGTGGGTGTCAGGTCCACCTCGCGGCGGCGGATGGCATCCAGCCGGCTCTCGCTGACGTCGATGCCGATGACCTCGTTGTCCGCTGCGAGCAGGGCCAGGCTCGTGGGCAGGCCGACGTATCCGAGGCCGATGACAGCGACGGCTGACGCGGCATGGTCGACTTGCGCGGACTCGTACTCATGGGCGCCGGCAAGGATCTGCTGGGCGCGCTGCCGGACAGGAAGGACGGTCATCGGTGCTCCGTGGACGGAAGTGCGGAGGGGGAAGCCTGGTTCCGGTGCTCAAGATCGGGAGGGGTGGGGCCCTACCCGACCTGGAGAGCGACCAGACGTATCCTTACAATGTATATTTGCTTCGCATTTGCCCCTATTGCCCATAGGTGCTTAGAGGGGCAATAGGTGGACGCCGCGCGATGGGCGATCCGCCCCGGGAGGCCAGGCGTGACGAATCAGCGGGGCCGGAGGCCTTTATCGGTCGGCCATCGCGGCGCTCAGCCTGGTCGGCTGCGTACGGGGTATCCGCATGGGCTACATTTGGCGAGAAGCCATATTTACGTTGTATACGTACATCTTTCGCCCAGTTCGCGGTGCCGTCAAGTGCAGGTATGACGGCAACGGCAGGTGCTTCTGGCGATTCTCGATCCGGCCACGTCGAGGTGCCGCAGGGTGACGGAACCCAGCCCCAGCGGCGGCGTCACCACAGTCGCCTCAGTCGCCCTCAGTAACGCCTGTCCCGCTTGTCACGACGGCTCCTCGATGACCGAGGGGCCGTCCGTACCGTCCGTACCGCCCGCACCGAAGTCGACGACCGTACGCGCCCCGTCGGCCCAGCGGACGGTGACGGCGAGGCCGTTCACCTCGACGGTGGCCTGCCCGGCGAGCGGGGCCGCGCCGGGTTCCCCGGTGAGGGAGGCCAACGCGACGAACACCGTCTGCGCCGCAGCCGCCCCTACGGTGCCGGTGAGTTCCGGAAGGAGCGCCCAGGGTCCGTACGCCGTGCCCTGCGGTGCGCGGACGGTGCGCCGCGTCTCCCAGCCGTGCAGACCGAGCAGTTGACTTGTCACCTCCGGCCCGTGGAGCCGTACCTCCGCGGCCTGTTCGACCTCGGGCGCGGTACCCGGCGACAGGGCGACGGCCCAGCCGCTGTGGTGGACCGGCGTCCCCACCGGTACGCCGACCGTACGGTGCACGCGCAGTTCGAGCCTGCCACGGGCCAGTGTCAGGCTCTCGATCCGGGCCGAGGGAAGGACGGGCCCGCCCTCGGGGAAGACCGGCCGGTGCCATGAGGCGAGCCAGTCGGGTCCGGCGGCGAGCGGGTGGATGCGTACACGGGCGCTGCGCGTGCCGCGGGCCGTCAGCGCGATGTGGTTGTCGGGGGCGTTGGCGGCGCTGGTCGGGCCGGTGCGCGTGGAGTACGCGAGCCGGGCGTAGAGCGGGTTGGCGGGGGCGCGCTCCGGCTCCCGGGAGTCGAGCTTGTAACTGCCGTGGTTGTGCAGGCGCGCCAGGCCGTCCCCGCCCGTGGTCTGGATGAGCAGTCCGGGAGCGGGCAGGGCGAGGACGCGGTCGCGACCCTCGGAGGGCGCGTTCTCCTCGGTGGCCGTCCACACCGCGTCCTCGGGCGGGATCAGCAGCGAGAGGAAACCCTTGGAGGCCCAGTACGGGGAGCCGGGCCCGGAGTAGCGCTGGAGGGTCGCCTCGTGCGGGCCGTACCAGCCGAGGCTCAGGACACCGTCCGTGGTCAGCGCACCGCGGTCGAGGAAGTGGCGCAGCGCCCCGCTGAGGACGCGGCGGGTGGCGCCGGGGGAGAGGGGTGTCTCACCGGTGAGGGCGCCGAGTGCCACGGCGGTGCCGGCGGCGAAGCGGTACGTCAGGGAGCGTCCATGGTGGATGGGGGCACCGTTCGCGTCGAAGAGCAGCGCGAAGCCGTCCAGGAACTCCCGTAGCCGTGGGCCGAGTTGGTCGAGCAACGTCTGGTCGCCCGCGAGGTGGGCGTGCAGCAGCGGGTAGAAGTGGAGTGCCCAGCCGTTGTAGTGGTCGAAGGACCGGCCGTCGCCGTCGGAGTACCAGCCCTGGCCCTGGTACCAGCCGTCCAGCAGGCCGAGCCCGCGCTCGATCGCGCCGCGGGTCTCGGTGTCGCCGCGCCCGACCGACTCCAGGAAACCCGCGACCGTCAGGGGGAAGAGGTACCAGTTGTTGGGGGCGGGCATGTGCCTCAGCGCGCCGCGCAGCCACTGCTCGACGCGGTCCTGGTCGGCGGCCGGAAGCGTGTCCCAGGTCCAGGGCGCGGTCAGCCGCAGGGCGAGCGCCACGGAGGCGGACTCCACCATGGGCTGGCCGTTGATGCCGTGGTGGTCGATCTCCGGCCACGACTCGGCGTCGACCTGGCCCGGGGTACGGGTGCCGCGCGCGAGGCCGGCGGTGTAGCGCTCCAGGAAGCCGTGCGGGTCCTTGCCGGACGCTCCGGCGGTGCGGAACGCGGCGAGCAGGAACGTACGGGCGAACCCTTCCAGACCGTCGGAGCGCACCCCCGACTTCGAGGGCGGGCCGGGCAGGTCGATCAGGGCGTGCCCGGGGGTGGCGTAGCGGAGTGCGGCGGCCAGCAGCCGGTCCGCGGCGGCTTCCCAGTGGGCCCGGGTGTAGCCGGTGTGGGGGCTGAGGGTGCGGTCTTCCTCGGGGGGCGTGGGCGAAGAGTGTTCGGTCATGGGAGGGGCCACGTCTCCTGTTGGGTTGGGGCGGTGTCCTTCAGGTTGCTGCGGGGGTCAGGCGAGGCGGGCCAGGTGTTCGGGCCGTACGGGGTGGGCGAAGGGGCGGCCAAGGGTGTACGACTCGACCTCGGCCAGCGCCAGGTCGGCGAGGCGGCGCAGCTCTCCGCCCTTCGAGCCGGCGATGTGCGGGGTGATGAGGACGCCCGGGCAGTCCCACAGCGGTGAGTCGGCGGGCAGCACCTCCGGCTCGGTGACGTCCAGGATCGCGTGGAGCCGCCCGGACACCGCCTCGTCGGTGAGGGCGTCCTGGTCGACGACGGCGCCGCGCGCGGTGTTGATCAGCGTTCCGCCGGTGCGCAGCCGCGCCAGGAGCTCGCGGCTGACCAGACCGCGGGTCTCGGGCAGCAGCGGTGTGTGCACGCTGACGGTGTCGCTGACCGCGAACAGCTCGGGCAGGGAGACCGGGTGTGCCCCGAGTTCGCGTGCCTCGGCGTCGGTGACGTAGGGGTCGTGGAGCAGCACGGTCAGGTCGTGCGGGCGGAGCAGGTCGATGACGCGGCGTCCGATGGCCGAGGCGCTCAGGATGCCCACGGTTCTGCGGTAGTTGCCCGCGTCGGGGTGGTGTTCGTTCCAGTCGATGCGGCGGCGCTCGGTGCGGTAGACGCGGGCGGTGTCGAGGACGCGTTTGTTGGCGAGCAGGATCATGGCGAGGGTGTACTCGGCGACCGGCACGGCATTGGCCGCGGCGGCGGAGGACACCGTGAGGCCGCGCTCCCAGCACGCGGCGGTGATGTGATGGCGTACGGTCCCGGCGGTGTGCACGACGGCGCGCAGCCGGGGCGCGGCGTTCAGTACCGCCGCGTCGATGGGCGGGCAGCCCCAGCCGGTGACGAGCAACTCGGCGTCGGCGAGCGCGTGGTGTGCGGCGGGGGTGGTGAGGTCGTCCAAAACGAGCTGCGGGTCGATGTCGGTGAGGGCGGCCAGCCGGGCCCGTACGTCCGTGTCGAGGACCTGTCGCGCGGTCCTGTGCGCCATGGCGAGCACGGCGCGCGGGCGTGGACGGGGCCGGAGGTCGGGGTGGGTCACGTGACGCTCCTACGGGTCAACTGGGGCTCCTTGCGGATCACTTGACGCTTCCGGCGGTCAGGCCGGACTTCCAGTAGCGCTGCAGAGCGACGAACGCGACGATCAGTGGCACGACGGCGAGCAGCGAGCCGATGACGACGAGCGGGTAGTACTCGGGCGAGACGGTGGCGGAGCTGTTCCAGGTGTACAGCCCGAGGCTCAGCGGATACAGGTGCTGGTCGGAGAGCATGACCATGGGCAGGAAGAAGTTGTTCCAGATGGCGGTGAGCTGGAAGAGGAAGACGGTGACGAAGCCGGGGCCCAGCATGCGCAGGCTGACGCGCACGTACGTCTGCAGTTCGCCCGCTCCGTCCACGCGGGACGCCTCCAGCACCTCGTTGGGTACGTAGCCGCTGCTGAGCAGGCGGGCGAGGTAGACGCCGAAGGGGTTGAACAGGACGGGGATGAAGACCGCCCAGAAGGTGTTGACCAGGCCGATCTCGGAGGCCACGAGGTAGAGCGGGAGAGCCAGCACGGTCTGCGGGACCATGACGCCGGTGAGGACGAGGCCGAACAGCTTCTCCTTGTGCCGGAACTCGTACTTGTCGAAGGCGTACCCGGCGGACACGCTGATGAGGGAACCGACCAGTGCGCCGACGACCGCGTACAGCAGGCTGTTGAGGTACCACTCGCCGTAGAGGCCGCCGTCCATGGCGAAGAGGTCGGAGAGGTTGCGGGAGAGGGAGAAGTCGCCGAGGGAGAAGATGTCGCTGCCGAAGAGGGCGTCGGCGTTCTTGGTGGACGCGAACAGCAGCCACAGGGCGGGCAACATGGTGTAGAGGGCGGCGATCAGCACGACGGCGTTGGCGAAGCCGCGGCTGGTCAGCGCGGACTTGCCGAAGGGGCGGCCGAGCGGCTTGGTCGGCGGCCCGCCGGATGTGGTGGCGGGGGTCGGGGAAGTCGTCGTGGTCATGTCGCGCTCCGTTCCCGGCGGCCGGCCCATCGGGTCACCGCGAACGACAGGGCGCAGGTGACGACGAGGAGGATGACGGAGGCCGCGGAGGCGAGTCCGTAGTTGTTGCGGCGGAAGGCCGCGTCGTAGATGTACATGTTCGGTGTGAAGCGGGAGTTGACCATCGGCGTCGCCTGGTTCATCAGCATGGGCTCGGTGAACAACTGCAGCGCGCCGATGAGGGAGAACATGCACACCATGAGGACGGATCCCCTGATGATGGGGACCTTGACCTGAAGCGCGGTGCGCACGCCTCCCGCCCCGTCGATCCGGGCCGCTTCCAGCACCTCGCGCGGCAGCGCCTGGAGTGCGGCGTAGAAGATCACCATGTTGTAGCCGAGGCCGCTCCACAGGGCGATGTTGACGATCGACGGGAGCACGGTGTGCAGGCCCAGGAAGTCGATGGTGATGTCGGCCTGGGCGAAGAGCTTGATGACTGGGCTGAGCCCCGGTGTGTAGAGGTACAGCCAGATGACCGCCGCGATGATGCCGGGCACGGCGTGCGGCAGATAGAGCAGCATCTGCGCGGTGCGCCGCAGCCGGATCAGCCCGGAGTCGAGAAGCAGGGCGAGGCCGAGGGCGCCGGCGGCCACGAGCGGGACGAAGATCACGCAGTACAGGGCGATGGAGCCGAACCCGGAGATGAAGCTCGGGTCCTCCAGCACGGCGAGGTAACTGCGCAGTCCGGTGAAGATGGTGCGACCGCCGCCGAAGCCGAGGCCGTCGTGGTCCTCGGAGAAGAAGCTGAGGTAGACGGCATAGCCGACGGGGACGAGGAACACGGCGACGAGCAAGGCCGTGAACGGGGCGAGGAGCGTGACGTAGGCGAGCGTCTGCTGTCGGCGTCCGGCTCTGCGGGTGCGGGCGGGGTCCGCGGGTGGCGGTGTGGTCCCCGTCCGTTTGGTGGAAGTCATCACTGTGCTCACGGATGCACCTCGGATCCAACCTGATGTGTGGCTCTTGAGGGGTGCTAAGGGGGTGCTAAGGGGGTGGCGTGCGGCGTGGTGTGACGCGGCGGCCGGTCAGCGGGTGGTGACGGACAGACCGAGGCTCTTCAGGTCGGGCAGGGTTTTGCTCTGCGCTTCGCGGAGGGCCTCCAGGATGGTGCCGCTGCCGGCGCCGGCCCGCGCGAGCCCGTCGTCGCCGGAGCTGATCGTCGAGACCATGCGCGGCCCCCACTTCCATCGGGTGGAGATCAGCTCGGCCTGCTTCTGGAAGAGACCGAAGATGTCCTGGCCCGAGTAGTAGCTGGTGTCCATCTCCTTGCGGGCGACCGGAACCAGGTCGGGCACGGTCGGATACGCGCTGCTGACCCCGCTGGAGAGCTTGGCGCGCAGCGCGTCCGGGCTGGTGACCATCCAGGTGATGAACTCCAGAGCTTCCTTGGGGTACTTGCTGTCCTTGGTGACCATGAAGGTCGAGCCGCCCTGAGTGCCCAGCGACGGCTTGCTCGGGTCCCACTGCGGGGAGGGTGCGATGGCCCATTTGCCCTTGCCGCCCGGTGTGGACGCCATCATCGAGCCCGCGGCCCAGGCGCCCGCCAGCCAGCCGGCCGTCTCGCCGCTCTGCAGATGCGCCCGCCACTGCTGGCTGGACGCGGGCTCGACACGCACCAGGTCGTCGTCCACCATGCGCTGCCAGTACGTCGCGACCTTGCGGGTGGGGGCGTCGTCCATGGAGACGTTCCAGGACGTGGCGGAGGTGTCGTACCACTGCGCGCCGGCCTGCCAGGCGAGGCCGGCCATGGCGAGCGTGCCGCCGGTGGTGAAGAGACTGGCGATACGGGAGCTGGGCCGGGCCTTCTTCAGCTTGCGGGCCGAACTCTCGAATTCCGCCCAGGTCTTGGGGACAGGAATGCCGTACTTGGTGAACAGGTCCTTGCGGTAGAGGAAGACCATGGGTTCGATGTCGACCGGCAGGGCGTAGGTGCGCCCCTCGAACGTGGTCAGGTCCATCGCCTGCGGCAGGATCTTGCGGCGCACCGAGTCGGGCAACAACTTGGTGATGTCGCGGGGCACACCGTCGATGGCGTAACTGGGCAACTGGGGGTACTCGATGGTGGCGACATCAGGGGCGTTGCCCGCCCGTGCGGCATTGCTGAGCTTGGCCCAGCCGCCCTGATCGCCCGAGGGAACCTGCTCGAAGTCGACCTTGATCCTGGTGTGGGTGCGGTTGTACTCGTCCACGACCTCCTGGCTGCCACGGAGCGCCGACCAGAAGGTGACATGCACCGGCCCGTCTCCGGCACCGTCCCCCTTCCCGCCGCCGGAGCAGCCCGCCGCCAGCAGCATGGCGAAGATCGTGAGCAGCGCTGTCACGGCCGCACGTGCGCGTCTGGCTGCTGGGCGTCGACCAGGCATGGGCCCTCCCGCGTCGTTGCTGGGTTACGGGCATCCTGAGCGGCAGACGAAAAAGGCGTCAATACATCGAACAGAAGAAACTAAAGCGGTCAAACGAACAGACGTCACATGTGCAGGCGCCGGAATGTCGGGTGGCCCCCGGACGGGATCAGGCCGCCGGCGGAGCCGTGGACTCCCTGACCACCAGGGTCGGCAGCAGTTCCAGATGGCGGGTGGCACCGGGCCGAAGCCCGCCGCGGGCCATGTCGAGCCGGCGCAGCAGCAACTCGACCCCGGTCCGGCCGAGTTCCGCCTTGGGCGGGGCGACCGCGGTCAGCGGGACCGGTCCCATGTCGGCGACCACGTCGTTGTACGCGACCACCGAACAGCGTCCCGGCACGTCGATGCCCGCTGTCTGCAGCCGTTGCACCAGCATCAGCGCGTCCATGTCACTGTGGATCAGCACGGCCGTCGCGCCGCCCTCCCCGACCACCTCGGCCAGGTCGACCGCCCGCGGGTCGGCGACGCGCGGGTCGGGACCCGCGGTGCTCGAGCTGAGAATCGTGGAGCACCCCTCGGCGAGTCCCCGGGCGGCGGTCTGCTCGGCGAACTCCGCGCGGATGACCCGTGCGGTGGGGCTGTCGTCACGCGCGGCCAGCACGATCCGCCGGTGCCCGAGGCCGACCAGGTGCCCGAGTGCCAGGTGCACGCCGTACGCGTGGTCCGAGCGCACGCTGTCCAGCGAGTAGATCCCGCCGGCCCGTGCGGGGCGCCGCTCCACCAGCACCGTGGGGACGTCCAGGGCGGTCAGCCACGAGTGGTCCTCTTCCGCCTCCGCCCGTGTGCGCCAGTGCGGCGACAGCAGCAGCCCGCGTGCCCCGGCGTCCACTGCCTGGCGCACCGCTTCGCGCTCCGACCCGCTGTCACCGGCGGAGATGTGCAGCGCCAGCCGCAGACCGGCCTTCTCCGCGGCCTCCCGAGCGCCCTGCACGGCCTCGGTGAGATAGGTGTTGCTCTCGGGGACGACCATGGCGACGGCGTCGCCCCCGGCGGTGACCTCCTCGGGCACCGGCCGCAGTGAACGCGCCACCCCGTGCCCGCGGCGCACCTCCCCGCGCCGGGCCAGGTCCTCGACGTCCCGGCGCACCGTCACGACGGAGACGCCGAGTTCGTCGGCGAGATCGGTGATGCGCGCGACGCCCCGGCCCCGCACCACCTCCGCGATCCGGCTCTGCCGCTTCTCCGCCGACTCCCGCATGTCCCCACCGCTCTCACCCACGTCGGCCGCGCCGCCCGGGCTCGACCGCACGACGGCTCGCACGATCGGGTTTCGCGCGATGGGTCCATGGTAGCGATCAATCGATCAAATCGGCGGCGAGTTCGCGGCATGCACCGTCCACGCCCCGGGAAGCGTGGGACTCGGGGAAGCCGCGCGGAACCCGCATCAGGGCGCCGATCCGCGCGCGACAGCTCCTTCCGGAGGCAGGTCCTACTCCTTCCTGAGGACGATGTCGAAGGTCGTGGCCGTCCACGGGCCCTCCAGCTTTCGCCCGTCCGGCGTCGGCGTTCCGGCCTCGTGACGGTCGAAGGGGCGGATGAGGGACTGCTTGACGCCGAAGACGGAGTCGGCGTCGAGGCAGGGGTCGCCCGCGACGAAGATATGGGTGATCAGACGCCGGAAGCCCGGTGCCGTCACCATGAAGTGCAGGTGTGGCGCGCGCATCGGTGAGCGGCCGGCGTGGCCCAGGAGCCGGCCGACGGGGCCGTCGTCGGGGATCGGGTACGGCGTGGGGGTGAGCCCCCAGAACCGGTAGCGGCCCTCGGTGTCGGTGAACAGGTGCGCGCGCCCGGCGAGGGCCCCGTCGTCGTACTGGACGTCGTACATGCCGTCGTCGTCGGCCTCCCACACCTCGACGCGGGCCCCGGCGACCGGGGTGCCGTCCGTGTCCGTGACCCGGCCGCTGACCCACGACGGCTCACCGCTCGCGCCGCCCGAGATGTCCCCGCCGAGCTCGATCTCGGGCGAGTCCTGGACGAAGAACGGGCCGAGGACCGTGGACTCCGTCGACTTGTTGAGGTCCGGTTCGTTGATGGCGACGGTCAGCATGGAGACGCCGAGGACGTCCGAGAGCAGGACGAACTCCTGGCGGGTGTCGGTCGTGATGTGACCGGCCGCGGTGAGGAACTCGATCGCCGCGCCCCATTCGGCGTCGGTGAGCCTGGTCTCGCGCACGAACGCGTGCGCGTGCCTCACGAGCGATTGCATCACCTCCCGGAACCGTTGGTCCTTCGCGGTGTCGAAGCTCGCGACGACCTTGTCGGTCACCTCCTGTTCAGTCGATGCGGTCGATGCGGTCAGTTCGGTCATTGGGGGTGCTCCTCCGTGCGAAGGGCGGTCAGAGGGACCCTCACCGGTGTGTCGCCGCGGCATGCGCGCCCCAGCAGCCCGCGCATCTCGTCGCGGGTCACCTGGCGCGGGTTGGAGTCCGGCACCTGAGCCATGACCAGGTCGGTGGCCCGGTCGAGTTCCGCTTCCGCGAGTCCCAACCCGCCCAGGGCGCGCGGGGGTTCGAGTCGCGCGTAGAGGGCGAGCAGCGCACCGAAGGGGTCGGTGCGTTCGTCGAGCGCTGCTCCGAGGTGCCGGGCCGCGTCGGGTGCGGCGGGCAGGTTGAGGCCGACCACGTGCGGCAGGACCACGGAATGCAGGGCTGCGTGTTCGAGGTCGTACGCGCCGCCGAGGACGTGGCACACCTTGTGGTGCAGTCCGGAACCGGCCCCGGCGAAGGCGACCGCCCCGAGGTAGGTGCCGAAGAGGATCTCGCGGCGCGCCTCGACGTCCTGGCCGTCGGCGACGATGCGCGGCAGCGACGACGCCAGCGACCGGACACCCTCGACGGCCAGCGCGGAGCTGATGGGGTTGTGCCGCGGCGCCCACCACGCGTCGACGCAGTGGGCGAGCGCGTTGAGCCCCGACGTCACCGACAGCCTGGTCGGCAGCGACAGCATCAGCGTGGCGTCGTAGACCACGACGCGGGGGAGCACCTTCGGGTCGACGCCGGTGCGTTTGTGGCCGTCCTCGGTGAGGCCCCAGACGGGGGTCGCCTCGGAGCCGGCGTACGTCGTGGGGACGGCGAGGACCGGCAGCCCGGTGGTGAGCGCCGCCGCCTTCGCGGTGCCCGTCGTCGACCCCCCGCCGACGCTCAGCAGCAGGTCGGCCGAGTGCTCGCGGGCGGCCGCCCGCACGGCCTGTGCCACGTCGACCGGAACGTGCGGCCTGACACCGCCGAAGACCGCCACGACCGGGACGTCCTCGCAGATGTCCTCGGCCAGGGCCTGTTCCCCCTCGGCCGCGATCACCAGGACCCGGCGCGCGCCGAGTCCGGTGACCTCGGCCGCCACGTCCTGGCGGGCGGTACCGGAGCCGAAGACGACCCGCTGGCCCCAGGACTCGTAGACGACTCGCGTCACGCCGTCGCCGCTCGCATCCGGGGTACGGCGCCCGCCGCGAACGCCCCGATGAGCGCCGGTACGGCGAAGGCGTAGAAGGCCCACTCGACGCCGGCACCCGAGCTGAGGACGAACGCGCCCAGCGACGGACCCGCGATCGCCCCGAACCGCCCCACCGACAGGGCCCACGCGAGGCCGTTGCCCCGCAGGGCGTCCGGATAGCGCGTCACGATGAACGCGTTGCCCAGGATCTGCGAGCCGATGAAGCCGAATCCGCTGATGAACATGAGCACGAACATGACGGGTGTCGGCGGGCGGGTGCTCATGGCGACCAGGCTCAGGGTGCCGACCAGGAACGCGACGACCACCACGCGCTTGGCGCCCAGCGCGTCGGCGACGCGGCCGCCGACGATGGCACCGACTCCGACGCCCAGCCACATGGCCGCCGTCTGCATCAGCGCCGAGCCCAGCGAGAAGCCCGCGGCCTGCATGATGCTGGGCAGCCAGGCGCTGATGCCGAAGACGAGCAGGAGACCGCAGAAGGACATCGCCCAGAACAGCACGGTCGACACCGCGAGCCCCTCCGTCAGCAGCGGCCGCAGACCGAGCCAGCGACCCGGGTCCGACGTCGGGGAGGCGTCCGACGGAGCGAGGCCGAGCCGCTCCTCCACCACCCTCGCCTCGGCCGTCCGGCCCGTACGGCTGAGATGGAACGGGCTCTCCGGGAGCCGGAGGACGAGCGGTATGGCCAGGAACACCGGGACTACGCCGATGACGTACATCCAGCGGTACGAGACGTCGGGGAGCATCGCGGTGCCGAGCAGCGGGGAGAGCAGGGCCCCGGCCGCGTAGCCGCTCATGATCAGGGTGACGTTGCGGCTGCGGCGGGCCGGCTCGCTGAGGTCGGCGACGAAGGCGTTGATCGTCGGCAGTACGACGCCCAGGCCGAGGCCGACCACCAGGCGTCCGGCGCCGAAGGACGCGACACCGCCGGCGACCGTGCAGACCGCCATACCCAGCGAGAACACGACGGTCCCGGCGAGCAGCAGCCGGCGTGGACCGGTGCGGTGGACGAAGGCGCCGGCGAAGGCCGCGCCGAACAGCATCCCGATGCCGACGAGCGAGCCGATGGTGCCGGCCTCGGCCTTGTCGATCCCGAGCGAGGGGTCGCCGAGCATGGCGGGGACGGTGACGCCGTACACGGCGAGGTCGTAGCCCTCCAGGGACGCGACGACCCAGGCGGCGATCAGCATGAACGTGGTGGCGGACACTCTGCGGACGCGCGGGCGTATCGCGGTCGGTGCGGTCATGGCCGGATCCTTTCTCCGACGGTGGCAGGAGCCTGTACGGGCTCGACTGCCATGGCAAGTGTGCTGAACAGCGCGGGGACGTCGGACGGGACGCCCGCGGTGCCGAGGATGTAGAAGTCGGGCCGCCACAGAACGGCGGCGCGGCCGGTCTCGTCGAACCAGCGTCCGTAGACGCCGCCGACATCGGTGATCCCCTCGGTGGTGAGACGGCGGTCCGTGAGGTGGTGAACGGCCACGCCGAGCCCGGTGGCCTGCTCGGTGGCCGAGGCGTCGAGCCACGCGCCGTCGCGGCCGTCGACGAGGAGGACGAAGCCACGGCCGAGCACCTCGTCGAAGAGGCCCTCGGAGCCGTGCGACTCGACCCGGCCCTGCGGCATCAGGTGCCCTGCCTGCGGGGACTCGTCGCGCAGCCCTGGGCCGAGGCCCGGGAAGCGCATCTTGTCCGGGCGCCCGTTCGCCTCGCGCTGGGCGATCAGGCGGGCGTCGCGCTCGGCGGCGGCCACCGGGTCGCGCATGGTCTGTACGCGGCCGAGCTCGATGCCCTTGGCGATGATGGTCCGCACATGCGGCTCGCGTTCGCTCTGGTACGTGTCGAGCAGCGCGTCGTCGGCGCCCCGCAGCACGGCGTCGAGTTTGAACGCCAGGTTCTGGGCGTCGCGGACGCCCGAGCACATGCCCTGCCCGAGGAAGGGCGGCATCTGGTGGGCCGCGTCCCCGGCGAGCAGGATCCGGCCACTGCGCCAGCGGTCCGCGACGAGTGAGCGGAACGTGTACGTGGCGACGCGGACGAGCTCCGCCTGCCCCCGGTCGACGTAGGCGGCGACCCGCGCCCACACCCGGTCGGGCTCCCGTTCCACGGGGAAGTCCGCCTCGGAGTCGAGCATGAAGCTGAACCGGTGGTGCCTGGGCCCCAGCGAGATGATCGAGATCGGCTGCCCGGGGTCGCAGACCTGACGGGCCTTGGGGATGTCCGCGGCACCGGTCAGATGGAAGTCGCAGACCATCCACGGCTCGGAGAACCCGTAGTCGTCCTGCCCGATGCCGAGCGCGCCCCGGGTGAAGCTGTTTCCGCCGTCGCAGGCCACGACGTACCGGGCCGAGACGACCTCCCCCACGCTCGGCTTCGCTCGCGCGGGGGCACCCCCACCGTCTCCGTCGACCTGGATGTCCACGCCGTCGTACGTGCTTCGCACTCCGGTGACCTGGGCGTCCATCCGGATCTCGACGTTCTCCAGACGGCGGACCACGCCGTCGAGGGCGTCCTCCAGGTACGGCTGGTACATCATGTACCACTCCGCCCAGCCCTGGCCGCCGACGGCGGCGAAGTCGTGCTCGATGAGCAGCTCGCCCGCGCCGTTGCGCCACTCGTAGTTCCGCTGGACGTGCAGCGTGGGCAGCAGGCCGCCGGAGATGCCGAGGCGGTCGAACGTCCGCATCGTCTCGTCGTCGAAGATGGCGGCGCGCGGCAGGTTGTAGAGGGTGGGGTAGCGCTCAAGCACGACCACGCTGTGGCCTGCCTCGCCGAGCAGCGCCGCGGTGACCATGCCCACGGGCCCGTACCCGATGACGGCGACGTCGTACATGTGCGTTCCCTTCTGCCCCTTCTGCTCAGACACCGGCGTACGCGGACGCTGCCGCGGGGGCGAGGCCGAGGAGCTTCTCGGCGTTCTGGTGGCCGATCTTGAGCCGGTCGGCGTCGCTGATCGGCGCGTTCCGCAGGAACGCCGTGGCCGTCCCCATGTCCTCGAAGGGGTAGTCGGTGCCGAAGAGTATGTGGTCGGCGCCCATCGACAGCAGGGCGGTGAGCAGCGGGGCGGGGGAGCAGACGCCGCTGGTCGTGATGTAGAGGTTGTTGCGGATGTACTCCGAGGGGCGCTCGCGCTTGAGCTCGATGCCGTGGTGGGCGTGGAACTCCCAGCGGGAGTCCATGCGCCACATCACGTACGGCAGCCCCTCTCCCATGTGGCCAAGGAGCAGCTTGGCGTTCGGGAAGTCGTCGAAGACGCCGCCGAAGATCAGGCGCAGGACGTGGGTGGCGGTGTCGACTCCCCAGCTCCACATCGGTCCGACCAGCTCGGGGTGGCCCGAGAGGACGTGCGCGGTGTCGACGCCGTTGGCCGGGTGCAGATAGAGCGGTACGCCGAGGTGTTCGGCGCGCTCCCAGACGACGCGCAGGGCGGGATCGTCCAGGTACATCCCGTTGGTGTGCGCGTTGACCAGGGCGCCGCGCAGGCCGAGCTGGGTGACCGCGCGTTCCAGTTCGTCGGCCGCGGCCTTGGGGTCCTGCAGGGGCAGGGCGCCGAAGCCCGAGAAGCGGTCCGGGTGCTCGGCGATGACGCCGGCGAGGAAGTCGTTGACCGTGACCGCCTGGCGTACGGCGTCCTCCGGGTCCTTCTCCGCCTGGATGCCGGGGGAGTTGAGGGAGAGCACCTGCATGTCCAGGCCGGCGGCGTCCATGCCGTCGAGGCGTTCCTCGGTGAGGTCGAGGAGCCGCCGGGAGGCCTCGGCCCAGGCGCTCGGCTGGGCGATGGACGCGGTGGACGCGCCATGGCCCACCAGATCGGGGGTCACGAAGTGTTCTTCGAGGGCGATCAGCTTCATTGCGGAGTTCTCCTCGGTGGATCTCTCGAGATCTCGGGATCTCGTACGCGATCGAAGTGGCGTGTGCAGTCGGGGTGCGGTGCCCGGCTCGGTGTGAGTGGCCGATGGGGATGACATGCGCGGGTGTGTGCGCCGTCGGACAGGCGGCTCGGACGGCTGCGAAACGGGCCGTCGGTGCGGCGGGGCGGTCGTGGGGAGGTGAACGCCACCGCTGACGCAGTTCACCAGAACGTAATGCGTTCCGCAATAGTGAATGTAAGATCTGTTTGCGAGGAGGCCGGGTCGGCCGCCTCGATAGGCTGAACGCTTCATGCACCGGCAGGGGAGAAGGCTGCGCTGTGACCACGACTGACCCCAGGGAGAACGGGGAGCGTCAGGGCATCCAGTCCGTCGAGATGGCGATGCGGGTCCTGCTGGCGCTGGAGACCGGCGGCGGCGCGCTGAGCCTTTCGGCGATCGCGCAGGCCAGCGGGATGCAGCCCAGCAAGGTGCACCGCTACCTCGTCAGCCTCGGCCGCATCGGCCTGACCTCGCAGGATCCCGCCTCCGGTCTCTACGACTTCGGGGCCGCGATGCGCCGCCTAGGTGCCGAGTCGCTGCGCCGCACCAACGAGGTGGCGGTGGCGAGCGGCCACGCGATGCAGTTGCGGGACCGCACGGGCCACTCCGTGAACCTCGCGGTCTGGGGGGACCGCGGGCCCATCGTGGTGAGCTGGGCATACGGCACCCGCCCGCTGCCCCTGACGGTGCGCGTCGGTGCCACGCTTCCTCTGCTCACGTCATCCGTGGGCCAGGTCTTCCTGGCCCACCTGCCCGAGAGCCTCACCGGCGAGGTGCTGGGCGGGGAACTGAGCGGCAAGGAGGCCGAGTGGCCGGCCGAGCGCCTCGCGGCGACCCGGGCACAGGTCCGTGAACAGGGGCATGTCGTGACGCACAGCGGGGTCATCCCGGGCATCGTCTCGGTCGCCGCGCCCGTCTTCGCGGCTAACGACCCGCTGCCGCTGGCCGTCTCCGTCGTACTGCCCGAAAGCCTCGCCACGCCGGAGCACCTCGCCGAGGTGACCGGCGAGCTGCGGAGCACGGTGACCGCGGCGTCGCAGGAGCTGGGGCACCTGTCGTAAGTGCCCTACTCGACGGGACGCGGACCGGCCACCTCGTCGTAGTAGGACTCTGCCGAAGGGCCGAGGATCTCGTGGGCCTCCAGGAACATCTCGTGCGCCTCGTGGCCCACCCAGCCCGCCGGGAGGAGTTCGGTCGGCAGGTCCGGGTCCCGGAAGGGGAACTTGCGGTAGTCGTACGTCAGCCGCATGCGTTCGACCAGCGCCTCCTCGGGGCTCAGATGCCCGTTCCGGTAGGACGGCATCCGGCTGCGGTAGGTGCGCAGCAGCTCGCGGTAGTCCTCGTTGAGGGCGGCTAGGTCCCAGCTGCGCGCCGCCATCTCGCGGTCGACGGGCAGCCCGCCGGACTGGCAGCGCAGGGTGTCCAGGCGTACGGCCGGCTCGTCCGCGAACTTCTCCCGGACCTGCTGGAGCCGGTCGTGCGGGGATACGTAGGTGGACGGAGCGAGCGGGCCGAAGCCGAGCCAGGCCAGTTCCTTGCGGATGCGGTCGCGGATGCCGCGCTCGGTCTCCGGGACCGAGTAGATGACCATGTACCAGTGCCGGTCCCAGTCGGACGGCGCCCGGTCGAAGATGCGTGAGCGGCCCTCGTCGAGGAGCTGGAGGCTGCGCTTGTTGAGCGCGTAGAGCGTCTCCCTGCCCTCGCGCCGCACGTCGAACCAGCCTTCCTTGCGCAGACGCGCGAGGACCACCCGCACCGTGCTCTCGCCGACCCCGAAGCAGCCCATCAGCGTGCTGAGGGTGCGCAGCCGGGCGGTGCCGCCGCGGTAGCGGACGTAGTCGCCGAACAGGTCGAAGACGATCGATCGAGGCTTCACGAAACCGACTATGTCACACGGACGGCCGTCGAGAAGACGGGTCATGCGGTTGGGAAAACCCGTGCCTCTGCACAAGAAACGACCCCATCAACGCGCAACAAATTATTGACGTCCGTGTATCCATTGACACAAGACGTTCGCGGGCTGAGTCTGGGCCTGTACTCGACGTGGAGGCAGGAACCATGGTTTCTCGGATCGCTTGCGTGGGAGGCGGCCCTGGTGGGCTGTTCTTCGCGGCGCTCATCAAGCAGGCCGATCCGTCGGTCCATGTGACGGTCTTCGAGCGGAACCGCGCGGAGGACACCTTCGGCTTCGGCGTGGTGTTCTCGGACGCGACCCTGGCCGCGATCCATGCGGCGGATCCGGTGCTGCGCACGGCTCTCGCCCAGGACGGCCGGCACTGGGACGACATCGAGGTGCGGCTGAAGGGACAGCGGATCCGGTGCGGGGGCAACGGCATGGCCGCCATCACCCGCAAGACCCTCCTCCAGTTGCTGCGCCGGCGGGCCGAGGAGGTCGGCGTCGAGCTCCGCTTCAGCCACGAGGTCCCCGCGGATCCGGCGCAGCTGGCCGACTACGACCTGATCGTGGCCGCCGACGGGGCGAACTCCCGGATCCGTGACCGGCTCGCCGACGTGCTCGTGCCGGAGGTGGAGGTCGCGACCGCGAAGTTCATCTGGTTCGGTACCGACTACCTCTTCGACGGCCTGACCTTCGTCCACGAGCACGGCCCGCACGGCACCTTCGCCGTGCACGGCTACCCGATCGGCGACGGCGTCAGCACCTTCATCGTGGAGACGGACGAGGAGTCCTGGCGGCGGGCCGGCCTCGACGAGTTCGACACCGCGCAGCCGCCGGGCCCGAGCGACGGCAAGAGCAAGCAGTACTTGGAGAAGCTCTTCGCCGAGCAGATCGACGGCCACGAACTGCTGGTCAACAACTCGCGCTGGGGCAACTTCCGCACCCTGCGCACCCACCGCTGGCACAGCGGCAACGTCGTGCTGCTCGGCGACGCGGCGCACACCGCCCACTTCTCCGTCGGATCCGGAACCAAGATGGCGATGGAGGACGCCGTCGCACTCGCCGACAGCCTCCTCGCCCACCGTGACGACCTGCCGAGCGCCCTGGAGACGTACGAGGCGGCGCGGCGGCCCTCGGTGGAGAAGATCCAGGGCTCCGCCCGGCCGAGCCTGTCCTGGTGGGAGCACTTCGGGCGCTATCACGACGCGTTCGAGCCGACGCGGTTCGCCTTCCACTTCATCTCCCGCAGCATCGGCAAGGAACGGATCGCGCGCCGCGACCCGGAGTTCGTCGAGCAGGTCGTACGGGACTGGCGGGCGGCGCACGCGGGTCTCGATCCCCTGGACACGCCGTTCAGGGAGTTCGACGGACGGCGGCTTACCGCGGCGGAGCTCGCGGCATTGCGTACCGAGGGGTGCCTGTGGCTCACCGCACCGGATGCGGAGGCCCAACTACCTCCCATCTATGACGAGTTGGCCGACGCCTTGAACAGTGACGCACCGCCGGACCTGGTCGCCGTGCAGGGCGGAACCCCGTTCACCCGGTCGCTGCTCGCGGAGCAGGCCCGGCTGGTGCACGGCGTACCCGTGCTGGTCGTGGAGGACGGGATGGACGACGACCGGGCCGAGACGCTGCTGCTGTCCGGGCGCGCCGATCTGGTGGGACAGGAGCAGGCATGACCATGAAGGCCAAAGCAGGCACGACCATGAACCTGACGCCGATGTTCGCGCCCGAGGGCGTGGTCGTCATCGGCGCCTCGCGGCAGAGCGGAAAGCTCGGCGCCGCCATGGCCCGGTCCCTGGCCGCCTTCCCCGGCGCCCGTGGCCTGGTCAATTCGCGCCGTCCCGACCCCGACGCGGGCGTGTACGCCTCGGTCGCCGAAGCGGTCGCGCACACCGCCGGACGGCTCGATCTGGCCGTCCTCTGCGTGCCCGCGGCCGGCAGTGCGGACGCGCTCGCCGAAGCGGCCGCCGCCGGCTGCCGTGCCGCGCTGGTCTGCGCCGGCGGTTTCGGCGAGGCGGGCCCGGAGGGCGAGGAACACGCGGACGCGGTTCGCCGCGTGGCCCAGGAGACCGGGATCCGGATCCTCGGCCCCAACACCTCCGGTTTCTTCGCCCCCCACCTGGGACTCACGGCAAGCTTCGTGCCCGCGGCGGGACAGATTCCGGCCGGTGACATCGCGGTGGTCGCGGCCAGCGGCGGCGTCAATCACGCGCTCTCCTTCGACCTGGTCGCCGCCGGGAACGGGATCAGCCTCGGCGTCGGCATCGGGGCAGGCCTCGACGTGACCGCCGCGGACGTTCTGGCACACCTCGTGTGGGACGGTCGTACGACGGCCGTGGCGCTGCATCTGGAGACGGTTCCGGACGGGCCGCGGCTGGTGAACGCCGTACGCCTGCTGGCCGCTGTCAAGCCGGTCGTCGCGCTGGTCGTCGGACGCAGTGACGTCGGTGACTTCGCCCGCTCGCACACCGGGGCGCTCGCCACCTCCTGGCGCATCACGCGGGCCGCGCTGCGGCAGGCCGGAGCGGTGGTCGTGGACGACGAACGGGAGATGGTGGACGCGCTCACCGCGCTCTCCCGCGTCCAGCTGCGCCCCCACCGGGACCCGGGCCTCGGCATCGTGACCGCTCAGGCCGGGCCGGGACTGCTGCTCGCCGACCGCGCGGGGGCCGACGGCATCCGGATGCCGGAGCTGACCGAGGCCACACAGGGCACGCTGAGCGAGCTCCTGCCCCCGCTCACCTACCAGCGCAATCCGGTCGACACCGGCCGGCCCGCCGAGACCTTCGCCCGCGTACTCGCCGCCACGGCCGCGGACGAGGCGGTGGACCTGCTCGCCGTCTACGCCCTGACCGAGCCCGACAGCGTCGACCTCGCCTCGGCCGCCCAGGACGCCGGACTCGGAGCGGACTCCCCGGCCGTCGTGGTCGTCGGGGGCCTGCCCGAGGACGTCGCCGAGCAGCGGGCGCGGCTGCACAAGGCGGGAATTCCGGCGCTGACCGGACCGGCCTCTGCCGCGGCTGCCGTACGAGCACTGGTGACGCATGCGCGACAGCGGGCCGTGGGCGCCGACGCGCCCGCGCCGGAGACAGCCGCCGCCTCCGTGCCTTCCGGCCGGCTGGACGAGGACGCCGCCAAGACCTTCCTCACCGGGCTGGGCATCGACACCCCGGACCGCGTCGCCTGCGACTCCCGCGGCCACGCCCACTACGCCCTGCGCCTGCTGGGCGGGCCCGTCGCGGTCAAGGTGCTCGACGCGGCGATCCTGCACAAGACGGAGATCGGCGGGGTCCACCTCGGCGTGCGCACCGCCGACGAACTCGACGCGGCGCTGGACGCCATCGGTCCCGACCAACGCTACCTGGTGGAGGCCATGGCCCCGGCGGGCGTCGACCTCGTGCTCGGCGTGCGACGGGACCCCGTGTTCGGGCCGGTCGTCCTCGCGGGGCTGGGCGGCACGGCCGCCGAGGCGCTCGCCGACGTGGCGATACGACTCGCCCCGCTGTCCGCCGTCGAGGCCGCCTCGATGCCCGACGACCTGGCCGCCCGCGCACTGCTCGACGGCTGGCGCGGCGGGCCCGTACTGGACCGCGCCGAGTTCGGACGGGTCGCCGCCGCGCTCGCCGCCGCCCTGGCGGCGAGCCCGGACACCGCCGAGATAGAGATCAATCCGCTGCGTCTCACCGCCGACGGGCTGATCGCACTGGACGCCGTGATCGTCCCCACCGCTCCACCCGCACAGGACCGCTAAGGAGAACGACCATGCCCAGGCCGAGCAGCAAAGGCGCTGTGCCCTGGCCCGCGGAGTACGCCAGGCGCTACGCCGACAAGGGCTACTGGGAGGGCCACGCGATCGGTGACCGGCTGCACGCCGCCGCTGACGCCGCTCCCGACGCGGTCGCACTCGTCGACGGCGACCGGCGGCTGACGTACCGTCAACTCGCCGAGCGCGCCGACGCCACCGCACTGCGCCTCGCCGCGCTCGGGCTCCGCCCGGACGACCGGCTCGTGGTGCAGCTGCCCAACACCGCCGAGTTCGCGATCCTCACGTACGCCTGTCTGCGCCTCGGCGTCATCCCGGTGATGGCGCTGCCCGGACACCGCAGACACGAGGTCGGTTACCTGGTCGAGCACAGCGAGGCGGTCGCCGTGGCCGTCCCCGACTTCCTCAAGGGCCACGACCACCAGGCGATGGCTTTCGACATCGCCGAGGACTCGCCAACTCTCCGGCATGTTCTGGTCCTTGGCGACAAGGTCGGTGAGGATGCCGTGGATCTGCGGGAGTCGTGCTCCGCTCCGGGCACTCCGGCAGACCGGGCAGCCGTGGACGCGTACCGGCCCGACAGCAGCTCGATCGCGGTCTTCCTGCTCTCCGGCGGCACCACCGGACTGCCGAAGCTCATCGCCCGTACGCACGACGACTACGTCTACAACGCCCGCCGCAGCGCCGAGGTCTGCGCATTCGGCGCGGACACGGTGTACTTCGCCGCCCTGCCCCTCGGGCACAACTTCCCGCTCGCCTGCCCCGGCCTGCTGGGCACGCTGCTGAACGGCGGCCGGGTGGTCCTCGGCTCCCCCAACCCGGAGAAGGCGTTCCCGGTCATCGAGCGCGAGGGCGTCACCGCGAGCGCCCTGGTCCCCGCCATCGCCCAGGCCTGGCTGGACCACCACCAGGAAAATCCGGGGACCGACCTCGGGTCCCTGCGCGTCCTCCAGGTCGGTGGATCCCGGCTGGCCGACCACGTCGCCCGCCGGGTACGCCCGGAACTGGGCTGCACGCTCCAGCAGGTGTTCGGCATGGCCGAGGGGCTGCTCAACTACACGCGCCTGGACGACCCGGAAGACGTCATCTGTACGACGCAGGGGCGCCCCATGTGCGAGGACGACGAACTCCTCGTCGTCGACGAGCTGGGCGCCCCGGTCCCCGACGGCACACCCGGTGTGCTGCTCACCCGCGGCCCCTACACCCCCCGCGGCTACTACCGCGCCGAGGAACAGAACGCCCGCGCGTTCACCGAGGACGGCTGGTACCGCACCGGCGACATCGTGCGGCTGCTGCCCGACGGCAACCTCGTCGTCGAGGGCCGCGACAAGGACATGATCATCCGGGGCGGGGAGAACATCTCCGCGGAGGAGATCGAGAACTTCGCCTACCAGGCCCCGGGCGTCGCCCGTGCCGCCGCCGTGGCGATGCCCGACCCCCGACTCGGCGAGCGGGTCTGCCTCTACGTCGTACCGGAAGCGGGGCACACGGTGGCCCTCGACGACGTCCACCAGGTCATGGAGCGCGCCGGTGTCGCCCGCTTCAAGTTCCCGGACCGGCTGGTGACCGTACCCGAACTCGCCGCCACCAAGGTCGGAAAGATCGACAAGAAAGCCCTGCGCGCCGACATCACGCGCCGACTCGACGCCGAAGGAACCCCCGATGACCAGTGACACCGACGTCAGGGCGCCCGTCATAGCCCCGGAGGAGACGGACCCCGAACTCCGGAAGCTGTACGACGGCTTCGCGACGGCCGGACTCATCCCGCTGTGGACCGAGATCGGCAACCTCATGCCGATGACCCCGCAGCCCGAGGCCGTGCCGCACGTCTGGCCGTGGGAAACCCTGCTCCCGCTCGCCCGCCGGGCCGGCGACCTGGTGCCGGTGGGGCGCGGCGGTGAGCGCCGCGCGATCGCGCTCGCCAACCCCGGTCTACCCGGCCGCCCCTATGCAACTCCCAATCTGTGGGCGGCGGTTCAGTACCTGGGCCCGCGCGAGGTGGCGCCCGCGCACCGCCACTCGCAGGGCGCGTTCCGGTTCATCCTGGAGGGCGAAGGCGTGTGGACCGTCGTCAACGGCGACGCGGTCGAGATGCGCCCCGGCGACCTGCTGCTCACCCCGTCGATGCACTGGCACGGCCACCACCACGTCGGCGACGAGCCGATGGTCTGGCTGGACGGCCTCGACATCCCGCTCGTGCACCGCCTCGACGCCGGTTTCTTCGAGTTCGGCGAGGACGGGGTGTCGGACCGGTCGACCCCGTCGCGGTCGCGGAACGAGCGGCTGTGGGGACACCCGGGGCTACGGCCGATCGGGGCCCCGGACAGTCCCAACTCCCCTCTCATGGCCTACCGGTGGGCCGACACGGACAACGCGCTCACCGCCCAGCTGGAGCTGGCGGACGAGGGACACCCGGGCGTCATCGAGCCCGGCCACGCCGGGATCCGCTTCACCAACCCCGCCACAGGGCGCGACGCCCTCGCCAGCCTGCGCACGGAGATGCACCGCATGCGGGCGGGCGCGCGGACCGCCACCCGACGCACGGTCGGTTCCTCCGTCTGGCAGATCTTCCGCGGCAGCGGCGCGGTCACCCTCGACGACCGCGTGATCGAGGTGGCCGACGGTGACCTGATCGCCGTCCCCTCCTGGTGCGCGCTGACCATCGCCGCGCACACGCAGCTCGACCTGTTCACCTTCAACGACGCGCCCCTCTACGAGGCGCTCAACCTCGCCCGCACCGAAACGACCGAGCCCGAAACGGCCCAGAACACCGGGAGCACCACCTCATGAAGCTCGCCACCATCCGCACCGCGAACGAGGTGAGTTGGGGGTCCCCCCGGCCGAAGGCTGGGGGAGGCACGGCAGCCGTCCGCCTCGACGGCGACCGGGCAGTGGAGGTCGGTGCCCCCGACGTCGCCGCCCTGCTGCGCCGCCCCGACTGGCGTACGTACGCGGCCGCCGCCGACGGTCCGACGCACGACGTGGCGGCCCTCGACCTCGCCCCGGTCGTCACGACCCCGGCCAAGATCTTCTGCGTGGGCCACAACTACCGTGCCCACATCGCGGAGATGGGCCGCGAGATGCCGTCGTACCCCGCTCTCTTCGGCAAGTTCGCCAACGTCCTGCTCGGAGCCCGCGACGACGTAGTCCATCCGGGCGAGACGGAGCAGCTGGACTGGGAGGCCGAACTCGGCTTCGTCATCGGCTCCCGGCTGCGCCGCCGGGCCACCAAGGAAGAGGCGGCGGCCGCGATCGCCGGCTACACGGTCGTCAATGACATCTCCATGCGGGACTGGCAGTGGCGTACCCCGCAGTGGCTGCAGGGCAAGGCGTGGGAGGCCAGCACCCCGGCCGGGCCCTGGCTGGTCACGGGCGACGAGATCGACGACGCGGCCGATCTGGAGATCCGTCTCGAGGTGGACGGCGAGGTCATGCAGCGCTCGCGCACGTCCGACCTGCTCTTCACTCCGGCGGACATCGCCGCGTACCTCAGCACGTTCACGACGCTGGAACCTGGCGACCTCGTTCTCACCGGTACGCCGGGCGGGGTGGGCGCGGCCCGCGATCCCAAGGTGTTCCTGAAGCCCGGACAGGTCGTACGGACCGTGGTCGAGGGGATCGGGGAGTGCGTGAACACCATCGTCGAGGACAAGCCGTGACCCGGCTGGACTGGGTGGAGGAGGGGCAGCTCGCGCTGCGGCAGGCGGCCGACGCGCTGCCCGCCGACGCGGTGACCGAGCCGTCCGCCCTCCCCGGCTGGACCCGCGGCCACCTGCTCACCCACCTCGCCCGCAACGCCGACGCCCTGGTCAACCTGCTGACCTGGGCCCGGACGGGGATCCGTACACCCATGTACGACTCGCCGGACCAGCGCGTCACGGACATCGAGGCCGGCGCCGGACGTTCCCTGGCCGAACAGCAGGCCGACGTGGTGGAGTCCGCCGCCCGCTTCCGGAAAGCCGCCGAGGCACTCTCACCCGAGGCCTGGTCGGCCACCGTCGTCAGCGCGCAGGGCCGCGAGATCCCGGCGTCGGAGGTGCCGTGGCTGCGGGCTCGCGAAGTGTGGATCCACCTGGTCGACCTCCGAGTGGGCGTCGGCATGGACGCGCTGCCGCCCGACTTCGCCTGGGCCCTCGTACGCGATGTGGCCGGCTGGATGTCGGCCCGTATCGCCCCGGGTGCCGGCGCCGAACTGTCGGCGGACGGCCACGACCCCGTCCTCCTGGGCACGCCCGCCCCCGGCGTCACGGTCACCGGATCGCCGTACGCCCTGGCCGCCTGGCTCACCGGCCGCAGCGATACCGGTGAACTGCACATCACCGGTGAACTCCCTGAAATTCCACGCTGGCTGGAGCCTTCGCGTGGCTGATCGATCAAAGGAGATCGACATGAGCGAGACCTTCGTCCTGGTGACCGGAGCCTGTCACGGCGGATGGGCCTGGCGCCCGGTCGCGGCGGAGCTGAGAGCCGCCGGGCACCAGGTGCACACCCCCACCCTGGCCGGGCTGGGCGCCGACGACGACCCGCGCGGCGTGACCCTCACCGACTGTGTGAACAGCCTCGTGGACTACGTCGAGCGTGCCGGGCTGACCGACATCACCCTGCTCGGCCACAGCTGGGGCGGCTTCGTCCTGACCGGCGCGGCGCCGAAGCTCGAAGCCCGGATACGGCGCCTGGTGTTCTGGAACGCGTTCGTCCCGAACGACGGCGAGTCCCTGATCGACGCGTGCCCGCCGCACTACGGCGAGATGTTCCTCGGCGTGGCGGCCGCCTCCGGCAACGACACGGTGACGTTCCCGTTCGAGGTCTTCCAGCAGGCGTTCATGCAGGACGCCAGTGAGGAGACGCAGCGCCTGATCCACTCCCTGCTCGTTCCGCAGCCCCTGGGCACCTTCACCGAGAAGGCGGACACGACGGCGTTCGCCGCGCTCGACATCCCCACCGCCTACATCCTGTGCACCGAGGACCTCGCCCTTCCCGGGGAGTGGGCCTGGGCCGACCGCTTTCTGCCACGGCTCAAGAGCCCGCTGGTCATCGAGACCCCGGGCAGCCACGAGGCCCTCTTCACCCGTCCCGCCGAACTGGCCGACGCGTTCGTCCGGGCCTGCGCGGCCTAGAGCGGCTCACCGCGTCCTGCACCGCTGTACCGAGAAGGGGCGCCTGACCTGCGTGGCCGAGGTCAGGCGCCCCTCTCGTGCCGCTGGGAGAAGCAGAGCCTCCGCTGCGAAGAGGCAGCGTCGGGTTGTCGTGTTGCTCCTTGATCGGGTGGAGTGGCGGGTGCCGACCGAGCCGGCGGATCACGGAGGCGCCACCGTTTCGCCAGGCCGGGGGCTCCCCTGAATCGGCGGTCGGCGCCGTCTGAACGGTCTCAGCTCTCCTTGCCGCGGCCGGACAGCGCGTCGCGCATCCGATCGACGAGCCCGACCCCGGGAGCGAGAAGCTTGTTGGCGGGGGGCTTGTCGGGGGCGGACGGGTGGGGACGGGTCGGTGCCGTCTTCTTGGCCTGCCGAACCTTGTCACCCAGCTCGTTCAGCACGTCCGCGGAACAGGACTCGCGCAGCCGGAGGAAGAGGTTGCCCTCCTCGTCCGTGATGTGCTCCCTGATCTCCGTCATGAGCTTGCTCATCAGCCGATCGAAGTCGGGGTCGTCCGCCGCGCACCCTTCCAGGTCCTTCATGATGCGTTCGGCGGCGGCGTGGTCCGACAACTCCTTGTCGGCGAGCGCATCACCGTTCGGGATGTGCTCGCGGACCGCCGGGTAGAGGTACGCCTCCTCCGCCACCGAGTGCCGGACCAGTTCCATCGTGGCCTGATCCGCGAACAGCTTTCGCTGAGGATCGCCCGAGGGCAGCTCCTCGATATTCGTGAACAGCTCCTCCACCTCCTGGTGGTCGGTGGTCAATTCGCTGATGACGTCTCCGCCGTGTCCCATTCCGTGGCTCCTTTACGTTTGTCATGGCCTCGCGCTCTTTCGAAGGCCTCTCCGGACGTCAGTGAAGCTCTTTCGAGATCACGCTCCGGGTCATTGCCGCCCCCGAGGGCGTGGCGGCTGCCGGATGTGTCCCAAACCACGTCTTCCGCGTGGTCCGTGCCATTTCCCTCGACGCGCGCGCGAGATAGCGTCCCAGTTCCCATATCCCAGTAATTCGAACGGCTCAGTGGTGCCCGCAGATCTCTCCCCGCTCATCGCAGCGACCGCTCAGTGGCTGACGCGCGCCTATCCGGCAGGTGGCGGTGCGCTGGACTCCGCCCTTGCCGAAGTGCAGGCCCGGCAGGCCGTGACCGTCGCCGCGTGGCTGCGCTACCCGACGTCGATGGACGCCGCGCTGGTCGGCATGGCGGGACCGGGCGGCTCCGAGCGGCTCGACTGGATCACGGGTGCCGACAGTGCGACGGACACGACCTGGACCGAGGACGTGGCGCGGTACGCGTGGCGTACCTGGGTGGACGAGGTCGTGGCGAGCTGGGCGGCGTGCCTGCTCACCGAACCGGCGCTGGCGGCGATGGCGGTGACCGCGGTCGCCGCTGGCGACCGCATGACAGGGCTGCCGATCGACTTCCGGCGGCTGGTCTCACCCGACGAACGCGACCTCCGGGCGGCGGCGCTGCTGCGCCACCCCGACCTCCTCGCCCCCGTGGCCGACCTCCATCGGACCGCTCTCCTCGCCCACCTCCACCTCGGGCCGGGGCAGGCCCTGACTGCCTGAGAGCGGAGCCCCCCGGGGCGTACACCTGCATCGGCATACGAGCAGTGGGTGGGCGTGCGGTCGCCGCCGACGCGAGGAGCGGCGCTGTCTGCCGGCCGGTGATTGCACGCCGCTCAGGACTACAGGACTTCTTGAACGTCTGTGTGAGCCACCAGGATTCTCCTCACTGACGGAGATCCATGGCCGTGGCCGTGGGTCAGGTGAGTGCGGTGAGCGCGCCCGTCAAGCAGACTCGAAGACTGCCCGGCTGACGGCGTCGGGGCCGTCGAACTCCTTGTCGGGCAGCGACTCGATGCGCTCCACCAGGGCGGTGTCGGCGCCGTGGTCCTGAGCGAGCTGCACCAGGTCCTTTCGGCCGGTCGGGTACTCCGCACCCTTGAGCGCCTTCTGCAGATCGATGGGACTGATCGTGGCCATCTCGCACCTCCCAAAGAGTCTGTCGCCTCGGACGTACGCGGGTACCCCCCCCGCATCAGGGCTCCATGCGGGAACCACGGACGGATGCCGTGCGTCCGGCGGAGCGCTGAGTGGGCGCGGCCCTCAGGGGTACTGGGCTGGGCAGCGGCGGCCGCCGCGGTCGCCGCAGGACCGACCGAGGAGGACCGCGATGGCCCAGCAAGTCCGCGAGATCATGACGAGCGCACCCGTCTCGGTGGGCGCGCTCACCGCAGTCAGCGAGGTGGCGCATCGCATGCGCGACGAGGACATCGGCGCCGTGCTCGTCACCGAGGGCGATCGGTTGCGTGGATTGGTGACCGACCGCGACCTGGTGATACGCGTGCTCGCCGAGGAGAAGGACCCGGGCGACACGACCGTTCAGGAGGCGTGCAGCCCTGAGCTCGTGACCGTCGAGCCAGACGACGAGGTCGGCCACGCGGTGCAGTTGATGCGCGAGCACGCGCTGCGCCGGCTGCCGGTGGTCGAGGGCGACCAGGCCGTGGGCATGGTCGCTCTCGCCGACCTGGCGATCGAACGCGATCCCCAGTCCGCCCTCGGCGACATCAGCGCCGCGGCCCCCAACAAGTGACCTCTCAGACATCCCATCAGAACCCGGCATCCCACCAGAAAGTGAGATCCATGTCGTACGGAGAGTTCCTCTCCCAGGTGCGGGAGCGGGGCGGGTACGAGGACACGGCCGAGGTGGCCCGCACCGCCGAGGCCGTCGTGTCCGCGCTGGGCAGCCGCATGCAGCCCGACGCGGCACGCAAACTCGCCGACCAGCTCCCGAAGGAGCTCGCGACCGCCCTCACCGCCGAGAACAGGCCTGCGGCGACCTGGGGGGTCCACGAGTTCGTACAGCATGTCGCCGAAACCACCGGGAGCGGCGAAGAGGAAGCCCGCCGGCACACGCAATGCGTGCTGACCGTGCTCGGCGAGACGGTATCGGGAGGCGAACTGAACAAGCTCATCAGTGGTCTTCCCGCCGGGTACGCCGAGCTCCTTGGCCATCCGGAGCTCACGTAAGCGGCAGGCAGCCAGACGGAACAACTCAACGGAAAGACCAGACGGAAAAAGGGGTCCGGAGGCAGCACCACCTTCCGGATCCCTGGCTCGTGAGGCCGCGAAGTCGGGTACGCCGGGGCACGCCCGCTGCCGGCCCTGGCCGCCTGCGGCTCGGCTCGGCTCGGATCAGGGGAATGCCCTCTTGCAGTTGAACGTTCAATCGCGTGAAGGCTCCGCGACGCCAGTGAACGGATGTCGCAAGTGATGCCGGGAGAGGAACTTCAGTGATCGACAACTTCAACGACTATCAGCCGGACGGCACGCCCGCCGCCGACCGCTGGGCAACCGCCCTGCACCTCTTCGACAACGGCGTAGGTGTGCCTCACGAGGAGACCACCGCCGAACGCTGGGAGCGCGCCGGGCTGCTCTTCGAGGCCAAGGACTACATCACGGCCGCCAAGTTGCTCACCGCAGTCGTCGAGGAAGTCCCTGAGCAGACCGCCCCGCGGCTGCTGCTGGCCCGCGCCTACTACCACTCGGCGCAGCTGCGGCGAGCAGAGGAGCAGCTGCGCAAGGTCATCGACCGCGACCCGGTCGAGCACTACGCCCACCTCATGCTCGGCCGCACGCTGGAACGTCAAGGGCGGGCGGACGAGGCCGCGCCGTGGCTGCGCATGGCCGCCGCCTTCTCCGGTGAACTCGCTGTCGACGGCTGAACGGCAACTGTGGTACATGCATGTGACACGTATGAATTCACTTGAATTCACTCATGTGTCGCGTACGAATTCACTATGCGGTGGTGGCATCGGCGGAAATCCGGCGCCACCACCGTTGGCCGTAGAGCTGCGGTCGGGGCAGCGCCGCGATTTTGCCGCCGACGCGTCCCGTGCGGCTCGCGGCGAGCACGGCGTCGACGCGCGCGAGACCTGCCGATAATTTCACTGATCTCAGTGATTCCATGCCCGCACTCTTTTCAGAGCTTCGTGAAAAGAGCGCGAATCGGCGATTCCGGAAGTCGTCACGATGCGGCCTGCGCTTCCCGGGCCGGCCGGCCGATGAGCTGGTCCCGCATCCGCGCTGGTCCCGCATCCGTACGAAGCTGCGCCAGGCCTGACCGGCGCCCTACAGCGAGGCCTTGATGCGGCGGGGCGCGTCGAGGATGCGGCTGAGTGCCTCGACCGCGGCGGGCGGCTGCTGGGAGTGGTCCCGGCCCGCGGAAAGGACGTAGTAGACCTGCTCGATGGAGGGTGGGCCTATCGCGAGGGTCCTCAGGGCTGCCTGGTGGGAGTTGGCCTGATCGGTGCGAACCAGGTAGGCGGCGCTCATCGAGCCGGTGCGGCCCACTCCGGCGCCGCAGTGCACGAACACCGGCCCGTCGGCGGTCCGCACGGTCCTGAGGAAGGAGTCGACCTGCGCGGATGTGGGCGTCTGTCCGTCCCTGATCGGCATGCGGACCGTGGTGAGGCCGGCCTTGGCCGGTTCGGCGAGCTCCCGGGCCGAGAGGTTCTCGGCGCGCAGGTCGACGACGGTGCGTACGCCGCGGTCCGCGAGAGCCCGGTAGCCGGCCTCGTCCGGGGCGGAGCCGCGCCAGAGGCGGTCGTCGACCGACTCGAAGTGGTTGATTCCGGAGAGGCGGGTGCCGGTCGGGGCTTCCTTGCCGGCCCATACGTGCACGCCGAGCATGCCCACGGTGGCGGCCAGCCACAGTGCCGCGTAGCCGAGCAGGCACAGGCCGCCGATCTTGGCCACCCTACGGACGAGCGGGGGAACGGTGGGAAGCGCAGAACGGAGCTTCGCCGACATGAACGGCACAGACATCACCTCTCAGGTGATATCCACGCTAACCCGGCATTACGTTGGTTTTCGTAAGTGTGAGCGAAGGCATAGGTCGGCGGGCAGCGGGTCGGCGCCGGATGGCCGGTGGGTGGTGGCCAGTGGACGACTGGTGATCAGCGGGCGCGGGCGGCGGTTGCTCGACGGGCAGCAGGCCGAGGTCAGTACCGGTTCGACCAAGCTCAGCGCGACGGCCCGGCCCAGTACCCGCAGCGTGCCGTGCAGGGCGACGTTGTGCAGGGCGACGAGCAGACTTACGCCGGCTTGCTGCCGGATGCCCAGGGACCACTGGGTGAGGGACACCAGCGCATACGTGCTCGTCACCGCCGTGTGCTTCGTCGTACCGAGGCCGGCCTTCTCCGGCGCCCCAGGGCGTGGACCCGGTACGATTTTTTTTTGTCGGTCGTGAACCCGGGACCTCTGTCTGCCTCGAGCCTGGCACCGCCGCCGCACAGGCCGGTGCCCGGTACAGGCGGCGGTTGGCCGCCGGGAGTCGTCGTCCTCTCCACGGGCCCACCACCCGTGTCGTACGTGCGCCGTCGCCAAGTCGACTGCGGCGGCTGCCAGTTGGCCCCTGACTGTGAGCTGATGACCGTCGGTCGTCGGCGAAGCATCAGCACCGCCGGGGAGGGGTGCGCTCCTCCGGCTGGAACCGAGCCGCAACGACGTCCGATATTTCGGTCGTGGTTCGAAGTTTCGGTGCTGAAAATAGGGCCATGCCTCATGCGCGTCAATACCTTCGCGGGACTGTTCACATGCTTCGGTCACGTTACTCAAACGTGACGCCCTCCTTCTGCGTCACCCCTTGACCGGCATGAATTGTTAGCGCTCACAATGACCTCCGCATCGCATGAACCGACATCCGGCCGACATCCAGGGAGGTACGACCGTGCTGTTCGCAGTGCCACAACTCGCCTCCGTGGTCGGTGTCGTAAGGTTCGCGGCCATCCGCACAGGACGATTCCCCGTCCGGACCGGGGGAGGCGGCACGCTCGGAGAGTTACCCGGCCACCCGGTGGACCGGTTGCCGCGGAGGGGGGTCGGGCCCTGCCTCACGGACATGTCCACCCACGTCACAGGTCTTTTCGGTATACGACCGCCAAGGAGGTGCGGCCATGACACAATCACAGCTTCGGCCGCCCACCATGGCCGATGTCGCGCGACTGGCGGGCGTGTCCCACCAGACCGTTTCCCGCGTTCTGGGCGATCACCCCAACGTGCGGGACGAGACACGGGCCAAGGTGCTGCACGCGATCGAGGAAATGGGCTACCGTCCCAACTCCTCCGCACGGGCCCTGGCCACCCGCCGCACCCGCACTCTGGGTGTGGTCGCCTCGAACACGACGCTGTACGGTCCGGCCAGCACGTTGTTCGCGCTCGAGGAGGCGGCCCGGGCCGAGGGCTACCTCGTCTCGACCGTGAGTCTGCGCGAGATGACTGTCTCCACGTTCTCCGAAGCCCTTGATCACCTCAGGGACGGCGGAGTCGAGGGAGTGGTCGCCATCGCGCCGCGCCAGTCGGCGGTCGCCGCCCTCGCCGAACTCCGCCACCCTTTCCCGGTGGTGACCGTCGGGAGCGGGCACGGCCTGGGAATCCCCAGCGTCAACGTGGACCAGCGGCTGGGCGCACGGCTGGCCACCGGGCATCTGCTGGCCGCCGGGCACCGCAAGGTCTGGCACCTCGCCGGACCCGAGGACTGGCAGGAGGCGGCGGACCGGGTCGCCGGATGGCGGGCGACCCTGGAGGCGGCGGACATCGAGGCGCCGCCCCCACTGAGCGGGGACTGGAGTCCGCTGTCGGGCTACCGGGCAGGCCAGGAACTGGCCGGCTGGGTGGGCCGGGGGCTGACCGCGGTCTTCGTGGCCAACGACCAGATGGCGCTGGGGGTGTTGCGGGCGCTTCGGGAAGCGGGCGTGCGAACTCCCCGGGACGTCGCGGTGGTCGGCTTCGACGACATCCCGGAGTCGGAGTTCTTCGCCCCGCCGCTCACCACCGTCCGGCAGGACTTCTCTGCGGTGGGCAAGCGGAGCATCGCCCTTCTCCTGGACCTGATCGAGGGCCGGTCCTCCACCGGGGCGTCCCGGATCCTCATCGAACCCCAACTCGTCGTCCGCGCCAGCAGCTCCCCGCATCCACCCTGATGCCGGACCCCCTCAACCCCCTCCCTGACGAGACATCCACCGCATCTGTCCCCAACCCAGCGTGATCGATATTTCGAACGATGATCGACAGGCTGGACGCAGTGCAGTCTGTCCCGTCGAGTAACTGAGTAACCGAGTAACCGAGTACCAGCGGGCCCTCACGGGCCGGCTCTTCAAAGGAGAAGAACATGCTCAACAGACGCAACTTCCTCACCGCGGCGGTCGGCGTGGCGGCAGCGGGCGGCCTGGCGGCCTGCGCCAAGGAGGACGACAGCGCCTCGGACTCCGCCGGCGGCAGCGGCGGCGGCAAGAAGATCACCCTCGGTTTCTCCCAGGTCGGCTCGGAGAGCGGCTGGCGCAGCGCCAACACCGACTCGGTGAAGGCAGCGGCCAAGGAGGCGGGCTACACCCTCAAGTTCTCCGACGCGCAGCAGAAGCAGGAGAACCAGATCTCCGCGATCCGCAGCTACATCACCCAGGGAGTGGACGTCATCGCCTTCTCGCCGGTGGTCGTCACCGGCTGGGACGCGGTGCTGAAGGAGGCCAAGGCCAAGAAGATCCCGGTGGTCCTCACCGACCGCTCCGTCGAGACCTCCGACCCGTCCCTGTACGTCACGCTCGTCGGCTCGGACTTCACGGACGAGGGCAGGCGCGCGGCCAAGATCCTGGAGAAGGTCCTCGAGACGGCCGGCCACAAGGGTGCCGTGAAGATCGCACAGCTGGAGGGCACCACCGGTGCCGCCCCCGCGATCGAGCGTGCCAAGGGCTTCAAGGAGGTCATGGACGCCGACCACAAGGACGACTGGAAGATCGTCGTCAGCCAGACCGGTGACTTCACCCGCGCCGGCGGCAAGCAGGTCATGGCGGCCTTCCTGCAGTCCAACCCGGACATCAACGTGCTCTACGCGCACAACGACGACATGGGCATCGGTGCCATCCAGGCCATCGAGGCGGCCGGCAAGAAGCCCGGCAAGGACATCCTGATCGTCACGGTCGACGGCGTGAAGGACGGCTTCGTGGCCATGTCCGAGGGCAAGATCAACGCCATCGTCGAGTGCAACCCGCTGCTCGGCCCCCAGCTGATGGAGGTCGTACAGAAGGTCAAGGACGGCGAGAAGGTCGAGCGCTGGATCAAGACCGAGGAGAGCGACTTCATGCAGGACCAGGCCAAGGCCGCGCTCCCCGAGCGCAAGTACTGACCGACCGCACCCACCGGCAGGGAGCCTCCGCCCGACCGACCCCTCCGTCCGGAGGGCGGTCCAGGGGGCTCCCTGCGGGCCTGAACGAAATCCATGAGGAGCGCTGCCATGGCAGAGCCGCTGCCCGTCCTGGAGATGACGGGCATAGTCAAAGAGTTTCCGGGGGTACGGGCTCTGTCGGGTGTCGACTTCCGGCTCTTCCCCGGCGAGATCCACGCCCTGATGGGCGAGAACGGGGCCGGGAAGTCCACCCTCATCAAGGTGCTGACCGGCGTCTACTCGCTGGACAGCGGCACGATCACCCTCGACGGGACGTCTGTGCGGATCGACAGCCCGCTGCAGGCGCAGCAGGCCGGCATCAGCACGGTCTACCAGGAGGTGAACCTCTGCCCCAACCTGTCGGTGGCGGAGAACATCTTCATCGGACGTGAACCCACCCGCTTCGGCCGCATCCAGTGGAGCCGCATGCGCCGGGAGGCGGCGGAGCTGGTCGACCGGCTCGGCCTCGACATCGACGTGACCGCGCCCCTGTCCTCGTACCCGCTGGCCGTGCAGCAACTGGTCGCGATCGTACGGTCCGTGGGCACCGGCGACAGCGACGGCGCGGGAGCCGGCACCAAAGTGCTGGTCCTCGACGAACCGACGTCCAGTCTCGACCGCGACGAGGTCCTCGAACTGTTCCGCCTGATGCGGCAGTTGAGGGACGAAGGCGTCGCGATCCTGTTCGTCTCGCACTTCCTCGACCAGATCTACGAGATCTGCGACCGGATGACCGTCCTGCGCAACGGCACCCTCGTCGGCGAGCACATGGTCAGCGACCTCGACCAGGTCGGACTGGTCCAGCTGATGATCGGCAAGGCCCTGGACCAGCTGGAGGAGCTGCACGACCACCAGCTGCACGCCGACGTCGGCGAAACACTGGTGCGCGCCGACGGCCTCGGCCGGACCGGTGCCATCGCCCCCTTCGACATGGAGATCAAAAAGGGCGAGGTCGTCGGACTGGCCGGACTGCTCGGCTCGGGCCGTACCGAACTCGCCCGGCTGCTCTTCGGCGCCGACCAGCCGGACAGCGGCAAGGTCACCATCGGCGGCAAGCCGGTCTCGATGAGCGCCCCGAACGACGCGATCGGCGCCGGCGTCGCGTTCTGTTCGGAGAACCGCAAGGCCGAGGGCCTGGTACCGGATCTGACGGTGCGGGAGAACATCATCCTCGCCCTGCAGGCCTCGCGCGGCTGGATCCGGCCCATCCCGGCCGCACAGCGCGACGAACTCGTCGCCAAGTACATCAAGGCGCTGGACATCCGCCCCGCCAACCCAGAGGCCCGAGTGGGCCAACTCAGCGGCGGGAACCAGCAGAAGGTGCTGCTCGCCCGCTGGCTCATCACCCAGCCGAAGCTGCTGATCCTGGACGAGCCGACGCGCGGCATCGACGTCGGCGCGAAGGCGGAGATCCAGAAACTCGTGGTCTCGCTCTCCGAGGAGGGCATGGCCGTGCTGTACATCGCGGCCGAGCTGGAGGAGGTACTCCGGCTCAGTCACACCATCGGAGTGCTGCGTGACCGCAAGCTCGTGGCGCAGCTCGCCAACGGGCCCGAGATCACCCCCACCCGGATCCTGGAGACCATCGCGAGCGGAGAGCACCAGTGACCACCACTGCCCGATGGCGAGCACTGACGCAGCATCACCTCTTCTGGCCGGTCGCCGTGCTGGTCATCCTGCTGCTCGTCAACGTTCCCTTCACCCCCGACTTCTTCTCGATCAAGATGACGGACGGCCACCTCTACGGCAGTCTCGTCTCGATCGTGCTGTTCGGCTCGCCCCTCATCCTGGTGGCCGTCGGCATGACCCTGGTCATCGCCACCGGCGGCATCGACCTCTCGGTCGGCGCGGTGGTCGCGATCACCGGCGCACTGACCTGTTCGTACATCAGTGACCAGGCCGACCAGGGCGCCCTCTCCGGGGTGCTCCTCGCGATGGCCCTGGGTCTGGTGGCCGCGGTCGTCTGCGGCCTCTGGAACGGCTTCCTGGTCGCCAGGATGGGCATCCAGCCGATCATCGCCACGCTGATCATCATGGTCGCAGGGCGCGGTGTCGCCCAGCTGATCACCGACGGGCAGATCATCACCGTCAACAGCGAGCCGTACAAGCTGATCGGCGGCGGCTACTGGCTGACGCTGCCCTTCTCCATCTTCGTGGTGGCTGCGGTCGTGGCCGTCACTGTGGCGCTGACCCGCCGCACGGCGCTCGGCCTGCTCGTCGAGTCGGTCGGCGGCAACGCCGAGGCGAGCCGGCTTGTGGGCATCAGGTCCATGCGCATCAAGATCATGGTCTATGTGTTCTGCGCGGTGTGCGCGGGCATCGCGGGTCTGATGATCAGCTCCAACACCTCGGCCGCGGACGGCAACAACGCCGGCCTGTGGATCGAGCTGGACGCGATCCTCGCCGTGGTGATCGGCGGCACGTCGCTGCTGGGCGGCCGGTTCTCCATCGGCGGCACGGTGGTCGGCGCCCTCGTCATCCAGACCCTGACCACCACGATCTACACCATCGGTGTACCGACGCAGACCAACCTGGTCTTCAAGGCCGCCGTCGTCATCATCGTCTGCCTGATGCAGTCCCCGAAGTTCCGCGCCAAGGTGTTCGGCTCCAGGAACTTCGGCGCGAAGGGAGGCGGCAAGCAGGCCGCGACTCCGGCGGAGCCCGCCGCAGCGACCGAGGCCGCTCCCAAGATGGAGGTGTCGTGATGAGCACGACCACCCAGAAGCCCAAGGCGCCCGACAGCCGCACGATGCCCAGCAGGGCCGCGCGTGTGCTCGGCGACCGGCGACTGCCCGTCCTGGTGACGGCCGGACTCTTCCTCGTGATGTACGTCATCGGTCTGAGCCGGTATCAGAACTACGGGTTCGGCGAGACACAGGTCTTCATGAACCTGTTCATCGACAACGGCTATCTGCTGGTCGCCGCCGTCGGTGCCACCTTCGTCATCCTGTCCGGCGGCATCGACCTCTCCGTCGGTTCCGTGATCGGCTTCACGACCATGTTCACGGCATGGCTGGTGGAGCGTCAGGGACTGCCGATCCTGGTGGTGATACCCATGGCCCTGGCCGTGGGCGCCTTCGGCGGCTTCCTGATGGGCTATGTGATCCACAACTTCGAGATCCAGCCCTTCATCGTGACTCTCGCCGGCCTCTTCCTCTTCCGGGGCCTGTGCCTGGTCATCAGCAAGGAGTCGATCTCCATCAGCGACTCCTCCGTGAGCAGCATGGCCCAGACACAGGTGTCACTGGGCGGGGCCTTCCTGTCGATCGGAGCCATCGTCGCGCTGGTCGTCCTGGCCGCCGCGTTCTACGTACTGCACTACACCCGCTTCGGACGCCGGGTGTACGCCATCGGCGGCAACGAGCAGTCGGCCATGCTGATGGGTCTCCCGCAGGGCGGCACGAAGATCGCCGTGTACACGATGAGCGGCTTCTGCTCGGCGCTCGCGGGGCTTCTCTTCACCCTGTACATCCAGTCCGGTGACCCCCTGCACGCCACCGGCATGGAGCTCGACGCGATCGCCGCGGTCGTCATCGGCGGCACGCTGCTCACCGGCGGCTCCGGCTATGTGCTGGGCACCCTGTTCGGCGTGCTGGTCCTCGGCCTGATCAAGAGCATCATCCAGTTCGAGGGCACGCTCAGCTCCTGGTGGACGAAGATCGCCACGGGTGTGCTGCTGTGCGCCTTCATCCTGATCCAGCGGGCGATGACGACGCGGAAGAAGACCTGACCCGTCAGTTCGTTCACGCCGACGGCCCGCCCCCGAGCTCGGGGGCGGGCCGTCGGCGTGGGTCAGCCCTTGACGGCGGAGCTGGCGACGCCCTGGACGAACCAGCGCTGGAAGAAGGCGAAGACCACCAGTACGGGCAGGACCAGGAGGACGCCGAAGGCGAGGATCTGGCCCCAGTCCGGGGGCTGTTGGCCCTGGAAGACGCTCATCTCCAGCGGCAGCGGGCGCACCGACGGGTCGGAGACCATCAGCACCGGCCACAGGAACGAGCCCCACTGGATGAGGAAGGTCAGGATCGCGACCGAGGCGAAGGCCGGCTTGCTCATCGGGACGATGATCGCGAAGAAGGTGCGCCAGGGGCCCGCCCCGTCGATCCGGGCCGCTTCCTCGATGCTCGGCGGGATCTGACGGAAGAACGTGTGGAACTGGTAGACCGAGAAGGCGTTGGCGATGAACGGGAGCGCCAGGATGTAGAGCGTGTTGCGCTGGTCGTTGAACATGTAGAAGAGCGGCACGGCCACCGACTCGAACGGAACCAGCATCAGCAGCAGGACGAGCGTGAAGACCGCTTCCCGGCCGCGCCACTTCAGCCGCGAAAGCCCGTACGCCGCCATCGAGTTGACGAACAGACCCCCCGTCACCACCACGAACGCCAGCAGCAGTGAGACGCCCATGAAGCGCCAGAAGTAGCCGGTGCTGTCGGAGTTGAGGCTGTCGAGGACGGCGGAGTAGTTGTCGAAGGACAGGTTGGTCGGGAGGAAGCCGGACAGGCCGTTGAGGACCTCGTCGGACGGCTTGAGGCTGCCCAGGAACAGGTAGATCACGGGCAGTACGAAGACGAAGGCCAGCACGCTGAGTACGGCGTAGTCCATGAAGCGGCGCAGGGGCGTAGGGGTCGTGCCCATGGGTCAGTCCTCGTTTCCGGGCCGGACGACGCGGCGCTGGATGAGCGTCAGGACGACGACGATCAGGAAGAAGACGACGGTGATCGCGGACGCCTGGCCGATGTTGTTCTGGTCGAAGGCGGTGGTGACGGCCTGGTACATCACGGTGCGGGTGGCGTCCTCGTCCAGGCCGCCGCCGCGGACGAGGACGTACACCTGGTCGAAGACCCGGAAGGAGAGCACCGAGGTGAGCATGGCCACGAAGACGAGGGTGCCGCGGATGCCGGGCAGGGTGACGTGGCGGAACTGCTGCCAGCGGCCGGCACGGTCGAGTTCGGCGGCCTCGTAGAGCTCACCCGGGATCTGCTGGAGACCGGCCAGGAGGATGACCATCTGGAAGCCGACGCCCTGCCAGATGGACAGCACGATGATCGAGCCCATCGCGGTGGCGCCGTCACCGAGCCAGTCGAAGGCGCCCCAGTTGCCGAAACTCACCGCGTCCAGCGCGGAGTTGAGCATGCCCTGGTCGCTGCGGGCCAGGATGAGGCGCCAGATCACGGCGACCAGCGCCATCGGGAAGACGACCGGCATGAAGAAGAGGGACCTGAACAGGCCGATGGCCTTGAGCTTGCGGTTGAGCAGGATCGCCAGGGCCAGCGCCAGGGCCGTCTGCACGGGTACGACGACCACGGCGAAGGTCAGGTTGTTGAGCAGGGCCCGCAGGAACGGTCCGGACAGGTCGGGGTCGGTGAACAGCCGCCGGTACTGCTCCAGGCCGAAGAAGGTGGGCTGCAGCGGGGAGCCGAGGCGGACGTTGTAGAAGGAGAGCACCACGGCGTAGCCGAACGGCACACCGACGAAGGCGATGAGGCCGACGACGGCCGGGGCGGACATGAGCAGTCCGTGCAGCCAGTCACGGTTCTTGCGGCCCGCTCGCCTCGAAGGCACTGGCTTCGTGTCTGTCTCTGGCTGAGTTTTCTCCGCGGCAGGGGGCGCGGCGTATGCGGGTTCCATGGTTTTCGTCCTGTTCATGCGAGGGAGCCAGGCGTTCACTCGTGCGAGGGAATCGTCTTCCTCTGCCGTCCGGCCGCTCGGCGGACAGGTAGGTTCTGCGTATCCGTCCGTGAGCTTGGAAGGCACGAACCGGCTTGCCGGGGACACGGTTTTGTACGGCGTTGACCGGGCGGGTGTCGTTGGGCTTGTCCCAGCGTGGGGCCCTGTCAACGGTCCCGCACCACGTTGGTGGTGGATGCGACCCGTGGCCGTCCTGTCGTAGGGGCAGCCGCGAGCGCGACAAGGTGTCACGAAGCCGAGCCGACGAGTTCGGGCCGTTGGCGGCCGAGAAGTTGACGGGAGGGTCCTGTTCCGGGCGGGGCGGGCGCGCCTTCCTCGGGCCCGCCCCCGCCGATGGGTCCTACGGGATCTGGTAGCCGGCGTTGTCGGAGAAGTCCTGGTCGATGGCGCGGGCGGCCTTCTCCAGGGCGCTCTTCGGGTCGGCGCCGCCGTAGATGGAGTTCAGGGCCTCGCTGAACTTCGACGTGATCACGGGGTAGCCGGCGGTCACCGGGCGGGTGACGGCGACGCAGGCCTTGGAGATGTCGGTGTCGCCGCAGGGCTTGGCGAGCTGGTCGGAGTAGAGCTGGAGCGGGCCGCCCTGCTTGTACAGGGTGCTCTTGGCGAGGGCCGTCTTGGTGGCGGGCACGGCCCCGTTGGCCGTCGTCATGGCCGTGACGTTGGCGTCGTCCAGGAGGGTGTCGAGGAACGTGCCGGCGGCCTTGGCGTTCTTGCTGTTGGCGCCGACGCCCCAGGCCCAGGAGCCCTGTCCGGTCTTGGGGCCGTTGCCGAAGTCGGGCAGCGGCAGCACGACGAGGTCGTCACCGAGGGCCTCGCTGTACGCGGGGTACATCCAGTGGCCGACCCAGCTCAGGGCGACGCGGCTCTTGGCGAAGGCGTTGCCGTCGGTGTTGGGGTCGACGTAGGTCTTCCAGGACTGGAAGGTCTTCATGGCCGAGACCACGGCCGGGGTGTCGAGGGCGCCTTCCGCCTTGCCGTCCTTGAGGAGGGACCCTCCGGCCGACCAGACGATCGGGGCGAAGCCGTAGGTACCCCACTCGTTGGCGTAGCCGGCGGTCTCCTGGAGGTCGAAGGGCTTGCCGTCGGAGTCCTTGGCCTTCAGTGCCTTGAGCGCGGCGGTGAACTCCTCGGCGGTCCAGTCGTCGGACAGGCCGGTCGGGTACTTCACCCCGGCCGCGTCGAGCAGCTTCTTGTTGCCGTAGATCCCCAGACCGGAGTCGTACATGCCGAGGCCGTAGTGCTTGCCGTCGATCTCGCCCTGGGCCTTGATGGCACCCGTGGCGTTGGCCATGGTCTTGGTGGAGACGTAGTCGTCGATCGGCGCGAGCTTCTTGTTGTAGACGAAGTTCGCCATGGTCGGGCCGTCGAACTCCATCACGTCCGGCAGCTTGGAGGCGTCGGTGGCCGTGATGGCCTTGGTGTAGTCGGTGTCGGGGATCAGCTTGAGGTCGACCTTGATCTTGCTCTGTGAGGAGTTGAAGGACTTCACCGCGTTCTGCAGCGCGGCGGTTTCGTTCTTCTGGCCCTGGTGGGCCCAGACGCTGATGGTGCCCTTGCCGCTCCCGGCCTCGGCGGAGGCATCGGTGCCGCCGCCCCCACCGCAGGCGGCCAGTACCGCCAAGGGCAGGACGAGGGCCAGTCCCGTACGAGCGGTGCGGCGGTACCTTCTGCTGGTCGAGTTGCTGGTCGAGCTCATGGCTGTGCCTCCGTGCTGTGGAGAGGGTTCGACGTGCTGACGTGCTGACGTGTTTTCCGGGCGTGGGGGTGTGGAGCTGAGGGAGTTATTGCGGTCCGCGCGGGCGCGGCGGGGCGGTGGTCTCGCGCAGGACGAGACGGATGGGCATCTGCACCTGCCCGGCCGGTGGTTCGGCGCCGGGTTCGTCCAGCTGACGCAGCAGCAGTCGGGCGGCTTCCGCGCCCTGCTCGGCGACCGGCTGGGCGACGGTGGTCAGGCCGACCACGTCGGCGAGTTCGTGGTCGTCGAAGCCGACGACGGACACGTCCTCCGGCACCCTCAGCCGGTGGCGTCTGAGGGCCCGCAGGGCGCCCATCGCCATCTCGTCGGACTGCGCGAACACGGCGGTCGGCGGACGGGAGACGGCCAGCAGTTCGGTCATGGCCCGCTCGCCGCCTTCGACGGTGTAGTCGCCGTCCGCCTCCAGGGCCGGATCGGGCTCTATCCCGGCGTCGGCCAGGACGTCGAGATACGCCTGGCGGCGCTCGATGGGGGTGGTCCAGTGCAGCGGCCCGCTGGCTCCGCTGATCATGCCGATGCGGCGGTGGCCGAGGTTGACCAGATGCCGTACGGCGCTCTCCGTCCCGGCCCGGTCGTCGATGCCGACCACGGTGAAGCCGGGCCGGGTGCCGCCGACCGTGCTGGCCAGCGGCACCCCCAGTGAGCGCAGTGCGGCGGACTCCTCCTCGTCGGGGATGAGCAGCGACAGCACGGCGTCCACCCGCTTGCGGACCGGCAGCTTGGTGAAGAAACGCTTGCGTGTCTCCGGGGAGCCGAGGTTGTACAGCAGCACGTCGTACCCGGCGGCACTGAACTCGCGCTCGGCGGCGTCCAGCACGGTGCCGAAGAACCACCGGCCCACGTACGGGACCACGACCCCGATGGTGAAGGTGCGACCGCTGGCCAGGCTCGACGCGGAACGCGAGGCGGTGTAGCCGAGCTGGGCGGCGACGGCCGCGATCTGTGCCCGTACCTCGTCGGACACGCCTGGCCGGCCGCGCAGTGCGCGGGACACGGTGGACGCCGAGACTCCGGCGGCGCGGGCGACATCGGTGATGCTGACCGTCACAGCGCTTTTCTCCCGTCGGTTTCACATCGGTGTGATCTGCGAGTGACGTGACCGTAAACCCGGCCTCGTTGTTGCGCAAGCGTTTGCGTTCATATTTACTTGGGCCGATTCTGAAGAGGCCGTGTTGTTACCAAAGGGCAGCGCACACGTTTGAGCGCTGGTGAGCCGACAGGAACTGTGCATGCGATACGCCCCGCCCGGCCTCTGCGTGAACGACTTCGCCCTCCTGCGCGACGAGGACGGCACGTACGCGGTGCTGCACCTGCAGGGCCCCTGGACGGACGAGTTCGACCATCTGCGGATGGAGACCTCCTATGGCCGGGCCACCTCCACCGACCTGGTCAACTGGCAGCCGCGGGGCACCGTCTTCGGCAACGGACTGCCCGGCCGCTTCGACCAGCAGGCGGTGTGGACCATGCACCCGTTCCGGCACGGCGACCGGATGGCGATGTTCTACACGGGTGTCTCCGGTCTCACGCCGGGCGGCTGGCCGGTCCAGTCGGTCGGGCTGGCGTACTCCGACCGCGAGGACGGCACGGGCTGGCGGCGCCACGGGTCCGGGCCGGTGGTCGAGGCGGACCCGCGCTGGTACCGCACCGGTGAACGCATGGGCTGGCGCGACCCGTTCGTCGTACGCGACGACGAGTCGGACGGCTGGGTGATGGTCGTCTGCGCCAGCGACGCCTCCCTCCCGGTGGAGGTCAGCGGCTGCGTCGCGCTGGCCACCTCCGACGATCTGGAGCACTGGACCGTGCATCCGCCGCTCCTCTCACCCGGCGACGTGGACGAGCTGGAGTGCCCGGTCCTGGAACGTCTCGACGACGGAAGCTGGCTGCTGCTCGGCTCCATCGGCGCCACCCGCGGCTTCGAGGCATGGACCGCTCCGAGCCTGCGCGGCCCCTGGACCGGCCGGGGCCCCCTCGGGCCCACCGGCGCCTACGCTCCCCGTGTGATCGCCGCCCCCGACGGCTCCCGCGTCGTGTTGCACACCACGCCCCGCCGCGTCGGCCTCACCGACACCGGTGACCGCTGCCGCGGGATGCTCGCCCAGCCCAAGTCCCTTGTCGTACGGGAGAGTTCGGCGCCTCGCCTGGAATGGTGGTCCGGCCTGAACGCCTGGCTCGGCGAGGAGACCGACCGCCCCGCCCTGCACGCGGTCGGCGACATCGGTATCTCCGGGCCTGTCGAGATCACCCTGCGCACCGACGGCCCGGGCGGCGACCACACCGCCCTCGCCGTGGGCTGCGACGGAAAGTACCTCTGGGTCACCGGCCCCGGCGGCATCCGGCTCGGCGAAACCGTCCTGGCCGAACCCGCCGCCACGCTGCGCATCCTCACCATCGGCGAGTACGTCGAGGTCTACGCCGACGGCGTCTTCGTCCTGACCACTCTGTGTTACTCCGGGCACCCCGCCCCGTGGACGGCCGTCACGGATGGACGCGAGCGCACCATTCCCGTCCGCCCGATCCGGCTGCCGGACCCGCACCGCGACGACGCCTCGGCCATCTGGCCCGGCCCCACGACTCCCTGACGGGCGAGAGCCCGCACGCGCTGATCGACACCCCGCACGACTCCGGAAAGGCTCAGCCATGAACGTCACCGCCGACGGTCTCCGCTTCCCCGACGGCTTCCTGTGGGGAGCCTCCACCGCCGCCCACCAGATCGAGGGCAACAACGTCAACAGTGACTGGTGGCAGATGGAACACGGCGGCGGCTCCATCGCCGAGCCGAGCCTCGACGCGGCCGACAGCTACCACCGGTGGCGCGAGGACATGGACCTGCTCGCCCAACTGGGCTTCACCGACTACCGCTTCAGTATCGAGTGGGCCCGCATCGAGCCCGCCCCCGGCCACTTCTCCCGGGCCGAGATCGCCCACTACCGGCGCATGGTCGACGGCGCCGTCGAACGCGGCCTGCGGCCCATGGTCACCCTGCACCACTTCACCGTGCCGCGCTGGTTCGCCGAGCGCGGGGGCTGGACCGCGGACGGGGCGGTGGACCTGTTCGAGCGGTACGTGCGGGCGACCGCGCCGGTCATCGGCAGCGGCGTACGGCACGTGTGCACCATCAACGAACCCAACATGATCGCGGTCGCCGGCGCCGTCCGCGAACTGGGCACCGAAGCACCTCCCACGGCAGGACTCCCGCTCCCGGACAAGGCCACCACCGACGCCCTGATCCAGGCACACCACCGCGCCACGGCCGCCGTCAAGGCGATCTCCGCCGACATCCAGGTCGGCTGGTCGATCGCCAACCAGGTGTACCAGGCACTCCCCGGTGCCGAAGCCGCCACGGCCGCCTACAGCCACCCCCGCGAAGATGTCTTCATCGAAGCCGCCCGCGACGACGACTGGATCGGCGTCCAGTCCTACACCCGCACCAGGATCACCGCTGACGGCCCGATTGCGGCTCCCGACGACGCCGAACGCACCCTCACCGGCTGGGAGTACTACCCGCAAGCCATCGGATACGCCCTGCGCCACACCGCCGAGATCGTCGGCGACGTCCCCCTGATCGTCACCGAGAACGGCATCGCCACCGACGACGACACACGCCGCATCGACTACACCACCGGAGCACTCCAGGAAGTCTCCGCCGCCTTGGAGGACGGCCTCGACGTACGCGGCTACCTCCACTGGAGCGCACTCGACAACTATGAATGGGGCTCCTACAAGCCCACCTTCGGCCTCATCTCCGTCGACCCCGACACCTTCGAACGCACCCCGAAGCCGTCTGCCACCTGGCTCGGCGGACTCGCACGGGCCACAGGGGAGGGCACTCCGCGGCGTTGAGCAACGCACCGGGCGGCGCGCGGGGCGTGGTGAGCCCCGGGCGCCGCCCGGTGGTGTCATGAGGGCCGTACGGCCCCGCTGTCGCTGTCGCTGTCGCTGTCAGCCGAAGATGATGCCGTAGGCCTTGCTGCCCGTGAGGTTGTCGTAGAGGACGTCGCCCGTGGACTTCTTCCAGATCTTGATGCGGTAGGTGTCGGGGGAGTCGGTGATCGTGATGCGGAAGCCGTAGCCGCCGGTGCCGTTGACGGTGCCGGAGCCCTGGTACTGGGCTTCGGAGTCGGTGACCACCAGCCAGTCGGAGGACGTGGCACGGAACTTCACGTTGCCGGCCTTGTAGTCGAAGGTGGCGCTGCCGTCCGGGACGGTGGCGCCCTTCTTGTACTTGGCGCCGAAGGAGAAGGCGGCCGGACCGGTCAGGGTGGGCTTGGCCGGGTAGGCGCCGGCCGGCGAGGAGATGATGCCCACGCCTGCCACGGGGCCGGCCGCCCGGTCGTACACGATCAGCTCGGGGAGCTTGGAGCTGTCCGAGGCCTCCTCGTCGTCGGTGACGGTGATCACCGGACGGTGGACGCCGGCCGAGGTGTACGTGTGGGTGGCTTCGCACGCGGAGCCAGTGACCGTGCCGGGCGCCGGGTCCGTGCCGTCCTTCCAGTCGACCCGGCAGGTCTGGGTGTCACCGGAGCCCAGATCGGTGAACTTCGCGGTGACGACGGCGCGCTGGCCGACCGACAGCGGAGCACTCGGGCCCGTTGCCGAGGTGATCACCGGGGCCGCGTTGTCCACGGTCACGGTGAGCGTGTCGCTGCTGCGGCCTCCGGTCAGCGTGACCTCGTAGGTGCCGTCGTCGGCGCAGGTGATCGAGGTGAGGACTGCGTCGGGGTCGGAGAAGACGCAGGGCGCTCCCTCCTCCACCGTCCACTTCGGGTCTCCGGCCCCGGAGATGGTGCCGGTGACCGGGATCGCGCTGCCCTCGGTGCCCATGGCGTTCGGGCCGGCGTGGACGATGGTGACCGGGTCGATGCCGGACAGGGTGGGGACGACCTTCTTGATCAGGCCGTCGGAGTCGAACTCCAGCTTGTCGATGGTGGTTTCGCGGTTCGTGCCGTCACCGCCGGGGATGGCGAAGCGGTGGTAGGCGATGTACCAGTCGCCGGTGTTGGGCACCTTGACGACCGAGTGGTGGCCCGGCCCCTTGATGCCGAGACTCAGGCGCTTCTCCAGGATCACGCCCTGCTTGGTCCAGGGGCCCAGAGGCGAGGAACCGGTGGCGTAGGCGACACGGTAGTTCTCGTCCCGGGTGTCGTTCTCCGACCACATGAGGTAGTAGGTGCCCTTGCGCTTGATGACGAAGGAGGCCTCGTTGTAGCCGCTGGGCGTGATGTTGGTGACCTTCGACTCGTCGAAGGAGACCATGTCGTCGTTGAGGGGGACGACATACGCCCGGCCGTTGCCCCAGTAGAGGTACGACTGTCCGTCGTCGTCGGTGAAGACCGCCGGGTCGATCATCTGGCCCGTGTACTTGCCCGCTGCGATCAGTGGCTTGCCCAGGGCGTCCTTGAACGGGCCGGTGGGTGAGTCGGAGACCGCGACACCGATGTTCGTGTCGGCGGAGAAGTAGAAGTAGTACTTGCCGTTCTTCTCCTCCATCGTCGGGGCCCACGCCCTGCTGTCGGCCCACGTCACGTCCGGACCCAGGTCGAGGATGACCCCGTGGTCCTTCCAGTGCACCAGGTCGGTGGAGGAGTACGCCTTGAACTGCGTGCCGCTCCAGCCCGGGAAGCCGTCGGTGGTCGGGTAGATGTAGAAGGTGTCGCCGAACCGCACGATGTTCGGATCGGCGTTGAGGCCCAGCAGGACGGGGCTCTTCATCACCAGGGCCGCCACCGTCCAGGTGCGCTTCTCGCCGTCCGAGCCGGTGACTTCGTAGGTCACCGGCTCGGTGAAGTCGTGGAGCGTGCCGGAAGCGGGGCTGATGGACGCGCCGTGGGCGAGGGTGAACTCGGGGGCCAGGGCCGTGAGATCACTGCCCTCGGTCAGCGGGAGGGTGATCCTGCTGTCCGCGTCGTCGACGATGGCGTCGACCTTCAGCGCGGGGTGGGTCGCCGCGGCGATGCCCGTGGTGTTGCCGCTCAGTTCGAGGACCTCGGTGGCAGACAGGGCCCGGTTGTAGATCCGGAAGTCGTCCACCTCGCCGCCGAAGTACGGGTCCGGGGAGTACAGGGACCTGCCGATGTAGCCGCTGTAGCCCTTGCTCGCGTCGTAGAGGTCGGACGGCTTGATGGTGACTCCGGTCGCCCGGGCCGCCTCGATGCCGTCCACGTAGAGGACCGCCGTCTCGGCGGCGCTGTCCACGGTGACGGTGACGTGCTGCCACTCGCCCGCGGTGAGCGGGGAGCCCGCCGTCATCTGCTTCTCGCCCGACCAGGTGGCCTTCGTGATCGCCGAGAACAGCTTGCCGCCGCCGTTGGACGGCGAGGCGAAGAGATACTTGTTGCTGTCGGGGCCCAGGCCGAAGAGCCACTGGAAGTTGTCCCCGCCCTTCCACTTGACGTGGGTGGACACGGTGACGCTTTCGGTGCCCTTCAGCACGCCGTTCGGGATCCTGACGTACGGCGAGGTGGTGGAGGTGCCGGCCCCTCCGGACATCTTGAAGGAGCCGCCGTCCACCCCGGTGCCGAAGTCGGGCGTACGGACGTAAGTGCCGTGGTAGCCGCGGCCGCTGGAGTCACGGGCGATGTTTCCGCCGGTCTCGTCGAAGTCGTAGCGCAGGAGCAGGTCGGCGGGCACCTCGGGGCCTTCCGCCGAGACGGTGACCTCGGCACGGACCTTGAGCGCGGCGCCGTCCGGCAGGCTGCCCGTCACCGTGAAGGTGCCGGCCTGCGCGTACGCCGAGGCCGGGACGTCGTCCCAGGCCACGGAGACGGGGCGCTTGACCCCGTCGGCGTAGTCGGCGATGACCGTGCCCGGCAGAACCGGGGCGTCACCGATGCCCGTCGTCACGGAGACGTCCTCGACGGACTCGACGAGCTGGTCCGGCTGATAGGCGCGCAGCAGCCGGTCGTACTCGGCCTGCGTCACCGGGAGCACCGTGCCGTGCCGGGGCTTGGAAGGCAGGTCGTAGCCGGTGGACGGGGTCCAGTTGCCGGAGGCGAGGTCCGTCGTCTCGAACGGGATGTAGCCGCGGCCCCCGAACTCGTCCAGGAACGCGTACCACTTCTCCTCGGTGTTGGATTTGAAGACCAGCGGCCCCTCTGCGGCGCTCATCGCCCCCTTGCCGATGCCCTCGGCCACCGGGTCGTAGGAGAGATCGAGGATCGAGTCGCTCTTCTCCTCGAAGATGAACTTGCTGTTGGGGGTGGACGAGGTGTTGTTCCGCTCGTCCTTGGACAAGCGGTAGTACGTGTCCTCGTGCTTGATCATCGTGGAGTCGATGACCGAGTAGCCGCGGTCGATCCAGACCTTGGGCTCGCTGAAGGTGCGGAAGTCGCGGGTGGTGGCGTACATCATGCGGTTGTACGTGTCGCCGGAGTGAGCCTCGTTGTCGTACAGCTTCGACGCCCAGAAGACGACGTACGAGCCGAGCTTCTCGTCGTAGTACGCCTCGGGCGCCCAGGTGTTGCCGGCCGCGTCGGGGGAGACCTTGACGAGGCGCTGGTCGGTCCAGTGGACCAGGTCGGTGGACTCCCAGACCATGATGGACTTGCTGCCGGTGCGCTGGGAGGCGTCCCAGTTGCCGTTGCCGTAGATCCGCAGGTCGGTGGCTATCTGGTAGAACTTGTCGCCCTCGGGGGAGCGGATGATGAACGGGTCGCGCAGGCCCTTCTCACCGAGCGTGGAGGTCAGGACGGGCTTGCCGTCGTTCAACTCCCGCCATTTCAAAGGGTCGTTGCCCTTGCTGAGGGCGGCGTAGAGCTGCTCGCCGTCCGAGGTGCCCTCGCCGGTGAAGTAGCTGAACATGTAGCCCTTGAGGGCTTCCTCGGCGGGGAGTTCGGGAACCTTGGCGGTGAGCACGCGGGTCGCCTTCGCGTCGCCCTTGGTGACGGTCGCGGTCAGTTCCACCGTGGTGCCGCCGTCGCCGTGCGCGGGGCGGTGGACCACACCGTCGGCGGCGATGACGTCCGGCTTCGCGGAGGACCAGGTGACGTCCGTGCCGTGGGCGCCGCTCGTGGGGAGGGTGAGGTTGCCGCGTACGTCGTCGAGGTTGGGCACGGTCAGTGCCTCGGCGGCCTGCTGCGTGGCGGCGGCGTCGTCGAACGCGGCGGGGACCGTGATGTCGAAGGTCTTGGTGTCGGTCACTGTTCCCTTCCGCAACGTCGCTGTGAGCGTCGCGTGGCCGTCCGGCTCACCGGCGGCGGGGCGGGTCACGGCACCGGAGGGCGACACCACGGACGGTGTGTCGCTCGCCCAGGTGATCGTGGAGCCGCCTGCCGTGCCGGACGCCGGCAGGGTCAGGTCGGAGACGACGGCGCTCGTGTCGCCGAGTGTGAGAGCTGCCTTGTCGTCGGCGACGCCCTGGGTGGCGACGGGGAGGGAGAGCTGCTCGACCTCCGTGTCGGCCAGCGCGCGGGCGTACACCCGGAAGTCGCGGATCCTGCCCTTGAAGAGCTTGTCGCCGGGGTACACGGACTTGCCGATGTAGTTGGCGGTGGTGGTGCCGGAGCCGATGGAGCCGGGGGTGATGGTGACCGCCGTGTTGCGGGCCACCTCCGCGCCGTCCTCGTAGAGCACACCGGTGGTGCCGGTCTGGGTGTAGGTGACGTGTTTCCAGACGGAGCGGGTCATGGCGCGCGCGGGGGAGGGCTGGGTGTTCTGTTCCGTCGACCAGTTGCCGGAGGCGATGGAGGCCCGGAAAGTGTTTCCGGTAGTGAACAGATAGCCGTTGCCGGCGGTCCCGCTCGTGTTGCCGAAGCCGTAGAGGAAGTACGGGCTCGCCTGGGCGGAGTCGATCCGTACGTCCATCGCGACGGTGATCGAGTTCATGCCGCTCATGATGTTGTCCGGCACCTTGACGTAGGTGTCGGAGCCGTTGAAGGCGAGCCCCTCACCGGTCGCGGACCAGTCGGCGGTGCCGTTGACCGTGCCGCCGCGGCCGTTGCCGGAGGCGTCGGTCACGGTCGTGCCGGAGGCGGCGTCGAGCTTGTACCAGAGGGCCAGGCCGTCGGTGATCTCCGCACTCTCCGCGCTGTCCGCCGCGTGTACGGGGGTGGCGGGGCCGGCGGTGCCCAGGAACAGTGACGCGGCGGTGAGTCCGGCGAGGTGACCGGCCCAGCGTCTCGCGCGGCTGCGCGGTCGTGCGTTTTGCATCGTTTCAAGTTCCCTTGCTGAGGCGGGACCGAAGAAAAAAGGGAATGCGAGGCCTCAGGCAGCGGGCACCGTGCCGTTTCGTCTGTGTGACGTCGCGTTGCGAGAGTGTCAATCGAGGTGGAGCGCAGCGTCAAGAGGCGCAAGGAAACGTGCGACCGGTCGGACACTCTCCCTTCGCCCTCCCACCGCCTTCGCCAAGAGCCGTAGCTCAGTGCCGAGTTGGGGGCGCGTTCGACGCGTCGGACAGCGCCGGGCCGTGATGCCGGATCACTGATCGTTTACGTGATGGAAAGCTGACCGGAATCAAACCTGTCGGAACCGTTGACTCGCGGGTGTCTCGTCCTTATGTTCTGGTCGAAGTTACGCACGCTGTCCGGTATTTCGAACGGCGGCCGTCAGGAGAGGACCCTCCGTGCTCCGTACCCGTCACTGGTTCAGCCTCGTGGCAGCGCTGCTCGTGATGCTCGCATCCGTCGCCACGCAGCCCGCCGCAGCCGCGGAGGGGCGGCCGTACACGAACCCCATCAAGTCGCAGAAGGGCGCCGACCCCTGGCTGGAGTACTACAACGGCAACTACTACCTGGTCACCACGTCCTTCACCGGGGTGCTGACCATGCGGAAGTCGCCGACCCTGGCCGGCCTGTCCACGGCCGCCAGCGTGCAGGTGTGGTCGGACACCACCGCCACCCGCAACACCAACTTCTGGGCGCCGGAGCTGCACTTCTTCGACGGCCGCTGGTACCTGTACTACTCCGCGGGGCAGAGCGGTGTCGCCTGCTGCGACTCCCAGCGCACGTACGTCCTGGAGAGCGCGGGCACCGATCCGATGGGCCCGTACACCTTCAAGAACCAGCTGAGCGGCTCCAACCTCACCCCGGGCGGCTGGCTCATCGACGCCAGCGTGCTGCGGCACGACAACAAGCTGTACCTGCTCGGCAGCGGCTTCATCAACGGCAGTACGCAGAGCCTGGTGATCGCGCCGATGAGCAACCCGTACACGCTGAGCAGCTCCACCTTCAGCATCATCTCCAGCCCCACGCTGAGCTGGGAGACCTCGGGCGGCGCTGTCAACGAGGGCCCCGAGCCGCTGTACCGCAACGGCAGGACGTTCCTCACCTACTCCGCCAGCGCGTGCGGGACCCCCGACTACAAGCTCGGCCAGCTCGAACTGACCGGCAGCGACCCGCTGTTGGCGTCCGCCTGGACGAAGAAGCAGACGCCGGTCTTCCAGCGCGATGACGCGGCCGGGGTGTACGGGCCGGGCCACAACGGGTTCTTCACCTCGCCCGACGGCACCGAGAACTGGATCGTCTACCACGGGAACAGCGCGGCGAACGGCGGCTGCGGCAACGCACGCACCACCCGTGCGCAGAAGTTCACCTGGAACGCGGACGGCACGCCGAACTTCGGCACCCCGGTAGCCCTCGGCACCACCCTGCCCGGCCCCTCCGGGGAGACAGCGGCGACCCCGACCGCGTACACGCTGGTGAACCGCAACAGCGGGAAGTGTCTGGACGTCGAGGGCGGCAACACCGCGGACGGTACGAACATCTTCCAGTGGAGCTGCAACGGTGGCGCCAACCAGAAGTGGCGCATCGAGGACCTGGCCAACGACACCAGCCGACTGGTGAACGTGGCCACCGGCAAGGTCATGGACACCGCCGGCTGCGCATCCGCCGACGGCACCGACATCACCCAGTGGTCCTGGCTGAACAACAACTGCCAGAAATACCGCCTGGTCCACACGGCCACCGGAGACTACGTGCGGATCGTGAACGAGTCCACCGGCAAGGTCGCCGACGTCGCCAACTGCTCCACCGCCAACGGCGCCGACGTGCGCCAGTGGTCCTGGCTGAACAACAACTGCCAGCAGTGGAAGCTTCAGCCCGTCACCTGAGTGACACCCGGCGGGCGGCTGCCGCCTCCCCCTCCCCGCAGCCGCCCCCGCACCTCCCCCTCCCTCCCCTCCCCAGTGCCCCCTCAGGAGAACCAGCAGCATGAGACGCCTCATAGGCAGAGTCCTGACGGCAGCGGCCGTCGCACTGGCCGTGCTCACCGCCACCGTCATGCCCGCCCACGCGGCCGTCCCGGCCTCCCCGGCCGTGACCTTCACCAACCCCATCGCCGAACAGCGCGCCGACCCGCACATCTTCAAGCACACCGACGGCTTCTACTACTTCACGGCGACCGTCCCCGCGTACGACAAGATCGTGATGCGCCGGGCCACCACCCTCCAGGGCCTGTCCACCGCCGCCGAGACCACCATCTGGACCAAGCACGCCAGCGGCGAGATGGGCGCCCACATCTGGGCCCCGGAGATCCACTTCATCGACGGCAAGTGGTACATCTACTTCACCGCCGGTTCCTCCAACGACATCTGGAAGATCCGGCCGTACGTCCTGGAGTCCAGCTCCGCCAACCCGCTCACCGGCACCTGGACCGAGAAGGGCCGTATCTCCCTGCCGCTGGACACCTTCTCGCTCGACGCGACGACCTTCGTGCACAACGGCACCCGCTACCTGAGCTGGGCGCAGAACGACCCGGCCGTCGGCGCCGGCACCAACATCTACCTGGCCAGGATGTCCAACCCCTGGACCATCACCGGCAGCCCGGTCATGATCTCCCGTCCCACCCTCGCCTGGGAGAAGGTCAACCAGACGGTCAACGAGGGCCCTGCCGTCATCCAGCGCAACGGCAAGGTCTTCATGACCTTCTCGGCCGCGGCCACCGATGCCAACTACTGCCTCGGACTGCTGACCGCCAATGACACCGCCGACCTGATGAACCCGGCCTCCTGGACGAAGAACCCGAACCCGGTCTTCAAGAGCAACACCGCCACCGGCCAGTACGGCCCCGGCCACAACACCTTCACCACGTCCGAGGACGGAAAGTCGGACATCCTCGTCTACCACGACCGCAACTACAAGGACATCAGCGGCGACCCGCTCAACGACCCGAACCGCCGCACCCGGTACCAGAAGCTGTACTGGAACGCCGACGGCAGCCCGAACTTCGGCATCCCGGTGGCCGACGGCGTGACCCCGGTCCGCTTCTCCTCCTACAACTTCCCCAACCGGTTCATCCGCCACTGGGAATACCGCGGCAAGCTGGAAGCGAACGTCACCAACCTCGCCGACTCCCAGTTCCGCGTGGTGACCGGCCTCGCCGGCACCGGGACCGTCTCCCTCGAATCGGCGAACTTCCCCGGCTACTACCTCCGCCACAAGAACAACGAGGTCTGGGTCGAGAAGAACGACGGGACCACGACCTTCAAGAACGACGCCAGCTTCTACCAGCGGGCGGGCCTGGCCGACACGGCCGCGGGCGTCTCCTTCGAGTCGTTCAACTTCCCCGGCCGTTACATCCGGCACTACGAGTACCTGCTCTACACGCAGCCCGCCGACACGACGACGGCCAAGGCGGACGCGACGTTCTACACCGAGTGACGGGTACACCGGACTCACGTACACCGGATTCACGTACACCGGATTCACGTACACCGGATTCACGTACACCGGATTCACGTACACCGGATTCACGTACACCGGACTCACGTACACCGGACTCACGATGAGCAAAGGCCCGGCCGACGTCCCGTCGGCCGGGCCGACGTGATGCTGAGCGCGTTGGCGGCGACGATGGCCGCGATGCTGCCCCACTCCGCCCAGCCCTGGCTCTGGCCGAGGGCGACCCAGCCGACCAGGCCGGCCAGGACCGGGCCGACGCTCATGAAGAGGCCGAAGGCCGGGGCCGGCTCCCGGCGCAGGGTGAACAGGTCCGCGAGGTACGGCACCGCGGAGGCGAGGACTCCGGCGGCGACGGCGTAGGCGACGGACCCTGCCGTCGGCGGGTGCTCGACGACGATGACGGCTCCGACCGGCAGGAACATCAGGGCGGAGAGACAGGCGGCGGCCGCCGAGCCCTTGCCTTCGGGGGTGCGCCGACCGACGGTGCGGTTGAGCGGTGGCGGGACGACGCGCATCTCGCCACGCAGGTCGCGATCGAGCTCCTCACGGCGCTGTGTATCGCGAGGGGTGAGCCGACGGACGCCTATGCCCGGACCAGCGGGATCCTCATCGTGAAGGTCGTCGAGCCCGGTCGGCTGGTCAGCTCGATGGTGCCGCCGTGCGCGCGCACCAGTGACCGCGCGACCGCGAGGCCCAGGCCGCTGCCGCCCCGGTCGCGGGTGCGTGCCTTGTCGACGCGGTAGAAGCGGTCGAAGACCCGCTCCTGGTCGGCGGCCGGGATGCCCGGTCCGGAGTCGGTGACCCGCACCACGGCCACACCGGACTGGACGGACACCTCCACGCACACCTTGGTACCGGCCGGGGTGTGCACGGCGGCGTTGGCGAGCAGGTTGTCCAGCACCTGCCGGATCCGCAGGAGGTCGAGCCGCATTGGCACCGGGCCGCGACAGGACTCCACGGTCAGCGGATGATCCGCCCGGCCGGCGCGGAACGCGTCCGCCGCCTGGCACACCAGCTCCACCAGGTCCGCGTCCGCCAGCCGCAGCGGTGCCTCCACCTCGGCGGCGTCCAGGCGGGCGAGCAGCAGCAGGTCGTCGAGGAGCACGCCCATCCTGGCCGCCTCGGCCCGCAGACGGGCCAGGTGCTTGTCCCGTTCCTCGGGCTCGTTGGCCGCCGCGTACTGGAACAGGTCCGCGTAGCCGCGTACCGACATCAGGGGCGTACGCAACTCGTGCGACGCGTCCGCGACGAAACGGCGCAGCCGCTGTTCGGCCTCCGTGCGGACGGCCAGCGAATCGTCGATGTGTTCCAGCATGGTGTTGAACGCGGTGCGCAGCTCCTCGACCTCCGGGCCGCCGTTCGCACGGTCGGCGCGTACCGGCAGCCGCGCCGAGTCGGTGAAGTCGTGCGAGGTGATGTCGCGTGCCGTGTGCGCCATGTCGCTGAGCGGCCGCAGGCCTCGCCGCAGCACGGCACGGCCGAACACCACGAGCCCCACCAGCGCGACCGTGAACGCGATGACCTGGACCGTGGCCAACTGGTCCATGGTGTTCTCGATGTCCCCCATGGGCGCCGCGGTGACCAGGACCACGCCGGGCTCGGCCTCGCAGGCGCGGAGCCGGTACGTGCCCTTCCCCTTGAGCTGCGCGGTGCGGAAGATGGGGTCGGAGCCCGTGGTCCGCAGCGCCGCGGCGACTGTGGCGAGTTCCTCTGCGTCCGCCGGCACGTCGGCGGGCCTGCGGAGCACGGTCCTGCCGCCGGCCGAGACCTCGTACGAGGCGGTGTACCAGCCGTAGTACGGCTTCCCCTGCACGGTGCCGTAGTCCACGACGTCCTTGGACTGGGCGATCTGGACGTGCGTCATCTGGCTGCTCAGCTGTCGCTCCAGGTACTCCCGCATGTACGTCGACAGTGCCGCCCCGACGACGGCGAACACGACCAGTGAGAGCACACCCATGCCCAGCGCCAGCCGGGTGCCCAGGCGAAGTCTGCGGTAGGTCTCCCGCGCACGACCGATCGCGCGGCCGATCACTCGGTGACCTGCCGCACCACGTACCCGACGCCCCGCACGGTGTGGATCAACGGCTCGCCACTGTCGTCGAGTTTGCGGCGCAGGCGGCTGACCACCAGCTCCACGACGTTCGAGCGGCCTCCGAAGCCGTACTCCCACACGTGGTCCAGGATCTGGGCCTTGGTCAGCACGGTCGGCGACTTGCGCATCAGGTAGCGCAACACCTCGTACTCGGTCGGGGTGAGCGTGAGCAGCCGGTCGTCACGCCGCACCTCACGGGTGTCCTCGTCCATCGTCAGGTCCGCCACCCTGAGCACGGACCGCTGGAACCCGGGCCCCGCACTGCGACGCAGCACGGTCCGCAGCCGAGCCATTAGCTCCTCCACCGCGAACGGCTTGACCAGGTAGTCGTCACCGCCCCTGGTCAGCCCCGCGACCCGGTCGGCGACGCCGTCCCGGGCGGTGAGGAACACCACGGGCACCATCGTCCCGGACAGCCGTAGCCGGTCGAGGACGGCGAAGCCGTCAAGGCCCGGCAGCATCAGGTCGAGCACCACGATGTCCGGGTGAAAGTCGGCGGCGCGGAGCAGCGCCTCCTCGCCGGAGTTGGCGGTGACCGCCTCCCAGCCCTCGTAGCGGGCAACCGTCGCGACCAGGTCGGCGATGGGCGGATCGTCGTCCACGACGAGAAGTCGTACCTTTTCCACGTGCCCATAGTGCTTCACGTGCCTCCTCACGCCATACCCGCCCGCCCCTCAACGCCACATCGATAACCACTTGAAAGTTAACCGACAGGCAAACGACAGCTCCCGCCAGGCAGGCTCGGAGTCCCAGGACCCGGATCAAGGAGTTGCCGTCCGTGACGACTGTCCAGACGACCGTCCCCCCACCTCCCACGGCGGTGCGCCCCAAGGTGGTGGCCCGCGCCGGCCTGTACGCCCTGCTCGCCGCGAACGCGGCCGTGGTGACCGTGTTCTTCGCGCAGGCCGGGTTCGCCTCGAACGCGCTCATCGTGCTGGGCCGGCTGGCCGGGCTGTACGGCGCGCTCCTGATGGCGTTCCAGCTGCTCCTGGTCGCCCGACTGCCTTGGCTCGACCGTCGCATCGGCATGGACCGGCTGACCTCCTGGCACCGCTGGGTCGGCTTCGGCCTGCTGTGGACGCTGCTGAGCCACGCCGTGTTCATCACCTTCGGCTACGCCCAGTCGTCCTCGATGAATCCCGTGAACCAACTGATCGACCTCGCCGAGACCGTCGAGGGCGTGCTGCGCGCGATCGTCGCGCTGTGTCTGATCTTCGTGATCGGCGCCGTCTCGGCCCGCTACGCCCGCCGCCGGCTCTCGTACGAGACATGGCACTTCATCCACCTGTACACCTACGTCGCGGTGGTGCTGGCCTTCACGCACCAGGTCGCGGCAGGTACGACCTTCAACTCGTCGTCCGCGGCCAAGACGTACTGGTACGTCCTTTGGGGAGTGGCGCTCGGCTCGGTGCTCCTTGGCCGGCTGGTGCTCCCGCTGTGGCGTAACCTGCGGCACCAGCTGCGGGTCTCGGCCGTCGTCCCCGAGTCCGACAACGTCGTGTCCGTCTACATCACGGGGCGCGACCTGGACCGGCTCCCGGCACGAGCGGGCCAGTTCTTCCTGTGGCGGTTCCTGACCAAGGACCGCTGGTGGCAGGCCAACCCGTTCTCGCTGTCGGCGGCGCCGGACGGCCGGACGCTCCGGCTCACCGCCAAGACGGCGGGCGACGGCACCGCGGCCCTGCGCCATCTGAAGGTGGGCACGCGGGTCTTCGCCGAGGGACCCTACGGCGCCTTCACCACCCTGCACCGCACCCGCCCCGACTCGCTGCTCATAGCCGGCGGCGTCGGCATCACCCCGATCCGGGCCCTGCTCGAAGAACTGCACGGTCACTCGGTGCTCATCTACCGCGTGGCGACCGACCAGGACGCCGTCCTCTACGACGAGCTGCGGGAACTCGCCCACGCCAAGGGCGCCCACCTGCACCTGGTGACCGGACCGGCGACCCCGGACAAGCTGGCGCCGAACGAGCTCTCGATCCTCGTGCCGGACGTGGCCGAGCGGGACGTCTTCGTATGCGGACCGCCCGGAATGACCGGCGCCGTCCTGCGCACTCTGCGTGAGCTGGACGTGCCCAAGTCGCAGATCCACTTCGAGCGCTTCAGCCTGGCGGGATGAGAGAGACACCGTCACCTTCTCGGCCGCGAAGCGACCGAGCTCATGCGCTCAGCCGTCCACACCTCGTCGCGCTCCCGACTGCCCCCTACGACAGGGCGGTCACCGGTCGCATCCACCGCATGACGGCTGGACCGCCAAGCGGTGCGGGACCGGTGACAAGGCCCCACGCCAGGAAAGTCCTGGCGACATCGATCCGGTCGACACCACGTACAACCGTCTCCCCGGCCAGGCCGGTTCGTGCCTTCAAGGGTTCACGGAACGACTGGGCCATCGTACGGAGACGCTGCGGCGCTACGCGTCGCTTGTTCGAGATCCATTCCTCCCCGGCCTGAAGGCCGGGACCTCCTGGAAGGAACAAGGTGAAACGAGCACTGCCTATTCTGGTCCTGACTGTCGCGGGCCTGATCCCGGTGTGGCGCTACGCACCGTCGAGTGGCACGACGTCCACCACCGAGGTCGCCGCGCCGGCCCCGGCCCCCTCGCCGACCTCCTCGTCCTCGTCGTCAGCCGGGTCTGGCGACGCCTCGCAGGTCGTCCAGGGCAGCACGGTCAACACCGAGAAGGGTGCCGTGCAGGTGGAGGTGACCTTCGAGGGCGACAAGATCAGCTCCGTACGCATGCTCCAGCAGCCGAACCACCCGCAGACCACGGCCGCCGTTCCGAAGCTGATCGCGGAGACGCTCGAGGCGCAGAGCGCCGACATCGACGCGGTGTCCGGCGCCACGATCACCAGCGAGGGATATGTCGATTCGCTCCAGGCCGCCATCGACGCGAAGGCCTGAGGAAGTGCGCCGAGTCGAGCACATCATGGGGCTGCCGATCTCGCTGAGGATCGACGGCGAGGACGTCGAGGGGGACGGCGACGGGGGCACCTCCATGGCCGCGGACCAGGCGTTCGCCTGGCTTCGCGAGGTCGACGCTCGGTTCAGCCCCTTCCTCCCCGACAGCGAGGTGTCCCGGCTGGACCGGGGAGAGCTCGAACTCCACGAGCTCAGCCCGGACTTGGTCGAGGTCCTCGACCTGTGCGAGCAGTACCGGGTCGCGAGCGGGGGCGCGTTCCAGGTGCGGATGCCCGGTCGCGGGCTCGATCCCTGCGCGATGGTCAAGGGCTGGGCGGTGCAGCGGGCCGGCGACCTGCTCCGCGCCGAGGGCGTGACGACGTTCTGCCTCAACGCGGGAGGCGACGTGGTCTCGGCCGGCCGGCCGTGGCGGGTGGGCGTGCGGCACCCGGAGCAGGCTGATCAGCTGTGCACCGTGCTGGAGATCGCCGACGGGGCGGTGGCGACCTCCGCGCGGTACGAACGGGGTGACCACATTCTCGACGGGCGCACCGGCCGCCCGGCGACCGGACTGCTCAGCATGACCGTCGTGGCCTCGTCCCTGACCGAGGCGGACGCGACGGCGACCGCGGCGTTCGCGATGGGCGTGGAGGGGATCGACTGGGCCGCCGCGCGCGAGGGCTGCGAAGTGTTCGCGGTGGACGCCGAGCGGCGGGTGCTCCGTACGCCTGGGTTCCCCGTGGCGGCCTGACCGCCCGCGATCGTCGTCGTACGACGGCCTTCGTACGACGGCCTTCGTACGACGGCCTTCGTACGGCGACCTTTGTGCGGCGACCTTTGTGCGGTGTCTTCCCCGCGGCCTCCTGAGGGGCCCTGGTCCGCCTCGGCGGATATCAGGGCCCTCGATGTCGTGAGGTCCTGACCCGTAGCCGTCGCTGCAGCCTGTCGGCAACATAGGGGACAAAATTGTTGACAATCTTGTTCCACTGGTTTTAGCTTCGACAGGCACTCATTCAGGGGGGAGCACATGCCGAAACAAGCTCGTCCGAGCACCGGAGAGCAGGCCAGGCAACACGCACTGGTGCAGCTGCGGCAGGCGATTCTGGGCGGCGAGATGGCACCGGCCCAGCGGCTGGTGGAGAACGAACTCGCTGAGCAGTTCGGTGTGACACGGGCCAGTGTCCGGGCGGCGCTGATCGAGCTGGAGTCGGAGGGGCTGGTCGAGCGGATCCTCAACCGCGGTTCGCGGGTGCGGGTGGTGACGGTGGAGGAAGCCATCGCCATCACCGAGTGCCGCATGGTCCTCGAAGGGCTGTGCGCGGCCAAGGCGGCCGTCGCGGCCAGTGGCGAGCAGCTGACCGAGCTGTCGGACCTCGGCGCGGCGATGTCCAAGGCCGTCGCCGACGGAGAGCCGGTGACCTACTCCGACCTCAACCACCAACTGCACGCCCGCATAAGGCGGATCTCCGGCCAGCAGACGGCCGTGGAGCTGCTGGAGCGGCTCAACGCGCAGCTGGTGCGGCACCGTTTCCAGCTCGCGCTGCGACCGGGGCGCCCCCAGAAGTCCCTGAGTGAGCATCTGGCCATGATCGACGCGATCAAGGCCCGGGACCCGCAGGCGGCCGAAGCCGCCGTCCGTGCCCACCTCGCGGGAGTGATCGACGCGTTGCGCGAATGACACCGCGGGGGATGGGCCAACTGGCCTGTCCATCAAGGAGATTGCAGCAATGACGCACGGTGAGGCGCCCGCGCCGGCCATCCCACGATCGAAGCCTGTCATCGCCGCGCCCGCCCGGGACGTCCTGCGGTGGGCCGGGGCACCCATCACCCCCGCCGCCTCCCGAGGAGGGAAGGTCACCGTCGGGTGCCTGACCTGTCAGTCGTACGAGGACCACCAGCGAGGCCTGCGAAACTTCGGGGCCCGGGCCGGAGTGGGGTCGTGACGGGCAACGAGTCGGTGCGCTGCATGCTCATGCGCGGTGGCACCTCCAAGGGCGCCTACTTCCTGGCCGAGGACCTGCCCGCCGACCCCGCCGTACGCGACGACCTGTTGCTGCGCGTCATGGGTAGCCCCGACCCGCGCCAGATCGACGGCCTGGGCGGGGCGCATCCCCTCACCAGCAAGGTGGCCGTGGTCTCCGTATCGGCCGTCCCCGAGGCGGACGTCGACTACCTGTTCCTCCAAGTCGGCGTCGACGCAGCGGAGGTGAGTGACCGTCAGAACTGCGGCAACCTGCTCGCCGGAGTCGGTCCCTTCGCCGTCGAACGCGGACTGGTCATCCCGGGCGACGGAGAGACGTCCGTACGGATCCGCATGCTCAACACAGGGGACCTCGCCATCGCGGCCTTCCCCACCCCCGACCGGCGCGTCGCCTACACCGGCTCCGCCGAGATCTCCGGCGTGCCGGGGACCGCCGCACCCGTGGTGATCGAATTCCCGCCGGGCAGCAGCCCGTTGCTGCCCACCGGTCACGTCCGCGACATCGTCGCGGACGTGCCCGTCACCTGCGTGGACAACGGCATGCCGACCGTACTGATCGCCGCGCCCTCCCTTGACGGCACCGGCTACGAAACGCCCGGGGACCTGGAGGAGAACCAGGCCCTCGCCGATCGGCTCCGGGAGATCCGGCTGGCGGCCGGCAAGTTGATGGGTCTCGGCGACGTCGAAGGCACCACCGTGCCCAAACTCAGCCTGCTCGCGCCGCCGTTGGCCGGGGGAGCGGTTATGACCCGCACCTTCATCCCGGTGCGCTGCCACACCTCCATCGGTGTCCTGGGCGCCGCGAGCGTCGCCGCCGGGTTGCGCGTCGAGGGCGGCGTCGGCCAGGACGTGGCACGCCTGCCCGCGCAAGGGGACCGGCTGCGCATCGAGCACCCCACCGGATTCCTCGACATCGAGACGACCATCGAGACGAACGCCGAGATGAACATCGACACGGACGCCGAGACGGACGGCAAGGCGGACATCGAGACGAGCGTCGAGTCCGACGCCGCGGGCGATGTCCCGGTGGCCCGGCGCACCGCCGTCGTACGCACCGCACGAAAGATCTTCGACGGCACGGTCTTCCCCCGGCAGGCCTGAGCCGCACACCACCTGTAAGGAGGCCCGCATGTCCCCGCCCCTCGGAGGCATCGCCCACCTCGGGCACGTCGAACTGCTCACCCCGGACCTGGACAGCAGCGTCCGGTTCTTCACCGACATCCTCGGCCTGACCGAGAACGGCCGCTCCGGAGACCCGCCTGGGAGCCGGTCCCGACAGATGTGCCGCGGCGGCGAGATCGCCGCCGTACCGGCACTCATCGCCGCAGCCATCGGACGGCCGCAGCCACCGGCGGACGTCATCAACGCCCGGCGGAACGTGGGCACATGGGGAAAAGGGGGACGACAGCCGTCAAGCGGCGTCGGACGGCGTCGTCTTGGCGGCCCGCCCCACATGCTCGGCGATCAGGGCATAGACCTGGCGGGCCTTCTCGATGTCCTTGCCGTCGTACCCGTGGTCGGCTCCGGTCACGTCGTAGTGCTCGACCAGTGCGCCGGCCTTCTTGAGGCGCTCCGCATAGCGCACTGCTTCCGACTTGAGGAGGTCGAACTCCGCCGTGATGACCAGGGCCGGGGCGATGCCCTCGAGATCCGTGGTGTCCGCCGGATTCGCGGGCGACACGAGAGGGTCGGCGCGCTCGCGCGGGTCCGGTACGTACGAGGCGTCGAAGATCTCCGCCATCCACGGGCGCAGCACCGGTTTGGCGATGGCGGCGCGCTTGTCCTTGGCGCTCGTCGCGAGGTCGAGTGGGGGGTAGTGGAGGACCTGCAGTGCGATCGCGGGTCCGGCCTCTTCGAGAGCCTGGCGTGCCACTGCCGCGGCCAGGCCGCCGCCGGCACTCTGACCGCCCACGGAGAGGCGGTTGCCGTCCCAGCCGTGCTGGGCACCGTGCGAGGCGACCCACTGGACGACCTCGAACGCCTGGCGGGTCGGGGCGGGGAACCGGTGCTGCGGGGCGACGACATAGTCCACGTTGATCACGGCCACACCCGCCTCGGCGGCGAGGAACCGGCAGAGCGCGTCGTCCAGCTCGGTCAGCGGCAGGACGTAGCCGCCGCCGTGGAAGTTGACGTGGACCGGCGGGGGCGGCCCCTCGGTCGGGGGCAGGTACACCATGACCCGGGCCGGGGCGACCGAGGTCGGGACCGTCAGCTCGTGTGCGTTGCGCGGGAACTCGGGGAAGGTGTCGGCCGAAGAAGCCGCCGAGCCACGCCGACTGGCCAGCAGAACGGCACGCTGCATCACCTTGGCGGCGAAGGAGGCCACCGCCGGCCGGGCCAGGATGGACATGGGGATCCCTATGGTCGAGCCATTCGATCGACAGGTTTCCTGTCGATTGGTGGGCCGAACTGTAACACGGCTCCAGCCGCGTCGGGCAAGGGGTGGGGCCAGTGAGCAGGGGCCGTAAACCCTGGTGACGGCCCGCTCGCTCGTTCCTTCGGCGGAGCCCTCGGTGGGAACCTCAGTGGAGTTCGAGGACGCCGCGGCGGACGGCCTCCGACACCGCCGACGCCCGGTTGTCGGCACCCAGCTTCCGGTAGATGCGGATGAGATGGGTCTTCACCGTCGCCTCGGTGACGAACAACTCCTGCGCGATGGCCCGATTGCTGAGGCCGTCCGCCAGCAGCCGGACCACCTCGATCTCGCGGTCGCTCAGTACCTGGTCGGGGCTGACCACCTGCCCGACGAGTTGGCCCACCACCTCCGGTGCGAGGCCCATGGTGCCGGCGGCCGCGGCACGGACCGCGCGGAAGAGCTCCTCGGGCGGGCCCGCCTTGAGGACGTAGCCGCGGGCTCCGGCCTCCATCGCGCGCACGACGTCGGCCCGCCCGCCGTAGCTGGTGAGCATGACCACGGGCATGCCCGGCGCCTGCCCGACGATCCGCCGGGTCGCCTCGATGCCGTCGATCCCGCCGCCGGGACCCGCGAGCCGCAGATCCATGAGGGTCACGTCAGGTCGCGTACGGGTGGCCAGCCGGACGGCGTCCTCGCCGCTGCCGGCCTCCGCGATGACCTCCAGGTCGGCCTCGCCGTCGAGAAGCGCCCGCAGTCCGGCGCGTACGACGGCATGATCGTCCGCGATGAGGATCCGCAGCGGTCGCTCGGTCATCCGCCGGCCACGGTGGCGAGGTCAGCGGCCGGACGCGCCACGGGCCGTGCCGCGACACCGGCCCGGACGCGGGTTCCCCGGCCGGGCGAACTGCTCACTTCGAAGGTCCCGGCACACTCGCGCAGCCGTGCCCTGGCGGCGGACAGACCGAATCCGCGCCCGCTGCCGGGGCGAGTCTTGCCCGGCTCGAAACCCCGGCCGTCGTCCCGCACTTCGAGAACCACCTGGTCTGCGTCCCCGCGGAGAGTGACCACCACCTGCGTCGCGTGGGCGTGCTCCCGTACGTTCGCCAGGGCGCCCTGAGCCACCCGCAGCAGGGCCACCGCGGTGTCCTCGGGCAGCGGGGGCGGGGGCTCGCCGACGATGCGGAAACGCACGTGGGGGGCGGTGCCGGCGGCCTGGGCGCGGACGCACAGCACGTGCAGCGCGCTCTCTAGGCCCTCCTCGGCGAGGTCCAGCGGAGTGAGATCGCCGATGATCTGCCGGGTCTCGGTCAGGTTGGCCCCGAGTGTTTCGGCGACGGCGCGTACCTGCGTGCGGGCGGCCTCCGGACGGCGGTCCCAGTCGCGCTCCGCCGCTTGGAGCAGCATCAGGCTGCCGGAGAGCTCCTGGGCCAGCGTGTCGTGCAGATCCCGGGCGATACGGGCCCGCTCGGCCTGTACCCCGGCCTCGCGCTGGCGCCTGGCCAGCGCGTCGCGGGTGCCGCGCAGTTCGTCGACGAGGCGCTGCCGGACGGCGGCCTCCCGCTGCTGGGCCCAGTAGAGGGCGACCGTGGCCCAGACGGCGGCGACGGGTGCCACCACCGCTTCGGGGCTGACCGGACTTGTCTTGTACAGGAGGGCCGCGACGAGCAAACCGGTGATCACGGCCACCGCCGCCACGGCCGACCGTCGGCCGAGCGCGCGCAGGGCGACGCAGGCCAGCGGAACCGCGGACCAGCCGTACACGCCCGTCAGCTGCTGCGGTGCGTAGAAGGTCAGCAGCGTCCACAGGAGGATGAGCACCGCAGGCCAGGCACGCACGACACCCGAGCTGAGCCGATCCTCGAATATCAGCCCGCCCGCGTACGTCATGGCCAGCAGCGCGCTGAAAGACGCGAGAAACCAGCACAACGGGCTGTTCAGCTGAATCAGCCGCGAGATGGCCCCGCCGACGGTGAGGAAGAACGCCAGATGCGGCAGATGGCGCATTTCCGGCCGGAGCCTGTGGGCCCTCACGGACACACGGACGGAGTCGGTGTCGGGCATGGAAGGGTCCTCTTCGGGCGTACGGGGCAGTCGTACAGGGCACCCGATTCTAAGCCGGTACATGTGTGGCCCATGTCAAGAGCGAAAACAGCGGGCTGCCCGTGCCGAAGCACGGGCAGCCCGCCGAACATGCCTGCTGCGCCCAGGAGTTACGCGCCGGGGCGCAGTCCGAGCGAGCCGGGCGTCGGATCGCCCTTGACCTCGCCGAAGTAGAGGGCGAAGGTCTGCTTCCACCGCTCGATCTCGGCGCGGTCGGCCATGAAGCGGGGGAAGCCGTCGACGTGCGCGTTCGGGTACTCCCAGACCGGCTTGAGCCCGCCCGCCGGGGTGACGTCGGTGCGTACCGACCAGCCGTTGAAGGCGGCCTGCTGACGGGCCGTGGACAGCTGCCAGTTCAGGTAGAGCTTGGCGGCCGTGGGGTTGGCGGCCTGCTTGAGGATCGCGGCCCGCTGGCCCCAGGCCATGAACGGGTGGCCGTCCGCGACGGCCCACTTCATGGTCGTGGAGGGCGAGATCAGCGAGCCGGAGCCGCCGACGCCGACGGCCTTGGTGCCGCCGTTGACCGCCGCGGCGGGGGTGTGACTGCCACGGGCGAACTGCACGTCCTGTGCGGCGAGCGCGGCCACCCAGTCCCAGCCGTAAGTCTTCGCGTACAGCGCGTAGAGGTAGAGGACAGCGTCGTCGTCGTGGGGGTACGACGAAGCGATTTTGCCCTGCCAGCGGGGGTCGACCAGTTCTTCCGGTGTCCTGGGTGCGTCCGCTCCGGCCGCGGCCACGCCGTACATGAAGCTGAACCCGATGACCTGGATCGCAATCCACGCGGCGTCGGGGTCCTTGAACCCGGGGTGGACGGCGGCGAAACCGGCCGGCCTGTACGACAGCAGCCGGCCCAACTTCTTCCAGCGCACGAAGTCCTGCACGGTCTGGAGCTGTACGAGGTCGGGGACCAGAGTGTCCGTCGCCAACTGGTTGTCCACGCGGACGTCGTGGTACTTGCTGTAGTCGACGATCAGCTTCAGGTCGATACCGGGAAAGCGGTTCAGGAAGGCGGCCTTGGTGGCGTCCTGCTGGGTCGCGGTGTCCCCGCCCGCGTAGATGACGAGCTTGCCGCCCTCAGCGAGCGCGGCCTGATGGAGCTCGTCGAGCGTTCTCGTCTCCTCCGGGCCGCCGGTCCTGGACCCGGCGGCGGAGGTGGCGGCCGACGCGGACTGTGCCGAGGCGCCGAGGGCCGTGATGCCGAACGCGGCACCCGCTCCGGTGGCGAGCGCTCGGCGTCGGCTGAGGAAGTGGGACATGGCTGTGCCTCTCTGATCTGCGGACCGCGGAAGGCGGGGCGTGCGGCGGCGATCACGATTCTGTTCGCCGGGCGCGGGACCGCGCGTCGTCCGTAAGCCGCAGTGGAGGGGCACAGCCGGTGGAATCTCCGTTCAACCGAACGGTTGAACCGGCGCCCCGACCGTCACCCCGTGCCCGCCGCCCCGCCTTCGGCGCGCAGCCCATGCAGGAACAAGTCGAGGAACTGCTCGCGTACGCCGAGCGCGCTGACACCGCGGAGGCGGGCGATGTGGGTGCTGAAGCCCGTGATCGAGTGGGCGAAGGCCTCGGCGGCGACGGAGCGGTCGAGGCCGGGGCGCAGCTCACCGCGCCGGTGTGCGTCGAAGAGGACGTCCTCGACGACGGCGAGGGGCTGGTCGATGCAGTCGCGCTGGAACAGGGCGTAGAGCTCGGGGTAGTCGGGGAGTTCCAGGGAGCAGCGGACCGCGATCAGCCACTGGGGACCGTCGAAGGCGTTGGCGGTCCCGTCGTACAGAATGCGCAGGTCGTTTTCGAGGCTGCCGGTGTGCGGCGCCCGAACATGTCCGCCCAGGGTGTTCAGGCCGGCCAGGATCAGATCGTTCCGCTCGGTCCAGCGGGTGTAGAGGGTCCGTTTGGCGACCTTGGCGCGCGCGGCGACGGAGTTGATGCGGAAGCCGACGATGCCGGCCTCGGCGAGTTCGTCGACGACGGCCCGCAGGATGCGGTCGTCGGCACCCGCGTCCCGGGGACGTCCCGGCTTCGCCGTGACCGGTGACGTGCTGGTCATGTGCCGCCCTTCCAGAGCTGCTCCCCGCCCAGTTTCGCAGGTGGCGTGAGGGTGGGGGGTCGGAGGGGCTCTGGGCGGCCGGCCCGGCGCCGGGCGTGCTGCGGGCTTCCCCTATTCATTCCACTACCGAAACGGTTTCGTATTCATCGATTGCCTGCTACCGTTCATCTGTACGAAACCGTACAGTTCAGGTTAGGGGTCGATGATGACAGCCGTGGCCGGGCGTTCGACGTCAGCCGCCGCAGCGGAGCCGGGAGCCGCCCCGCGGACGCGGCGCAGCCGGATCACGCCGGAGCGCGAGGCGGAAGTGTTCGGCGCCGTACTCGATCTGCTGCGTGAAGTCGGCTACGAAGCCCTCACCATGGACGCCGTCGCGACCCGCACCCGCTGCAGCAAGGCCACCCTCTACCGTCAGTGGGTGGGCAAGCCCGAGCTGGTGGCCGTGGCCGTGCGGCAGGACAAGGCCGCCGCCAGTCCCAGCGACATCGACACGGGGACCCTGCGCGGCGACTTCCACGCGATGGCGGACCAGATCGGTGACGGGCGGATGCAGAGGAACACCGAACTGATGCGGGGTCTGGTTCATGCCGCACACAGCCACCCCGATCTTCTCAAGGCGCTGCGCGAGCTGTTCATCGATCCCGAGCTGAACGGGTTCAACGCGATGATGCGCCGGGCGGTGGAACGGGGTGAAATCCCTGCGGACACCCCCGCGTTGGCGTACCTCCCGCACATGCTGGTCGGTGCCCTGATCACTCGTCCGTTGATCGAGGATCTGCTGGTCGACCGGGCCTTCTTCGTCGATTACGTCGACTCCGCGCTCCTTCCCAGCCTCGGTGTCGAAGTCTCCGCGACCTGAGCGAAGGGTTTCGAGGAGCTCGCGTGCTTCGGTCGGCAAGGCAAGCAGGGCAGTAGCGATGCCGCAGAGAGTGCCGCACAAAGTATTGACTCACGTTACGAGGCTGTGAACACTGGCCTGACTACGTAGTCACGCCGACGTTCGCGGATCTCGCGAGAGACTGACTACGTAGTCAATTCCTAAGGGTGTGAGGAGGGTTCATGGCCACCACCAGTACCGAGCCGCCGTCGCCCAGTGGTCCCGGTCGCCGCCGCCGCGGCCCCGGGATGACCGAGGTCGCCCGTGCCGCGGGGGTCTCACAGAAGACCGTGTCCCGTGTCGTCAACGGTGAGCCCCACGTCAGCGCCGACGTCCGTGACCGCGTGCTCAGCGTCATCCGTGAGCTGGACTACCGTCCGAACAACGCGGCGCGCGCCCTGCTGATGGGCAGGTACCGGCGGATCGGCGTGGTCTCCCTCGGCACCGCGCTCTACGGCCCGTCGGCTCTGCTCATCGATCTGGAGCGGGCCATGCAGCGGGCGGGCTACCTGTTCGCCGTGGCCAGCACCCTGGAGGGCCAGGGCGGCGCCGGTATCCCGGCAGCCGTGGAGTCCCTGCTGGAGCAGGGCGTCGACGGGATCGTCCTGTCGGAGCCGATCGACGACGGCACACCGCTGCGGCTGAGCGCGAACGTGCCGATGGTCAGCCTCGGCGAGAGCGTGCACCTGGCCGGCGGACCCAGCACGGTGGTCCGTGCCGACGGCGTGGCCGCGGCGCGGATCGCCACGGAACACCTGCTCGCCCTCGGGCACCGCACGGTCTGGCACATCCCCGGCCCACAGGACTGGTGGACCGCCCGCGACCGCGCCCGCGGCTGGCGCGAGGCACTGGCCGCGGCCGGAGCCCCCGAACCACCACTGCCCGCGGACGGCGACTGGACACCGGCCTCGGGATACGCCGCCGGACAGTCGCTGGCCCAAACCCCTGATGTGACCGCCGTGTTCGCCGCCAACGACGACATGGCACTCGGCGCACTGCGCGCCTTCACCGAGGCCGGCCTCACCGTGCCCGGCGACCTGAGTGTGGTCGGCTTCGACGACATCCCCGCCGCCGCCTACCTCTCCCCACCGCTCACCACCGTCCGCCAGAACTTCGCCGCCGTCGCGACCCGCGCCGTCGAGGTCCTGGTCGCCATGATCGAGGGCAGGCCCGATCCGGCCGAACCCGCCGATCTCGCGGTCGAGTTGACCGTACGAGACTCCACCGCACCCCCGCGCTCCATCCGCTGAGCGCCCCCACTCGCCCCGACCCCCAGCCACTCACCCGTCCGAACCGCTGAACCGTCGGCGGGACGGCCGACCGCACTCCGCCGTCGGCCCGATCCGCCCTGCCCGCGTGCGCCGTCGGGGACGGCCGTCGCACGCGCACTCGTAGCAGCCGCACCACGTGAGGAGTCACGTGTGTTCACCACCCCACCGCCCCTGCCCCGTCGCACCCTGCTGCGCGGCGCCCTCGGCCTCGGCGCGGCCGCCGCACTCGCAGCCTGCGGCCGTGACAGCACCACCGCCCGTACCTCCGGAGACGTGAGCCTTTCCCTGTGGACCCACGACCCGGGATACGAGGCCTTCTTCACCAAAGGCATCCCGGAGGCCGACCGGCTCACCGACTTCCGCTTCCGCCTGAAGGTCACTCGCACCGGACCTGCCGACCTCGTCACCAAGCTGCTCGCCCAGGCCGTCGCGGGACGCGGCACACCGGACATGGCGGGATTCGAGATCGGCAGCTTCCCGCGCATGCTGCGCGGCGACATCTCGGAGCGGCTGCTGTACGACCTCACCCCCGACATCGCTGCCGTGCCGGGACTGAAGGACGACCTGCTGCCGGCCCGCACCGCTCCCTACGCCAAGGACGGCAAGCTCTACGCCCTCGACTCGGACACCCCGATGGTCGTCTACTACTACCGCGACGACCTGTTCACCGAGTACGGCCTGCCGAAGGACACCCCGACCTGGGAGGAGTTCGCCGAACTCGGCGCCCGCGTGCACAAGGACCACAACGCCTCGTTGTGCGTCGTCAGTACGGCCGGCAGCGACCCGGGGCAGGTCGTGCAGTCCTTCCAGATGTTGCTCTACCAGCGCGGCGGCGCCTTCTTCGACGCCGACCAGCAGTTGGTGCTCGATTCGGCCGAGGCCGAGGAAACGCTGGGCTTCCTGTGTGAGGGGTTGCGCAGCGGCTTCGTCATCGACGTCTCCGACTACTACGGGGCCGCGATGCAGACCGCCCTGAAACAGGGCAGGGTCATCGGCCTGCCCATGGCCATCTGGTACAAGAACTACGGTCTTGTGCCCAACGTGCCCGAGCAGAAAGGGAAGTGGCGGGTCAAGGCGATGCCGCGGTTCGCGAAGGGCGGCGGGACGACGGCGGCCCTCGGCGGCACCGGCTTCGGCGTCGTCAAGGACAAGGCCAATACACAGGCGGCCACGGATTTCCTTTTCAACACCTGGCTCACGCACGACGGCCAGGTCCGCCGCTTCACCGAGACGGGTTACCTGCCCACTCGCCGGTCCGTGTTCGAGGACCCGCAACTCGGCGCGCTCAAGGACGAGTTCTGCGGTGGTCAGCGGCTCTTCGGCCTCTATCGCGACCTGCTGCCGGACGTCCCTCCGCTCTACACGAGTCCCGATCAGTCGATCCTCTTCGATGTGCTTGCCGGGAATCTGCTGCGGGCTTATCGCGGGGACCTCAGTCCGAGGCAGGCGCTGAAGGGGACGGCGGAAGAGTTTCGTGACCAGGCGGGGCGTTAGCGCTCGTCGTCGGAAAGCTGCGGGCCGTCAGTGGCTGGTCGCGCAGTTCCCCGCGCCCCTTTCGGGGCGCGATACCGCAGTTTGGAAAGTACGCCCAGGAGAGCCGCCCATGACCACTGCTGTCGCTGATCCGGCCAGTACGCCCCGCGAACGTACGGGTGCGCGCCAGGCCGCTCCCCGTCTCAAGAAGTCTCGCGCCCCGTACCTCTTCATCGCCCCCTTCTACGTCCTCTACGTCCTGTTCATGCTGATCCCGATCGCGGTCTCGCTCTGGCTGAGCCTCACCGAATGGGTCGGTCTTGGCACCCCGCACTGGGTGGGCCTGCGCAACTACCGTCTTCTCGCCACCGACGTCAGCTTCCACCGCGCTCTGGGCAACACGGGCATCTTCGTGCTCATCGCCGTCTGCCTCGTCGTACCGCTGGCCCTGCTGATCGCGCAGGCCCTCAACACGCGCGGTCTGCGCGTCCGCGACCTGTGGCGCACCGCCTATTTCGTGCCGATCGTCGTGTCTCCGATCATTGTGGCGCTGATCTTCGGCCTGGTATTCGACCGGCAGTTCGGGCTGCTGAACTCCGTCCTGCGCGCCCTGTTCGGCACCGGAGGCGTGGACTGGCTCGGCGATCCGGACCTGGCCAAGGTGAGCATCGGCCTGGTGATGCTGTGGCGCTGGACCGGCTACCTCACCGTGTTCTTCCTCGCCGGACTCCAGGCCGTACCAAAGGAGTTGTACGAGGCGGCCGCCCTCGACGGCGCCGGACGCATCCGCACGTTCACCACGGTCACCCTCCCGGCGCTGAAACCGGTGACCGCCTTCGTGGTCGTCACCTCCTTCATCGGCGCCGCGCAGATCTTCGAGGAGCCGTACCTGCTGACCGGCGGCGGACCCGCCGAAAGCACCCTGTCGGTGACGATGTTCATCTACCGGGCCGCCTTCCAGCGCCAGCAGTTCGGGTACGCGGCCGCCGCGGCCGTCGTGCTGTTCGTCGTCGTCTTCGGCCTCAGTCAGCTCTTCAACCGTCTGCTCGGAATCGGGAGGGCATCCTCATGAGCGCGATCACTTCTTCCGCACGCTCTTCCGTACGCGCGAGGAGCCGACGTGGCCTGCTCTACCTGACCCTGGTCCTGCTGCTTCTCGCCTTCCTCGCCCCGCTGCTGTGGGCGCTGAGCGGGTCGTTCAAGCCGCGCGGCGACATCTTCGCGTATCCGCCGAAGCTGATTCCGGATCCCTTCACCCTGCACAACTACCGTGCGCTGATCGAGGACCAGCCGTTCGTGCGCTGGTTCCTGATCAGCACCGTGGTCGCCGTCGTCGCCACCGTCGTGTCGGTCTTCGTCTGCGCGCTGGCCGGCTACGGCTTCGCCAAGTTCCGGTTCGCCGGCAGGAAGATGCTGTTCGGGGTGATGTTCAGCTCGCTGTCCATCCCGTTCGCGGTGATCCTCGTGCCGCTGTTCGTGATCCTGGTCAAGACGGGGCTCGGCAGCCCGTGGTTCGCGCTGATCGTGCCCTGGGTGGCGCCCGCGTTCGGGATCTTCATGATGCAGCAGTACATCGTGCAGTCCATCCCGGACTCGCTCCTCGAGGCCGCCCGCATCGACGGGGCGAGCGAGTTCGGCATCTTCCGGCGGATCGTACTGCCGCTGCTGCGGCCCTCGCTCGGCGCGCTCGCCGTATGGCAGTTCCTGCAGAGCTACAACAGCTTCCTGTGGCCGCTGGTCCTGGTTTCCGACAGCTCGCAGTACACCCTGCCGCTCGGCCTGCAGACCCTCTTCCTCTCGGAGCAACGACAGTACGACCTGGTGATGGCCGGTGCCGTGCTGGCCGTCCTCCCGGCCGTCGCCCTCTTCGTCCTCCTGCGCAAGCAGCTCCTGGAGGGCCTGTCCACGGGGGCGGTCAAGGGCTGACACCCGCCGGGGTGCCAGCCGGCCGATGTGCCATCCGACGCCCACTCGACTCACCTGAAGGAGAATCATGTTCGACCTGCCCGACCGGGTCCTGTTCGGTGCCGCCTACTACCACGAGTACCAGCCGTACGAGCGGCTCAAGGACGACCTCGACCTGATGGCGGAGGCCCGCTTCACGGTGATCCGGGTCGGCGAGTCCGTCTGGTCGACGTGGGAGCCTACGAGCGGCCGCTTCGACCTCGACTGGCTCCAGCCGGTTCTGGACGGCGCCCACGAGCGGGGGATCCGCGTGATCCTCGGGACGCCGACGTACGCCGTACCGCCGTGGCTCGCCCGGCAGTACCCGGAGATCGCGGGGGAGGACCGGACCGGACAGCGCATCGGCTGGGGCGGCCGCCAGGAAGTCGACTTCACCCACCCGGCGTTCCGCTTCCACGCCGAGCGAGTCATCCGCAAGGTCGTCGGCCGGTACGCCGCCCACCCGGCCGTCATCGGCTTCCAGGTCGACAACGAACCGGGACTCCACCTCTTCCACAACCATGGCGTGTTCCAGCGCTTCACCGACCATCTGCGCGACACGTACGGCGACGTGGAGACCCTCAACCGCGAGTGGGGACTGGTCTATTGGTCGCACCGGCTGTCGACCTGGGCCGACCTGTGGACGCCCGACGGCAATGCGCAACCGCAGTACGACCTGGCCTGGCGCCGCTTCCAGGCCCGGCTGACCACCGAGTTCATCGCCTGGCAGACGGAGATCGTCCGCGAGTACGCCCGGCCGGACCAGTTCGTCACGACGTGCATCTCCTACGAGCGGCCCGGGGTCGAGGACGACGAGCTGACCAAGGAGCTCGACGTCACGGCCGGCAACCCGTACTACACGATGCAGGACGCCCTCGCCCTGCCGGACGAGGGCCGCGGTGATCAGGGCTGGACGACCAACGGCACCTGGGCGCTGTACCAGAGCGCCGACCGCATGTACTCCTCCCGCCAGGAACCCTTCCTGGTGACCGAGACCGACGCGCAGGCCATCGGCTTCCCCTGGAACAACCGCCCCGCGTACGACGGACAGTGGCGCCAGGCGGCCTGGGCGCTCATCTCGCGCGGCGCCTCGATGATCGAGTACTGGCACTGGCACACCCTGCACTTCGGTACCGAGACCTACTGGGGCGGCGTGCTGCCGCACAACGGGCGCCCCGGCCGGGTGTACCGCGAACTCGCCGCGCTTGGAGCCGAGTTGGAGACCGCAGGCGATCTGGTGGCCTCCCTCACCCCGGACGCCGACGTGGCGTTCCTCTACTCCGGCCCCAGCAAATGGGCGCTCCAGGCGCAGCCTCCGCTCGCCACGCCCGACGGAGGCCCGGACCAGCGCTCGTACCAGACCGTCTTCGACGCCTTCTACCGAGGCGCCTTCGACGCGGGGCTGCAGAGCAGGATCACGCACCCCGGGCAGCTGGACGCCGCGGACCTGCCGCCGGTGCTGGTCGTCCCCGCCTTCTACGCGGCCGACGACGCGACCCTCGACCGCCTGCTCGCCTACGCCACGGCCGGCGGCCACCTGGTCCTGGGCCCGCGCACGGCCTACGCGGACCACGAGGCCAGGGCCCGCACGGACGCACAGCCCGCCCGCCTGGCCAAGGCGGCCGGAGTCACGTACGACGAGTTCAGCAACCTGGGCGGCGAACTCGTCGTCCACGGCACCGACACCTTCCCCCTGCCGGAGCAGGCACGCGCCCTCCACTGGGCGGACGGCCTTCAGCCTCAGGGAGCGGAGACGCTGGTCACCTACGAGCACCCGCACTTCGGCCGCTGGCCCGCGGCGACGACGCACGAACACGGTGCCGGGCGCATCACATACGTCGGCACCGTGCCGGACCCGGCCTTCGCGAAGGCTCTCTTCCGCTGGGCCGCCCCGGCGGGTGTCCGGCACCCGGCCCCGCCGAGCGTCACGTCGACCGCGGCGACCTCTCGGGACGGGCGCCGTGTGCGTTTCCTGCACAACTGGTCGTGGGATCCGGCGCGGGTGGTCCTGCCGATGCCCGCACATGACGTGCTCACAGGGACCTCGTACGCCGCGGACCAGGAGGTCTCGCTGGGGCCGTGGGATGTGAAGGTCCTCCGGGAGGAATCGTGATCGGCTGAACGCGCCCGCGGAAGCGCCCCCCGGTCGGACTCAGGGGGCGCGGAGGCGCGCACATCCCCTCAACTCTCAGCGAGCGACGTCCCGTTGATACTCGGCCAGCGCGTGGGTGAGGTCGCGCGTCGCCGGATACAGCCGCAGGTACAGCGCGTACAGCTCGTCGTAGCGGGCGCGGAGGCGCGGGTCCGGGGCGATCCGCTCGCGCACCGGGTTCCAAGAGTCGATGAGCGGCCCGCCGACGGCGCTCGCGGCGAGGAACGCCGCCCCGTAGCTCGCTCCGAGCGTGACGGTCCTGACCTCCTGCTCCAGGTCCGTCACGGCTGAGACGATCCGGGTCCACAGGCCGCCCTGGGTGCCGCCGCCCACGGCGACCGCACGGCGGATGTCGGCACCGGCCGCGCGCATCGCCTCGACGTTGTGCCGTACGCCGAAGGCCGTCGCCTCCAGGGCGGCCCGGTAGAGGTCGCCGCGGGTGTGCTCCACCGTCAGTCCGGCGATCACACCGCGTGCGTACGGATCGGCCACCGGAGTCCGCTCACCCGCGAAGTACGGCAACATCAGCAGCCCCCGCGCGCCGGGCCCGGACGACTCGGCCTCGGCGAGCAGGGAGGCGTGGTCGGGTGTGCCGAACAGCTCCCGCAACCAGTCCGTGATCACGCCGGACGTGGCCATGCCGCCCGCGAGGCTGCGTGTTCCGGGCAATGCCCCGACCGTGCTCCACAGTTGGGGCACCAGGATGCGGTCGGACACGGTGTTGATCAGGAACATGGTGCTGCCGTACATGAGCATGAGGTCACCGGTGTGCTGTGCTCCCACGCTCAGCGCCTCCGACCAGGCGTCGATCGTGCCGGTGACGACCGGGATTCCGGCGGGCAGACCGGTGACTCCGGCAGCCTCGGCGGTGACGTGACCGGCGATGTCTCCCGGCCACCTCAGGAGGGGCAGCTCGAGCCACGGGGCGACGCGTCGGACCCACGGCTGGTACCACTCCTGCGCCACCGAGTCGTAGAGCGGGACCGACTGGCTCGCCGAGTGGTGATCGAGCACGTACGTCCCGGTCAGTCGGCACACCAGGTACGAGCTGGGCATGTACAGGCGCCGGGCCCTCGCGACCGTCTCGGGCTCGTGCTCCGCCAGCCAGGCGAGTTTGGGGCCCACGGCCTGGGTGGACAGCAGGGACCCGCAGCGCCGCAGCACGGCGTCGTGGCCCAATTCGGCGTCCAGGCGGGCGATCTGTTCGGTCGCGCGCGTGTCGACGCCGTACAGGATCGCCGGGCGCAGCGGCGTGTCCGCCTCGTCCGCCAGGGCCACGCAGGGGCCCATACCGCTGACGCCCACCGCGGTGACCGAGGCGTCGTCACCGAGGGACTTCAGCAACTCCCGGGCGATCGAGGTGAATTCGTCCCACCACACCCGCGCGTCCATCTCGACGTGCCCGGGCCGCTGACGGCTGACCGCGTGCGGGCGGACAGCCGTCGCGAGCACGGTCCCGTCCTCGTCCACCAGCACGCCCTTGCTGCTGGACGTACCGATGTCGACCCCAAGTACCGTCATGCGTTCGTTCTACGGGATGGTGATGGATCCGTCGCGCTGCGTGGGAATCGCCACGCCGTTCTGCTGGAGGGCGACGGTGCGCGCCGGAGAGGGAATGCGGATGCCCTCCACGTGGTACCGCTTGTGCAGCCGCTTGATGAACTCGTGCTTGATCCGGTACTGGTCGCTGAACTCCCCGACACCCAGGATCACGGTGAAGCTGATCCGCGAGTCCCCGAACGTGTGGAAGCGGATGGCCGGTTCGTGCTCGGGGACCGCGCCCTCGATCTCCGTCATGACCTCGACGACGACCTCGGAGGTGACGCGCTCGACGTGCTCCAGGTCGCTGTCGTAGCCGACGCCGACCTGCACGGTGAGGGTCATCTCCTGTTCCGGGCGGCTGTAGTTGGTCATGTTGGTGCTGGAGAGCTGGGCGTTGGGGATGATCACGAGGTTGTTGGAGAGGTTGCGCACGACCGTGTTGCGCCAGTTGATGTCGACGACGTACCCCTCCTCACCGCTGGTGAGGCGGATGTAGTCGCCGGGCTGGATCGTCTTCGAGGCAAGGATGTGGATGCCCGCGAAGAGGTTGGCGAGAGTGTCCTGGAGGGCCAGAGCCACCGCGAGACCGCCGACGCCGAGGGCGGTGAGCAGCGGGGCTATCGAGATGCCCAGGGTCTGCAGGACGACCAGGCAGCCGATGGCCAGGACGACGACGCGGGTGATGTTGACGAAGATCGTGGCCGAACCGGCGACGCCGGAACGGGACTGCGTGACGGCCTTCACCAGGCCGGTGATCACGCGCGCCGCGGTGATGGTGGCGGCGAGGATGAGCAGGACCGTCAGGATCTGGTTGACGGTGTGGTTGATCCGGCCGGTCAGTGGCAGCGCCGCCGCGGCGGCCGCCACCCCGCCCGCGAGCGCCGCGACCGGCACCAGCGCGCGCAGCGCGTTGACGAGGACGTCGTCCCCGCTCCAGCGGGTACGGGTCGCGTGCTTGCCCAGCCAGCGCAGGAGGAGGCGCAGCAGAACGCCCGCCGCCAGCCCGACGGCCAGCCAGATTCCCGCCACGATCCAGTCGTGCAGTGTGAGGTCTCGGTTCACCAACTGCCTCCCGTCGTGCCGGGAAGGGGGCCTGCACCCGGTATGTGATGTGTCGTCACCTTGTTGTCACCTGCTGCTCGGTTACTGCTGGATTCCGGAATGTGCGAGCCCGCCGGGACAACGGGTCGTTGACCGGCGGGTTCACTAATCCTGCTACATGTGCGGGTGTGCTTCACGCCAGGGCCATCACGGACAGGCCATCCGCCCACCTTCGCGGCAGCCTTGACGTCCGGCAAGACCCGGACCGGGCTGGCGCTCCGTGATCACCGGCGACCCGCGTGATCGACGACTCACGGAGGTGGCCGATGCTGGGGCCGGTGCTCGCCGTGGACCAGGGTGCATCCGGGTGTCAAAGCCCTTGTCGTCTGCCCCGAGCGCGGTGTGATCGGCTCCGGCAGCGCGCCCGTACGTCCCCGGTATCCGCCCGGCGGACCGGTCGAGGTCGACCCGGCCGAGCTGTACGGGTCGGGGGTCGAGACCGTCCTCGCCTGGACCCCGACACCGGCGAGCCGCTCACCGACGCGCTCGTGCGGCAGGACTGGCGCGCCGAGACCGTGTGCGCCCAACTCGCTCCGCACGCCGAGGAGTTGCGGCACATCACCGGCCGGGCCCCCGAAGCGGTATACGGACGCCTCAGATCACCTTCCACCGCACGAGCGCGCCCAACGTCAGCGCCCCCGGCAGCAGCGGCAGCCACACCGTGATGATGCGGTAGGCGAGCACCACCGCGGTCGCCACCGCCGCCGGACCGCCCGCCGCCACCAGTGCCACGATCAGCGCGGCCTCCACCGAGCCGAGGCCGCCCGGTGTCGGGACGAGGGCGACCGCGACCGTCGCCGCCAGATACGCGACCGCCATGTGCAGTGGGGGTACCGACAGCCCCAACGCCTGCCCCACCGCGGCCAGTCCGGCCGCCTGCAGCGCGGGGAACGTGATCGCGCCGCCCCACAGCGCGAGCGCGCGAGCCGGTCGGCTGTGCACGGACCTGGCCTCGCCCAGCGCGGTCCGCAGGAAGGTGAACACGACGGTACGCACCCGTCGTATGAGCAGCAGGACCGTCACCGCGACGCACACCACCGCTCCCACGACGAGCAGCAGCGGACCGACCGACCCGTTCGGGAGGAGCACGTCGACCCGCAGGGCGTCGGGGAAGGCGATCAACAGGGCCAGCAGAAGCCCGATCCGGGCTATTGACTCGGCGAGCATGTAGAGCGCGAGCGCGGACGACGAACGGGCCAGCGGGACCCCGCACACCGTCATGAACCGCAGGTTGACGGCGCTCGCACCCAGACCCGTCGGCAGCAGATGGTTGGCCGCGCCCGCCGCGAACTGCGCGGCCAGCAACCGGCCCTTGGGAAGCCGCTCGACGAGCGCGCCCTGCCGTGTGACCGCCGCGGCCACCCAGGTGAGGCAGGTCGCGGCGACCGCGACCAGCAGCCACGGCCACTCGGCCGTCGTCAGGTGGCCGAAGCCGTCGGCGAGCACGGACCGGTGCTGCACCGCGACGACGACCACGAGGGCGAGCGGGAGGAGGCACAGGATCTGCCGGACCGGGAGGCGTCTGGGGAGGCTCGGGGGGAGGCGTTCGACCGTCACATCGGGAGAGCGTTTCCACGCCGCACCAACGTGGGGTTGCGGGCATGGGGACGGAGCCTGACACGCCGGGCACGGCATCGGGTCGCTCGTGTCGGGCGGGAGGATCGGTTCGGTGAGTGTCATCGGCTTTCCCTTGGCCTCGATTGGACTCCATTGACCTCGACATTGACCTCAATGTTGCTTGAGGTTCTACGGTCGGTCCCATGAGTATGGAGACCACAGCCTGGACGCAGCTGCACAGCGTCATGACCGCCCGGCCGGAGCGCCGCCCCTTCGCCCGCGCGACGATGCGCCGCATCGCCGAGTTCGCACGCCCGCATCGCCGCCGCATCGCGCAGTTCGTGGTGCTCAGCGTGGCGACGGCACTGCTCGCCGTGGCGACGCCGGTCCTCGCCGGACGTGTCGTGGACGTGATCGTGTCCGGCGGGGAGGAGGGCAGGGTCGTACGACTCGCCCTGCTCATCGCCCTGATCGCGTTCGCCGAGGCGGCGCTGGGACTGGTGGGCCGCTGGCTCTCGGCGAACCTGGGGGAGGGGCTCATCCTCGATCTGCGGACGGCGGTCTTCGATCATGTGCAGCGCATGCCGGTCGCGTTCTTCACACGCACTCGTACGGGCGCGCTCGTCAGTCGTCTCAACAACGACGTGATCGGCGCCCAGCGAGCGTTCAGCAACACCCTGTCCGGCGTCGTGAGCAATCTGGTGACCCTGCTGCTCACCCTCGCCGTGATGCTCACGCTCTCCTGGCAGATCACGCTGCTCGCGCTGGTGCTGCTCCCGGTCTTCGTCGTACCCGCCCGCCGCATGGGCAGCCGGATGGCGAAACTGCAGCGCGAGGCGGCCGACCTCAACGCCGCGATGGGTACGCGGATGACCGAGCGCTTCTCCGCGCCCGGCGCCACGCTGATCAAGCTCTTCGGCCGGCCCGGCGACGAGTCCGCGGAGTTCGCGGCGCGGGCCCGGCGGGTGCGGGACATCGGGGTGCGCACGGCGATGGCGCAGACCGCGTTCATCACGGCGCTGACCCTCGTCTCCGCGCTCGCGCTCGCCCTGGTCTACGGGCTCGGCGGCTGGTTCGCGCTGCGCGGCAGCCTGGAAGCGGGCGCCGTCGTGTCGCTGGCCCTGCTCCTGACCCGCCTGTACGCGCCGCTGACCTCCCTGGCCGGAGCCCGGGTCGAGGTCATGACCGCCCTGGTCAGCTTCGAGCGCGTCTTCGAGGTCCTCGATCTGAAGCCGCTGATCGAGGAGAAGCCGGACGCGCGCGAGGTTCCGGACGGCCCGGCCTCCGTCGAGTTCACCGACGTCCGCTTCGCCTACCCGTCCGCCGACAAGGTCTCCCTGGCCTCCCTGGAGGAGGTCGCCGCGCTCGACACGCGCGGCGGCACCGAGGTCCTGCACGGCATCTCCTTCCGTGCCGAACCCGGCCAGACCGTCGCCCTCGTCGGCTCGTCCGGCGCGGGCAAGTCGACCATCGCGGCGCTGCTGCCGAGGCTGTACGACACCGATGAGGGCTCCGTACGCATCGGCGGCGTCGACGTCCGCGAGGTGAGCGCCGAGTCGATGCGGGCGACCCTAGGCATGGTTACCCAGGACGGGCACCTTTTCCACGAGTCGATCCGCACCAACCTGCTGCTCGCCAGGCCCGGTGCCGACGAGGACGAACTGTGGGACGTCCTGCGCCGGGCCCGCCTCGACGACCTCGTACGCTCCCTGCCCGACGGCCTCGACACGGTGGTCGGCGAGCGCGGCTACCGGCTCTCCGGCGGCGAGCGCCAGCGCATGACCATCGCCCGGCTGTTGCTGGCCCGCCAGCGGGTGGTCGTCCTCGACGAGGCCACGGCCCACTTGGACAACACCTCCGAAGCCGCCGTGCAGGCGGCGCTCACAGAGGCCCTGGAGGGGCGTACCGCGGTCGTCATCGCACACCGGCTGTCGACGGTACGGGCCGCCGACTTGATCCTCGTCGTCGAGGCGGGCCGGATCGTCGAGCGCGGCACGCACGAGGAACTGCTCGCGGCGGACGGACGGTACGCGGAGCTGTACCGGACGCAGTTCGAGAAGCCGGGAGGGTCCGACGTCCCCCGGGACGGCGTGCCGGAGATCGCCGCGGCGGGAGAGGCGGCGGCGTAGGCAGCGGGTACGCGCCGTGACGCTCCTGAGGGCGACTGCACCGCCGATCCGGCGGGCGTACGGCGAGATGTCCGGCGGACCGATCGCGGACACCATGTGGCTGTGGCAGATCGGCCTGGTCTCACTGAACGCGGCGGGAGCCGTCGCCCGGTTCGACGTACCTGCGTACGTACCGCGGCTGACAGGCCGGCGATTGCCCGCCCGCCTGCCCGCCTGCCCGGCCGTCCGCCAGAAGAAGGGAAGACGAGTCACATGTCCGTGCCTCCGCCGCGGAACCTGTCCCTGCCCGAGGAGTTCGTCCTGCTCTCACACCTGGCCTCCGGCAAGGTGCACGGCTCCGCTCGGGCGGTGATCGGATGCGCGGCGGCCGAACTCGGCGAACTCGCGCTGCGTCGCAAGCTGCTGGTCCGTTCCCGGAAATCCAGGATGCTCGGCTTCGACGTCCACCGCACGCACGGCGTCGAGATCGAGCTGCTGGACACCGGCCCTACCGGCCTCGCCTGGGCCGACGAGTTGCTGGCCGAGTTGCAGCAGCACGGCTCCGCTTCCGGACACGGCCGCGTCCGCCTCCCTTGGTGGTTCCGGCGGCACCACCAAGGGTTCTCGCTGCACCGGGCGGCGCTCGCCGAGCGAGGCGTACTGCGTCCAGAGCCCGGCCGGCACAGCGGCCTCCTCCGATCCCCCGCGAGGCAACGCCACCACCCCGACCCCGTGGTGCGCGACGCGCTCATCGCGGAGGTCCGCGCCGCCGCCGACGAGCAGGCCAGAATCGACGAACACATGATGTTCCTGTCCGACCTGGTGGAGACCGTCGGGTTGAGCAAGAACCTGGGGGCCACGATGAGCGTGCGCCGGAGGCTGGATCGCGGTCGTGGTGTCGGTGCGGTGGAGTACCTCCCCGAGGACCTGCGGGACACCAGCTCAGCGCTCGCCGCGCTGGTGCCGACGCGTGACAACGACGCGCGGTACGGCCGCCCCCGGGTCTGACGGGCGGCCGTGACCGTCAGGTCTTCTGCAGTGCGCGGAACTGGTCGATCCACACACGGTTCCGTCCGGGCAGACCGTCCTCGCCGTCCACCACGGTGTACGGGCAGAACAGGCTGTTGAGGATCCACGGCTGTTTCGTCGCGGTGAAGTCCGTCGTCATGGCGTCGTCCTGGATCACCCCGTAGGTGGCCACCGCGAGCTTTTCGGTGCTGCGGAACTTCTCGACCTGGTCCTGGAGAAAGGTGTTGTTGCTCTTGAACCAGGGGCTCATGGCGAGGAAATCGTCCCACTTCTTCTGGGTGAAGCGCTCATCCTCCTGGGTGGAGCGGTCATCGATGGCTCCCTTGAGCACCTCCCACACCTCTTTCCCCTGCTCCTCCGGGTAATCGTGTGCGAATTCGGCGGAGACCGGGTCCGTCAGGTGGTCCAACCAGAGGTTGACCAGGGAGAATTCGGTGGCCAGGAACTTCTGATCGGTGCGCAAGCCATCGAGGCCGTCGAGTATGAATGTGAGGTAGTCCTGGCCGTCGCCCGGGGCCGCCAGGTGCGGATGGATGTCCACTCCCTTGATGGCCATGGTGTTGTTCACGAAGCGCATCCAGCGCTTCTTGGCACGCGTGATCCTGCTCTCGTCATCGAGGTGGTTGAGCGCACCCATGTAGAGCTCGGTCTTGTCCGCCGAGTTCTCGTCACGGTAGGCGATGACGCGTTGGGCGAGCTTCTCGTAGAAGACGTTGAGGCGGTCGTCGCGGTCCTCGGGTTGGCTTTCGATGAACGGTTCGTTGCCGATCACCAGGATGTCGACCTTGTTCATGACGACCGGCAGTACCTTTTCCAGGCGCTCGAACGCGGTCGTCCAGGCGTCGCTGCCCGGGGTCGGGATGGGATTCTCTTTGTACTCGAATTTCAGCGACAGGACCGTGCCGTAGCCACGTGCACTGGCATCCAGGAGCATTCCGATCTGCGGGCTCCCGGCGATTTCGTCCGCGGAGGAACCGTCGGCATCGCGCATGGGGTAGAACCCCCGCAGCCAAGTGGCCTCGACATCCTCCAGCTGCTCGAATGTCAATTTGCCCGGGTCGCCGTTGAAGTTCGCCCCGAGGACCCCGACCGGGGGCGGTGCCGTAACGCGAGCCGCATCCTCGCCCGGCACGACGTCCTGGCCCGGTCCTGCGTTCTGGCTCAGCCCTACCTTCTGCGCCGCTTCCGCACTCTGGCTCGGTCCCGTGTTCTTGCTCGGTCCGGACACATCGTCCCGGAACCCCGCGGCGCCCAACGCGGCCAGCCCGGCAGCCCCGGACACGCCGAGCATCCGCCGACGGGACAACACATGGTGCTTGTGGGCTCCGGTCGACTCCACGCCGAAGTTTTCCCCCATCACAACTCTCCTTTCTCTCGCGTCTCTCGCGCCAGAGCTCGTGGCGCTGTGAACCGCATCGTGATCTTCATGGCCGCGGTCGGATTGCCACTTGCAGGGGCTCTGCGCTGCGCCCGACGCTCAACTCCGCCCGGACCGTGCGGGATTACCGCTCAGCCGCGCGGCGACGTGGGCGCCGCGCCTCACGTGGCCGAGGACGGCCCGGCCCCGCTGTCAGCCGGGGTCATCTCGAGGTCAGCCTCCGTGACAGCCCGCTGTCCGCATGCCGCATGCGCATGGCGCACAGCATGGTGGCCCTCCACCTTTTTCGTCAATGACCCGGAATAAATAACGGGATTTCTCGGCCATCCCTGTTCTCGCCCTGCGGGTCAGCCCAACTCGGTGCCCGAGTAAGGGAGATCGGCACGGAGAACACCGGCCCGCCCCCCCGGCCCACAGCCCCCTTGGCGGGTTTCAGGCCCTGTCGGCTCGTTGTGAGCCGGCCACCATGCGGGTGCTGACGCCGATCCGGTTCCAGGCGTTGATGGTGGCGACCGTCATGACGAGCGCCGCCAGTTGCCGGTCGTCGTAGTGGGCGGCGGCCTCGTTCCACACGTCGTCGGACACGCCCTCCGCGCCGAGGCGGGTCGCGGCGTCGGTCAGCGCGAGCGCGGAACGTTCGGCCTCGCTGAAGAAGGGGGACTCGCGCCAGGACACGACAGAGAACAGTCGTTCGTCGGGTTCTCCGCTGTTCTTCGCCTGGTGGCTGTGCAGGTCCACGCAGAACGCGCAGCCGTTGAGCTGACTGGCCCGCAGCTTGACCAGTTCCCTCAGGGATGCCGGCAGCGGGCTCGACGCGAGGTACTGCTCCAGGCCCAGCATGGCCTGGTAGGCGGTGGGCTCCAGCTCGGTGAGATTGAGACGAGGGTTCATGAGCGGGTGCTCCTGGTGATCGGGCCTCAGGTTGTCGGTCGTCAGTGGACGGTGGCCGGAGGGCCGCCGGGCGGACGCGGCACTGCTGCCCGCTGCTCGAACCGGACCTCCACTTCGGGTACGAGACCGAGCTGCGGGCCGGAGAGCGGTTCGGGCACCGAGATGAGGATGTTGTAGTGGTTCGGGAAGTGACAGGCGTCGAATCCCAGGACCGTCCCCACCCGCTTACCGTTCGCCCAGACCACATCGCCCCGGTCGATGACCCCGGCGCATCCGATCTCCACGAAGCCCAGAAAGCCGACCCGGTCGATCCGGGCGCCGGCAGTGGTCTCCGTGTGGTCGGTGGTCACCAGCTCATGCACCTCACCACGGCGGACGCACCGGCTCGCGAACTCCTCCAGCGCCATACCCCGGTCATCGCGCCGGTGGGTGAGTACCTTCACCAACTGCCCGTGTACGGCGCGTTTGGCACCGTCCTCGCCTGGCGTCATGTCTGGGGTGCCTCCTGGCGGGGACGCGGTCGGCCGGCGCGTTCACGCGCGTACGTGGCGGCCACGAGCTCCAGGGTGGCCAGGCCGCCGGGATCGTTCGGGCGGCGGCCGGACAGGATGTCGGTGAAGTCCCGCAGCACGCCCACGTATTCGTGCCAGAGGGACCCTTTGAACTCCGGATGGCCCGCGAGCATGTCGGCACGGTCCACGGTCCCGTCGGCAAGTCGCACCTCAACCGTTTTGCGCTCACCGGGGCGGGACCAGTCGAGCGCCACCCGTGCCGCCGCGCCGGACGGGGCGTCCAGCAGCACCTGCGCCTGCCGGTCGACGCCGTGCGCGTCGCGGTGCACGACGGCCTCGGTCACCTGGACGTCTCCGAGGAACAGGCGGACCAGATCGAACGCGTTGGGCCCGTTGTCGGCGACACAGCCGCCCCCACAGCGCTCCGGGTCGAGATACCAGCGATCCCGTCCGGCGTGCTCCTCGATCGTCTCCTCGTAGTGCACTGTCAGCGAAGTGATCGGTGAGGCGGAGGCGATTCGGTCGCGGAGGGCGTTCACCTCCCTGTTGTAGCGGCGGTGAAAAGAGGTGAACAGCACGGCGCCGCTGTGCTGGGCGAGCCGCACGAGGTGGTGGGCATCGAGCGGCTTCGTGGCGAGCGGCTTCTCCACGCACACCGCGCGTCCGGCCTCCAGCGCTTCCCTGCACACCGGGTAGTGCAGGTCGTTGGGCACGTTGACCACCACGGCGTCCAGGTCCGCCGCCCGCAGCAGCTCGCGGTGGTCGCGGTAGCGCGGCACCTGCGGTGGTGCGGTGGCGAGCCGGTCCTCGTCGGGGTCGCATACTGCCACCAGCCGCGCGCACGCCTCGCGTTCGAGTGCGGCCAGATAGAAGCGGGAGATGACGCCGAGGCCGATGAGGCCGATGCGGGGGATGGTCATGCCGGGCTTCCCTCCTCGGTGGGTGGCACCGGTGCCGGGAAGCGGAGGCCGCTGGTCCGGGCCAGGTCGAGCATCTCCTGATGCAGGGCCGCTTCGAGCGGGACGCCGTGAGCGCGCCGGTCGCGACAACGCGCGTCCTCGGGCCAGCCGGGATAGCGCACCGGCTCGTCCGCCCGGATCGGCGGGCAGCCGAGAAGAGCGCCGAACAGGCCGGCCGCATCGGTGAGGAACTCCGCCTCGGGCCGAAGCCGCCCAGGGGCGACGGCCAGCATGAGGCAGCCGATGTCGTCGTCGGGGCCGGCGGGCTTCGCCGTCTTCTCATGCGGGCCGAGTCCGGCTCCGGGGACGAGTGCGGACAGCACCTCCACCAGCAGGCCCAGTCCGTAGCCCTTGTAGGCACCGGCGTCGGGGTCACCGCCGAGCCAGCTCAGGTGCGCCTGGCCGCGGTCGAAGGCCGCCGGGTCGGTGACCGGCGCGCCGTCGTCGTCCTGGAGCCAGCCCACGGGCACGTTCTGCCCTGCGCGTGCAGCGGCCCGGACTCTGCCGGTGGGGGCCACGGTGGTGGCCATGTCCAGGACGAACGGGGGCAGGTCGCCGGCCGGGGCGGCCAGCGCGAGGGGGTTCGTGCCGAGCATGGCGGCCCGTCCGCCGACGGGGCGGACGATCTGCTGCCGGCCGCAGTTGGCGGTGACCAGGCCCACCATGTGGTGCTGGACCGCGCGCAGGGCGTGGTAGCCCGCGCAGCCGAAGTGTGTGGCGCCACGCACCGAGACCATGCCGACCCCGTACCGGCGGGCGCGCTCGACCGCGAGGTCCATCGCCTCGGCGGCCGCCCACAGCCCGAGCGCCCGGCGAGCGTCGAGGAGAACCGAGGCACCGTGGTCGGCGACGATCCGTGGCTCAGCCCGCGGGTCGCACCGGCCCGTGTCGAGCAGCGGCAGGTAGAGCCGGGTGAGATTGGTGATGCCGTGACTGGTGAAGCCCGTGAGGTCGCCGTGGCACAGCGCCGCGGCGGCGGCTCCCGCGCGGTCCTCCGGGAGGCCCCTGGCGCCGAAGACATCGGCCACGAAGGCGGCGAGTTCCCGGTATGGCACCCGCACGCCGGCGTCGCCGGGTGGCCGGGGTGGCATGAGGCGCGGGTCGGAAAGGGTCGGCACAGCCCTTGTAGCAGTGCCACTGGCACTGGCACTGGCAGTTGCCGGGGTCGTGGAAGTCGGCGAGGTCATCGGGGAGAGATCCTGTCCGCGGCCGCGCCGGGCGCGACAGCTGAGAGAGCGTGAGGTGCTTGTGGAGCGCCGTCGTCGTGGGTGACGTCGCCGTCCTGCGGCGGGTGGCGGACGCGTGCGACGAGTACGCGGGCGATCTCGTCGGCGTACTGGTCCAAGTCGTCCAGGTCGGCGTACTCGCCGTCGGCGTGCGCGTGGTTGGTGTGCAGGTTGCCGGGGCCGAAGACCGCGGTGTAGCTGTCGGGGACGCCGGCCATCCAGATGGCGTCGCAGGTGAAAGCCGGCTCTTCGTCGGGCCAGCGCACCAGGCCCGCGCGTCGTTCCAGCAGTTCCTCGGCCCACGGCGCGCGACCCCGGCCGTCCAGCGCGGGCAGGCCCCGCTTGTACCAGTGCAAGGACGTGATCCGTGCCGCGTCAGTGGCCGTCCTGGCCAGGTCACGGGTGCCGGCGGCCCTGGCGGAGAAGTCGGCGAGCGCCTCGCGCAACGCCTGCCCCAGCATGCGCTCGGCGGCCCGGCCGGTCTGCCGGGAGCCGTAGGAGACGTTGAGCAGCAGTCGGCCGGTGCCGTAGACCCGATTGTGCCGCTCGCCGGTGTGCAGGCCCGCCACGCACACTTTGCCGTCGCCGATTCGCGATGGCAGGGCCAGGGCCAGGTATTGGCCGATGTGCCCCAGCAACACGGTCGCGTTGTGCCCGGCCTCGGGGCGGTCGTCCACCGCGTCCTCACCCCGAACGCGTACGCAGGCCGTCATGGACGCGGTGGAACGTGGCAGGAACCGGTGCCCGGTGGGCTCACAGAACAGGTTCAGCCCGCCGGTGAACCCCTCCTCGACCAGCGGCCGGGTGCCGAACGTTCCCATGGCACCGCCTTCCTCACCCGCGACCGCCTGGATGAGCACGCCGATCCGGCTGCCCAGGGCCGGTTCGGCCGCGCGAGCTGCCCGAATACCGGCGAGCAGGGCAACGGCGGGGCCCTTGGCGTCGATCGCCCCTCGGCCGGTGAAGCGCCGTCCGTCGAAGCGGGCCGGCCACCACCCGGCCACCGTGTCCAGGTGGACGTTGAACATCACCGTGTCCTGCCGTGGGAGTTCCGGGCCGAGTCGCAGCACCAGGCTGGGCTGCCGGGCCAGGAACGTCTCGTCCTTCGCCGCCTCCCGAACAGTCAGCGGTACGTCGTCCCGGCGCAGCACCTCTGGTTCCGCCGGGGCGTGGCGCAGCACCCTCAGACCGAGCGCCGCGGCAGCCGTGGCATAGGCCCGTCCGGCCTCCCACAGGCGAGCGGCGGGGCCGTCACCGTCCGACTCCAGCGGACCCGTGGTGGGGGTGTCGAGGAGGTCGAGCAGCAGCTCGTGATCGGTTGGCGTCAGCCGTGCGGGACGCGGCAGGGGAGCGGCGGCGGAGTCGGGTGGGGGAGGCAGGCGGGGCGGGAGGTCAGGCATGCGGCACCCCTCCGGCGGCGGGGGCGCGGGCAGCCAGGGCTTCCTGCCGCACGAGGCGCTCCAGGGATCGGCCGTAACCGACGAACGCCGCCACACTGTCGGTACCCGTGGCGTCGTGGTCCTGGTGCGGCCGCAGGTGGGTGTGCGGTTCGATCGACAGGGCCCCGGTGTAGCCGTGGTCGAGGAGGGCACGCACGCAGGCGGACACCTCGGACCGGCCCTCCCCGGGCAGCGTGTAGGTGACGTGGCCGTCCGGTCCGGTCCGGGCATCCTTGACGTGTACGTGAGCGACATGGTCGATGACGGCGCTCAGCAGCGCGCGGGCGTCGTAGCCGTGGGGGACGCCGTTGCCGATGTCGAAGAGCAGCCGCAGCGCCGGGCTGTCGGCGTGGTCGAGGAGGTCCAGCATCCGGTCGGCCCGTGTGCCGGCCCAGCCGCTGCAGTTCTCGTGCAGCAGCACCAGCCCGTGCTGCTCGGCCTGCCGGACCAGGAGAGCCATCCGGTCCAGCACCCGGCTGCCCCACTCCTCCTCGTCGAGGCCGGCGTTGGGGTAGGACATCACCCGGACATACCGGGTGCCCAGGATGGCGCAACGCCGGGCCAGCACCCGTAGCTCCGCCACATCGTCCTCGAAGCGACCGGTGATCGGGCGGCTCCAGTTGGCGATCCTGGAATCGACGCAGACGACATCGAGGCCCGCTGCCGCGATCCGCTCGGTCAGGTCGGCGAAGGCCGGGTCGTCCAGGTCGGCGACCGCGACACCGTCGACGTTACGCAACTCGATGGTCTCCCAGCGGAGTTGTCGCAGTGCGTGAAGTTGGCCGGCGAGATCTGCCGCGGCCTCGTCGCCGATTCCCGCGAAACGGACGCCGGGACGCGCCCGTCCGACGGGGTCGTCCTCGGGCACGCCGTACGGGGGGTGCAGAGGGTCCGCTCCGGAGGGAAGGTCAACTCGCATGGACCGTCGCCTCCTTGTGGGCGGTCCGGCCGCCGTGGGGCGGCACTGCCTCGTGCGCGCCCGCCGCGAGCCGCTTCGCCTCGTCGAGCAGCTGGACCGTCCGTACGTGCAGGTCGAGGTCGTCCGCGTCGGCGTCGGCGTCATCGACGAAGCGGCGGTAGGCGCGGGTCAGATACGAGGTGAGGGAGTCGTCACGAAGGACCTCACGTACGGTGTGGCCGTCGCGGGTGATCTCCAGCTGAGCGAAGTCGTCGTCCTGGCCGACCGCGTAGTGTCCAACGACGCTGCCGCCCGCCATGTCGAGCACGATGCGCCGCTGGCGTACCGGTGAGGACAGGTCGGACACCACCTCGCTCCGGGTCCCGCCGTCGTGCAGCAGTTCCAGGCGCGCACCGCCCATGCGCGGTACCGTCACCTTCCCCACCTGTAGGTCGGCGCAGGTGGCGCCGCACACCTGGGCGTCCCCGAGGAGGCGCAGGAGGACGCCCACCGCATGCGGTGCCTCCACATCGAAGGCGGAGGTGTGGCTGCTGCTGCCGAGAGAGCGCCGGAACCGGGGCTTGTGCTGGGTGACGGACACGGAGCGGACCGCGCCGAGTCCCCCGTCGGCCACGATCTGGACGAGACGCCGCGTCAGCGCGCTGTGCAGCCAGGGCGCCACCACGGACAGTCGCAGCTCGTGTTCCCGTGCGAGGTGCAGGATGGACTGGAGCGCGCCTCGGTCACCGGCCAGCGGTTTCTCCATGAGGATCCGCCGGAAGCCGAGCGCGGCGACATCGCGGAGCACCTCGGCGCGTACGGCGGGCGGAGTGCACAGGTGGACGACAGTTTGCGCCGGGTCGAGGAGCTCGCGTGCTCGTGCCAGGGAATCAACGATCAGGAGATCTTCCCGCTGCCGGGCAAGCGGCGCGTTTCCGGGGTCCACCCCCACGATCGGGTGATCGGCGAACATGTCCACGGCTGTGGAGCGCGCACGCATCAGCACCGGCACATGCAGTCCCAGGCCAGCGCGGCCCAGGCCGACGATCAGCGTACGCAGCACTCTTCGACCCACCTCTTCGACTGGTTCGTCGCGCCGGCTCGGGTTCCTCCACCCACCGCACGCGTTTCTCTGGTGTCGCACACGGCTGCGAATTCGCCCACGGATACGAAGCAGGGTGGTCCGAGATCAGGTCGGCGAATTAGTATGAAAATTTTCGGCATACCCATCTTTCTTCCCCTGAAACGCGCGCGACGACCTTCGCGGAATGTTGTTGAGCGAGGCGTCGGCTGCATGGGCGCGGGCTCGTTGCAACGTATCTATTAGCGGCCGCCCATGTATTTATGCGCCGCGCTCGCCGACTGTTGAGAAGATGGCTCGAAAATCACGGCAAGGCGACTGCGTGGTCCGTCCGGCCTGGCGGGTGGACGCCCAGAAGCCCCACCCGTTTACTCGGTCGAACCTGCGACCGAAAACAACTGGCCATCAGGGGTCGGTCGAGAATCCGAGGAAATGTTTCTGCGGTCTTCCGGTCGCATACCCCCGTTGACAGGAGTCGAGGAATGCTAGTACTCATGTATCTTGCACAGGGCATGCGGTATATGCCTTGCATGATGCGGTCGATTGCTCGGCCATACCCTCGGGATTTTTGATTCCTCTGGAATTCTGGAATGGAGATCCTTCGATCTCCTGTGTTTCTGGCGAGGCGGCCGGTTTTCTCCGCAGCTCTTTCGAGAACGAGGAGTGAGATGTCCAACAAGACCGCACAGGTCGAGCGTCTCCGACAGCGTTTCGAGCTGTACGACACCGACGGGGACGGACTTATCGGGCGCCGTGACCTGGAGGAAGAGGCCCGGCGCATCGTCCGCGCTTTCGGCGAGTCGGAGCACTCTCCCAAGGCCCAGGCGTTGCTGCACGCGTACCCGCACATGTGGGACTACATGACGCGAGAGGCCGGCATCGCCGCCGGTGAGACCCTGACGTTGGAGCAGTTCGTCGAGATTGCCGACACCCAGATGCTGAGCGCGGGCGCGGCCGGCTTCAGCACCATGCTCCGCCCGAGCATCCGCGCGATGGTCGACCTGTGCGACGTCGACGGCGACGGGCAGGTCAATCCGGAAGAGTTCCGGACGTGGCTCGGTGCCATCGGCGACAACCGGATCGACGCGGACGAGGCGTTCCGCAAGGTGGACGCTGACAGTAACGGGCAGCTGTCCGTCGAGGAGCTCGTGGCCGCGGTGGGCCAGTACCACGCGGGCGAACTCGACGCCCCTCTTCTGGGTGTCTGAGCCGCACGCCGGCGGCAGGGGCCGCTCCGGGCGCAGGACGCTCGGAGCGGCCCCTCACCCGCGGATACAGCAGAGCCTTACGGGTCCCGACGAGGGATCCATGCCCGCCAAGTCCCGTGAAACCGCTCATCGGACCGAAGCGATCGGCATGGTGGGACCGGGACCGGGGCCGGTGGCCGGACTGCTCCCGGTACGTGCCGCGCTGCTACTGCTGTCCCTGGGGCAGGGGCTGCCAGGAGTGTGGGCTCTTTTCGCGCCACGGTCCTTCTATGACGGGTTCCCTCTCCCCGGTTATGGGTGGCTGGCCAAATTCCCGCCGTACAACGAACACCTGGTGCGCGACCTCGGTGCCCTGTCGCTCGCCCTGACGGCGGTGTTGGCGTTGGCCGCTGTCTCTTTGGAGCGGCGGCTGGTGCGCACCGCGGCCTTCGGCTGTCTCGCCTTCACGGTTCCCCATCTGGCATTCCATGTTGCGCATCTGGGTCGCTTCGACACCGCGGATGTGATCGCGCAACTCATTTCTCAGGTGGCCCCGATCGCTGTATCAGGCATCGTCCTCCTGCTGAGCCGGCGCATCGGAGCGCTCGAAGACAGAGACTGAGGTTCGGCTGTATCCGGGCGGCTTGCGCGGCTGAAGAAGATCTTCACCTGGTTGATTCAGTAGTGCGCTTCAGTGCGCCCAAAACATTTCCGGCGCGATGGTTTATCACTCTTGAGAGTGAGTTAGTGGCACCTTTTATGGTGGGTATCTCTCCGGAGACGCGCCAGGCCGTGAGTCTGACAGCGAACCGCAGTCCCGAGAAAACCACGTGAAAGGAAAAGTGTGACTACTTCCGTGCAGGAGCAGCGACTGCGTCGCCGCTTCGAAATGTGGGACAAGAATGGCGACGGCACCATCGACCGTAGTGACTGGGCAGGTGAGGCAAAGCGCATCCTGGACTCGTTCGGGGAATCCGGGAATTCCTCGAAGGGCCAGGCCCTCACCAAGGCGTACCTGGGGATGTGGGAATACCTGGCGAACCAGGCCGGAGTCGGGCCCGACGGCGCGCTGAGCCTCGACCAGTTCCAGGACGTGGCGGCGAAGCAGGTACTCGACCGCGGGCAGGCCGGCTTCGACCAAGTGCTGCGCCCGACGATCAAGGCGATCGCCGACCTGTGCGACACCGACGGCGACGGTCAGGTCAGCCCCCAGGAGTTCCGGCACTGGATCCGTGCCATCGGCAGCGACGAGTCCACGGCGGACGCGGCATTCGAGCAGATCGACGCGGACAGTAACGGTCAGCTGTCGGTCGAGGAGCTGATCCAGGCGGTACACCGCTACCACTCCGGTGAGCTGGAGTTCTCGCTGCTCTGACCCGCGGACCTTCGTCCGGCGCTCCCCGGCACACCGTGGGAGCGCCGGGCGTTGCCCTCCTTTCGACCGCTCGCCGCCGGTCCTTGAGCCTGTTTCTGAACCCCCGCCTGCGCCCCGACGCCCGGTGCGCACCCTCGCCGCACGTCGCCGCAGGACAGGTGGCTCCGCCACATGACCTGCAACGCCGCAGGCCGAGGGCACGCACCGGCTGTGTCCGACAGCCTCCCCCGCTCTCGGCTTCTCCCCCACTCTCGGCTTCGCTCGAGCGGGGGGACCCCCATGAGCGGGGGGACCCCCATCGCGGCGGGCGCTGCGCCCGCGCTCCGCGCGGACGACGGGGGTTCAGAAACAGGCTCTCAAGGCCATCTGGTGCTTCGGCCGCCTGCCCGGCAGGGCCTGCACCACGTTCCCCTGCCTCGCCCCACCGCCACGAGAGGAACCATGCGCGACGCATCCTTCGGCCAGAGGAACGGCAGGCTCGGCACCGCGACCGGCACAGCGGGCGGCGCCTCGGGGCAGGTGCCCTTCTTCACCCAGGCCCGCACGTTCGAAGATCTCTGGCCGGACATCCGGTCCCGGCTGACCGAAGTCCTCGACAACGGCAAGTTCTCGCACGGCCGGCAGGTCGCCCGGTTCGAGGAGGCCCTGGCCCAGTGGACCGGCGCCCGCTACGCGGTGGGGGTAAACAGCGGAACCGACGCGCTGGTGCTGCTGCTGCGCGCCTGCGGCCTGCGGCCTGGCGACGAAGTCATCGTCCCGGCCTTCACCTTCGTGGCGTCGGCCTCCTCCGTCGTGCTGGCCGGCGGCCGACCGGTCTTCGCCGACATCGACCCTGTCAGCTATGCGATGGACCCCAAATCCGCGGCCGACGCGGTCACCCCTCGCACCCGGATGATCATGCCTGTCCACCTGTTCTGGCAGATGGCCGACATGGACGGGCTGCTCGACGTCGCGCACCACCACCGGCTCACCGTGGTGGAGGACAGTGCCGAGGCCATCGGGATGCGGTGGGGCGGGGCACACGCCGGGCTGCTGGGAGCCGGCGGGGTGCTGTCGTTCTTCCCCACCAAGACGCTCGGGGCCATCGGCGATGCCGGGGCGATCCTCACCGACGACCGGCAACTCGCGGAGGCCGCAGCGGCGTTGCGCCACCACGGGCGCTACGGCCGGACGCTGGCCCACTTCCCCGGCATCAGCAACGAGACCACACTCAACGGCGTCAACAGCAAGATGGACGACATCCAGGCGGCTGTCCTCCTGGCCAAGCTGGCCCGGCTGCACGAGGACATCGCCCGCCGGGCCCGACTCGCCGCCGCCTACACAGAAAGACTGGCCGACGCGCCCGGCGTACTGCGGCTGCCCACCGTGGTGCCACGCACCGCGCGGACCCAGCCGGTCTTCTACGTCTACCTGATCGAGGTCGAGCGGCGCGACGAGCTGGCCGAGTACCTGGCCGAACACGGTGTGGGCACCGAGACGTACTACCCGACCCCGCTGCACCTCCAGGAGTGCTTCGCCGACCTGGGATACCGCCGCGGTGACTTCCCGCACGCCGAGGCGGCCTGCGAACGCACGATCGCCCTCCCGCTGTACCCCGACCTGAGCATCGACGACGTCGACACCGTGTGCGACCTCGTCCGCCGGTTCCCGACCAGGAGGCCGGCGTGACGATTCCCTTCTTCCCCCCGGACCTCTTCGAGGACGACCGGCAGCTGCTCCTGGACCTCGTCCACGAGATCGGCACCGCCCCGGAACAGAGGTTCCTCCTCGGCGAGCACACCGCCCGCTTCGAGGAAGCCCTGCGCACCTCGCTCGACGCCGCCGACGTAGTGGCCTGCTCAAGCGGCACCTCCGCACTGACCCTCGTACTGCACGCCATGGGCATCGGACCCGGCGACGAGGTGGTCGTACCGGCCTACGGCTGCGCCCCGCTCGCCAACACCGTGGTGGGACTGGAGGCGACGCCGGTGTTCGCGGACATCGACCCGTGGACGATGGTGGCCGACCCGGACCGCGTGGAACAAGCGATCACCGGCCGGACCAGGGCGATCATGCCCGCGCACATGTTCTCCGTGATGGCCGACATGCCCCGCATGCGTGAGATCGCCCGGCGTCACAGCCTGCGCCTGGTCGAGGACTCGGCGGTCGCCCAGGGCGGTAGCCTCGACGGCCGCCCCGCCGGGACCTGGGGGGAGGCCGGAGTGTTCTCCTTCGTCCAGGTCAAGACCTTCGGAACCGTCGGCGAGGGCGGCGCCGTCGTCACCATGGACCCCGAACTCGGGCGTGCCGTCAGGTTGTTGCGCAACCACGGGCAGGCTGAGCGGTTCGTCTACCGGCGAACCGGCTACAGCAGCCGGTTCGACGAAGTGCTCGCGGCCTTCCAACTCCACCGGCTCCCCGGTTTCCCCGGTCTGCTGGAGCGCCGGGCCCGCATCGCCGACTACTACACCGAACGCTTCACGCCACTGCGCGAGCGCGGAGTGCTACCCCCTCCACCGGGCCGCAACGGCCGCTGCTTCTACGTGTACTCCCTCCTCGCCGAGAAGCGGGACGAACTGAAGGCACACCTGGCCGCCCGTGGCGTCGAGAGCCATGTGTACTACCCCCTGCCGCTACCGCACCAGCCTGCCTTCACCCGGTTCGCGCCCGCGGACCGGAGCTGGCCGCACGCGGAGAGCGCCGCCCGGCGCCAACTCGCCATCCCCGTACACCCGCGCCTCACCGATGCCCAGGTGGAACACATCGCGGACACCGTCTGCGGCTACGCCGACCTGAGCACGACCCGATGACCAGTGACGCGGCGGCACCAGCCGCGGGCCCCTCACCGGCCGCCCCAGAAGGCGTCCGGGGTCGATCCGAAGAAATCCGAAGTAAGCCGAAGGAGCGGAGCAGATGACGAGCCGCACCGAGGCCGGACCGTTCACGGCCGGCCACGTACGCCCGGAGAGCAAGGTCCGCAGCTACGCCCGCCTGGGCAAACTCGATGTCTACGACTACTACCCGAGCATCGCCGTGGCCCTGTCCGCGGTGCTGCTGCCCGTCGCCGGCCTGTCGCCCGCGACCATCGTGACACTCGCCCTGTTTCTCTTCGGCGGGGTCTTCGTGATCGTCGCCATGGTCGCCCTCGACGACGTGACCGGCTACCGCGACGGCAGTGACGCCGCGAACTATGGCCCGGACAACCCGCTGCGCAACAAACTCCGCAAGCCACTGGTCGCGGGGACCCTGACGCTGCGCGAAGCGCTCGGCTTCGGCTGGGCCACCGCCGTCATCGGTGCCGTGTTGTGGGCCGCCGCCATGGCAACCGCCGCGCACCTGACCACCTGGACGGTGGTGCTGGTCGTGGCACTGTTCGCGGTCTCGATCCAGTACTCCTACGGGCTGAAGATCAGCTATCACGGCTTCCAGGAGATCTTCCTCGCGGGGCTGGGCGCGGGGCTGGTCATGGGGGCGTACGGGCTGGCGGCCGGCCACTTCTCCGGATTCGTGCTCGTCCAGGGGGTGCTGTTCGGTTTCGGGCCGCTGCTGTTCGGCGTGTACTCCAACACCAACGACATCCCCGGGGACCGGGCCGTCGGGCGTCTGACCGTGGCGTGCCTGGTCTCGCCCAAAGGCAACGCCCTCTTCATCGGTTCGTTGTCCGTGGCGGAGTTCCTGATCGGCGCGATCTCCTCCGCCGTCGGGATCGCCCCGTGGTGGTTCGTGCTCCTGATGCTGCCCGTCACCGTGCTGCGCGCGCGGCAGTACCTCACCGGCTTCCGGCAGGGGGACATCATGCGCGCCCGCAGGCTCGGTTTCCCGGCGCACCGGGTCAGCACAGTGCTGCTGATCACCGCGAATCTGATCGTCGGCGCGGGGGGCTCGGCATGAGTCCTGATCTCGACGTCGCCGTGGTCGGCGCCGGCATGGCCGGGCTGACCGCCGCACACGAACTGCGGCGCGCCGGTCTCGAGGTGCGGGTGTTCGAGGAGCAGGAGCACGTCGGCGGCCGGATGCACAGCTTCAGGCACGACGGCTACACCATCGACGAGGGTGCCGAACAGGTCTCGGACCAGGGGTACCGCGCGACGTGGGAACTGCTCTCGCGGCTGGGGGTGCCGAAGCACGACGTACCGCGCATCGGCAAGTCGATCGGTGTGTGGCGCGGCGGGCGGGCCCACCCCGGCGTGGCGGACACCTCCGCGCTGCTCACCGGTGCCGGGCTCCCGCCCCGTGCCCGGTTCGATCTCGCCCGGTTCCTGGCCTGGACAGGTGCGCATCGCCGGGAGTTCGACGACGACCACCCCGAACGCACGCCGGTGGGGGCTTCGACGGTCAGGGAGTTCGCCCGGCGGTACCACAGGGACGTTCACGACTACCTGTTCCAGCCGGTCGCCGGCAGCTTCTTCGGCTGGGACACGGCGCGCTCCGCGGCGGCGCCGATGGTCAGCCTGCTGCTGTCGGTGGGACCGCCCGCCCGCTGGCGGACGTACCGCGACGGCATGGACCTGCTCGCCCGTCGGCTGGCCGAAGGACTCGACGTGGCCACCGGCAGCACGGTGCACGAGGTCGTCGCCGAGCAAGGCTCCGTGCGGCTGCGGGTGGGCGACGACATCGTCACGGCGCGCTCGGTGGTTCTCTGCGTGCCCGCTCCGGTCGCGGCGCGGCTGCACGCCAACGCCCCGGCCGACGAACTCCCGTTCCTGTCGGCGAGTACGTTCACGCCGACGCTCAAGGTCAGCTGCCTGCTGGACCGGCCGCTCGCGCCCGCGTCCCGCAAGCCCCTGTACATCCTGCTGACACCCGATGCGGAGGACGACGTGCTCTCCGCGATCATCGTGGACCACGCCAAGCACCCGGACCGGGCGCCCGCGGGCAAGGGCCTGCTGACCCTCATGGCCGATGCCCGCCGCATCCCCGAACTGATGGAGGCGCCGGAGGAGCAGACAGCCGACCGGCTCGTACGGGCCGCCACACGCTACGTACCCGGTCTGGAGGCGGCCGGCGATCGCCGCTTCGTGCACGCCTTCACCCACGGCCTGCCCGAGGCCACGCCCCAGGCGCTGCGCCACCGCGCGCAGTTCATGGCGCGGGAGGCACGGCCGGTGGAGTACGCCGGTGACTGGGTGATGCTGCGGCCGGCCAGCGAGGGTGCCGTGCGGTCGGGCGCGCTCGCCGCGTCACGTGTCCTGAGCCGGCTGCGGTCGCCCCGGTCGGTCGCACGGCCCCTCCTCGCCTCACTCCCCGCAGAGGAGAACGTCTCTTGAAACCGCATGACATGGGCGTCCTGTTCGACGAGTGCGCCGCACACCGGATCGGCACCCACGTGTACCTGGACCGGCCCTTCGACATCGACGGGGGCGCCCGGACCCACTACACACTCCCCCAACTCGCCGTGCTCGTACGGGAGGCAGCGGGCTGGCTGGCCGCCGCCGGGACGGGGCCGGGCGACCGGGTGGCGATCGTCAAGGACAACCACTGGGACTACGACCTGCTGGCCTGCGCGGCCGTGCGCGTCGGCGCCGTGCCCGCGCAACTGTCCGCGCACCTGTCGGGCGAGGCGCTGGGAACACTGCTGGCCCGCCTCGGTCCCGCTCTGCTCGTCACGACGGCCGATGTGCTGGAACGCGGCCGGAAGGAGGGCACCGACCTCGCCGCGGCCGCACGCGTGACCCTGCTTCTGGACGGCACCGCGCCAGGGAAGTTGGGCATGGACGAGGTACGCGGGCACACCGCCCCCGGCCCGCACCGCAGGCACGACGACGAGCCTCTGGTGATCAACCACACCTCGGGCACCACCGGCGTCCCCAAGCTGGTGGCGCACTCGACACGCACGATCATCGGCAAGCTGGCGCGGTTCGAGAGCGTGCGGTTGCCGCGCATCGGCCTGCGACGCAGCGACACCCTGGTCAACGCGAGCGCGTTCTCCCACGGCAGGACGTTCTGCTGGACCGCGAGCACGCTGTGCATGGCCCCGGCCAAGATCTCGATCATCACCACACAGGACCCGCACCTCGCGGACCCGGTGCTCCGCGCCCATCCGCCGACCGTCCTCGAGGCGCTGCCCGCCTCGTTCGTCCGCTTCCAGCCGCTGACCGAAGGGCTGGACAATCCCTTCCGTCGCGTCCGCATGGTCATCAGCACGTACGACGCCATGCATCCCCCCACGATCCGCGCCTACCTCACGGCGAGCAGGAACCCCCGTCCGGTGTGGGTGGAGGGGTGGGGGCAGACCGAGACGGGCCCGCTGACCTTCCGCTTCCACACCCGCCAGTCGGCACACAAGGCGTCGCGTGGGGCCGCCACCCGCAATCTGGGACGTCCGGTGCCGCTGAAGACGCGGCTGCGGGTGGTCGATCCCGACACCTTCCAGCCGCTGCCCCGGGGCGAGGCGGGTCTGGTACTGGCCAGGACCGCCGCCTGCGCCCTGGGTTACGTCGGCGAGGAAGACCGCTGGTCGGCCAAGCGGCACGGTATGTGGTGGAACACCGGCGACATCGGCGCCCGCAACCTCGACGGAAGCATCGAGCTGCTCGACCGCGAAGTCGACCGCACTCCGCAGCTCAGCTGTCTGCGGACCGAGGACGTCCTGGAAGCCCGGTTGCCGCAGGCCCTGGAGTGTGTCGTCCTCGCTGATCCGGGCCAGGATCCGCTGCCGGTCGTGGTCACCGCCGACGGCCTTCTGGACCGTGCCGGTTGGCAGGAAGCGGTGCGTGGCCTGCCGCCCCTGCGTGAACCGGTCGCCCTCACCTGGGACGAAGTGCCACGCACGGGCACCGGCAAGGTCCGGCGCAGGGAGCTGCTGCGCCGCCTCACCGGACGTACGGACACCTACGGCTCCGGCCGGTGGACCTGAGACGGGAAAAGGGGAGACAACATGCGTCAGTTCCTGGCCGAGGACCCGGGTTACGTCTTCGACAACGACAACGCGTACAGCTACGAGCTGCACCGCTGCCTCACCGAGGCCTACGACGCCATGACCTTCGCACGGCTCGCCGAGACCGGTGTGACGAGCGGATGGCGGTGCCTGGAGATCGGTTCCGGAGGCGGGAGCGTGGCCCAGTGGCTCGCCGAACGCGTCGCTCCCACCGGCGAGGTCATGGCCACCGACGTCAAACCGCACCACATCCCGCGACGGCCGTGCCTGACCGTCGTCGAGCACGACGTGGTGACCGATCCGCTCCCGGAGGCGTCCTTCGACCTCGTCGTCGCCCGTCTCGTACTCCAGCATCTGCCCGAACGCCTCGCCGTCCTCGACAAGTTGGTGTGCGCTCTCAAGCCCGGAGGGTGGCTCCACATCGAGGAGTTCGACACCTCCTACGAACCGCCCCTGCTCACCCCGGACGAGGAATCCGCGCGGCTCTACGCGGCCTTCCTCGACACCAAGTGCGCCGTCATGCGGGCCGGTGGCGGAGATCCCCACTGGGCCCGGAGCGCGCCGGCCGCCATGCGTGCCGCGGGGCTCGTCGACATCGACCCGCGGCCTCGCATCGAACTGCGTACCGCGGGATCGCCCGGCCTGAGGTTGCAGCTCAACCACACCTACCACCTGCGGGACAAGCTCATCGCCGCGGGCATGACCGAGGCGCAGCTGAGGGACGTGCGCGCGCTGATGCGGGATCCGTCGTTCTGCGCCACGTCCAGCGTCATCTACTCGGTACACGGCCGCCGACCGCGGGCCGGAGAAGGGGAAGGCGCCCGGCGGCCGCGCGCGGAGGAGACCCGGTGATGCTCCACGTGCCGCGCGCCGGGGGACCGGCCCCGGTGGCCGCCCAGGTCGCGGCACACGTGCTCGCCCTGGTGGACGATCCCGTCACCGCCACCGTCGGGTGGGACATCGACTGGCAGGGCCCGCTTCCTGTCTCCCTGCCCGACGAGCACGCCGTCCAGGCGGCCTGCGGGATCATGCACGTGCACGGCAGGGCGGCCGGGCGGCCGACCCCGCTCGCCGTCGACTACGCCTCCACGGTGGCGGGGGTCCTCACCGCCCAGGGAGTCTGCGCGGCACTCGTCGCACGGGCCGAGGGCGCCGACGTGACGCGGGTGCGCACCTCGGTGAGCCAGGCCGCGCTGCTCGCCCTCGCCCAGTACCTCGCGGCCGCGACCGCCCACGGCGACGGGGCGGCGGACGGCCATGAGCAGGGCGCGGCAGGCACCGGCGCTCCGGGTACGGGGGAGGTGTTCCTCGCGCCCGGCGGCTGCCCGTTCGTCTCCGCCGACGGTGTGCGCTTCGAACTCGAAACCCTCGACGCCCATCGATGGCTGGACTTCTGGCAGCGGCTCGGCATGGACCGTGGCGAGACCGGACGTGGGTGGCGGCCGTTCCAGCAGCGGTTCGCCACCGCCACCTGCTCCCTGCCCCCCGCGCTGCCGGAGACGGTGCGGCGTGCCTCGTACGCCGCCGTTCGGGTGGCGGCGGACCGATCGGGAGTCGCTGTGCTGCCGGTACGGGAGGACCCTCTCCCGCCCACGGCGACGCGGCCGTGGACCCTCACACCGTGCCCCGGACCTGCCGGCGCCGCGATCGGCCGGCCCCTCACGGACGACGCGTCCCGCAGGGCCGCCCCGACGCAGGTGAAACCCCTTGCGGGCCTGCGCGTCGTCGAGTCGACGCGACGTGTCCAGGGGCCCTTGGCCGGACACGTCCTGCGGCTCCTGGGCGCCGACGTCGTACGCGTCGAGCCGCCGGGCGGTGACCCGATGCGCGGCATACCGCCCCTCGCGGGCGCCTGCTCGGCCCGCTTCAGCGCCCTCAACGCCGGAAAAGCCGTCACGGAGATCGACTTCACCTCCGCGAAGGGACGCCAGGAGGTGCGCGAGCTGGTGTCCGAGGCCGATGTCTTCCTGCACAACTGGGCGCCGGGCAAGGCAGCCGGGCTGGGGCTGGACGCCGAGGACCTCCACTCCGTTCGCCCCGGATTGGTGTACGCGTGGGCGTCCGGGTGGGGCGAGGTCCTGGGGCCGGAACCGCCGGTGGGGACCGACTACCTGGTCCAGGCACACAGCGGGCTCGCCGCCGCGGTGCGCCCCGTGCACGAGCCCCCCGCTCCCTCCTTGCTGACGCTCACCGATGTCCTCGGCGGACTGGTCAGCGCGCAAGGCGTACTGGCCGGGCTGCTGGCGCGGCTGCGCACCGGAGAAGGCCAACGCGTGGACTCCTCCTTGTTCTCCGCCGCCGCCCTCGTGCCCCGTCGGCCCCGGCGGGCCGGATGGACGGACCGTCCGCTGCGGACGCGGGACGGGTACCTCTCGCTGGGACCGGGAGCCCGCGAGCGGCCGGACCGCATCGCGCGAGCGCTCGGACTGGGCGCCTCGGCGGGCGTGGCGGAGATCGTCTCCCGGGCCCGGACGCGGGCCACCGCGGCCTGGCTGCCCCGGCTGTCGGCAGCGGGCATGTCCGCCACGCCTGTGTGCACCAGTCTCGCGGACCTGGCCCGTGACCCACGGTTCGCCCCGGCGCTGAGCGTCGGGGAGTACGCCACCCCCCTCGCGCCCTGGGAGTTCTCATGACAACCGGATGGACATCGAACGCCGGTGTCGAAATCCGTGACCTGGTACCGGCCCCGGTGCGGCGCGCCTGGGTCGAACAGGGCCACTGCCCCGACCGTGATCTGTACACGCTCTTCTCCGGGCACGTGAAACGTCACCCCGGTCGGACGGCCGTCATCGACTCGGCGGGTGCGGTGGACTACGCGGGGCTCGACGCACGGGTACGGCACATCGCCGCACTTCTCGCCGAACGCGGCCTGGACGAGCGGGACATCGTCGCCGTACGGCTGCCGAACGGGCGGGAGGCGGTGGCCGCGGAACTCGCGGTCGCGGCCATCGGCGCCGTCGCGCTGCCCTATCCGCCGGGGCACGGCAGCAGGGGTCCGGTGAGCCTGCTGGGCCGGTCCCGAGCTCGCGCTGCCATCGTCAGGGATCCCTCCGACGCGGTACCACGTGCTCACCTCCCCTGCCTCGAGGTGGTGTTCACCGTCGGGGAGAGCCATTCCACCGCGCAGTCACTCGCGACGCCCGCGCGGCAGACCTTCGTACCCCGTACGGTCGACCCCGAGGCACCTGCCCGGATCCTGGTCACCTCCGGCTCGGAGGCGGAGCCCAAGATGGTCGCCTACTCCCACAACGCGATGGCCGGCGGCCGAGCCGCCTATGTACGCGCCCTGCACGACGGTGACAGCGTGATGCGCAACCTCGTGCTCGTCCCGCTGGCCTCCTCCTTCGGCTCCTGCGGCACATCCGTGACGCTCGCCGCCCTCGGTGGCACCCTGCTGGTGCAGGAGGCCTTCGACCCGGCCGAGGCCCTCCGTCTGATCGTCGAACACCGTCCCACGCACGTCTTCGGCGTGCCCACGATGCTGCGCCGCATCGCCGACCAACCACCGACAGCACGGGAGGACTTCACCGGCTTGCAGGCCCTGGTCTCCAGCGGAGCGGCTCTGTCGGACGCCACCGCCGATGCGTGCCGCGACCGGTTCGGGCGCCGTGTCATCACCGTCTACGGATCATCCGACGGCGTGAACTGCCACACCGCCGGCACAGGAGCCCTGCCCGACACGGGCACCGGGCTCCCCGACCCTGCCGTGGCACGCATCCGCGTCACCGACGACACCGGCGTCCCCGTGCCGGCCGGACACCCCGGCGAGATCCGTGCCAGAGGTCCGATGACACCGCTGTGCTACGTGGCGGACCCCGACCTGGACGCCCGGTACCGAACTCCCACCGGCTGGGTCCGTACCGGCGACCGTGGGTTTCTGGACGAACACGGCCGGCTCCATGTGCTGGGCCGTCTCCAGCAGATCGTCGTACGAGGCGGCTACAACATCAGCCCGGCCGAGGTGGAACGCGAACTCAGCACCCACTCCGCCGTGGCCGAGGTGGCCTGCGTCGGCGTGCCCGACCCGGAACTGGGAGAGCGCCTGTGCGCATGCATCCGCGAGACGCCGGGCGCACGCTCCCCCGACCTGCGGGAGCTCACGGTGTTCCTGGAGTCCCAGCGCGGCCTCGAACGCCGGAAACTCCCCGAACTGCTGTTGCGGGTGGACGAGATGCCGCTCGGCCCCACCGGAAAGATCTGTCGCAGCACCCTCGCCCTGCTCGCCGCCCGCGAGACATCCGGCGTTCGTTGATGGTTCACCACACGAAGGGTCCACCCATATGACGAGTGCGCCCGGAGAACGGGAGGCCGCCGTTCTGCCTCTGGGCGCGGAGGGGACGTGGTGACGTGGCCGACGCCTCGTATGGACGAGGCCGCCTGCCCATGCGAACAGTGCGACCACCCGGGGCCGCGCACGGGTGTCGAGGCCCTGTTCCTGGAGGGGCTACCAGGAGAAAGGCCTCGATTATCCGGTCATCGCCTGCGAACGCGTGCGGCAAGGGAGAGAACGGCGGCGGTCGTCGGACCGCCGTCTCACCCAGCCGGATTCGCCGAGCCACACCGCGCCCCGAGCCCCGGTCCGCAGGCGTTCGAAGCGTTGCCCCGCGCGCGGAGAGTCCCAGCCCCTCCTCACCAACACCCCGCATCCAGGAGGCGATATGTACAGCGTTGCTGTCATCGGACTTGGCTACACCGGTCTCCCGCTGGCACGGGAGGCGTGCCGCGCCGGTATGCGCGTCATGGGGATCGACGAAAACCCTTCCGTGACCGCGTCTTTGAACTCGGGCCGCTCGCACGTCCCCGATGTCACCGACGCCGACCTGGCAGCCATGCTGGACGCCGGTTTCCGAGCGTCAGCCGACGAGAACCTGCTGGCCGAGGCCTCAGTGGCGGTGATCTGCGTCCCCACACCACTGGACGACATGGGCAGACCCGACCTCTCCCACGTGCGATGCGCCGCCGGCGGTCTGGGGGACCGCCTGAAGCCCGGCACCCTCGTCGTCCTGGAATCCACCTCCTATCCCGGCACCACGGACGACGTCGTGCGAAGCATCGTGGAGCGGGCCTCCGGGCTCAGCGCCGGCAGAGATTTCTCCCTCGCCTTCTCACCGGAGCGCATCGACCCGGGGAACGACACCTTCAGCGTGCGGAACACCCCGCGCGTCGTGGGTGGTTACACCCCACGGTGCACGGCGGCAGCCGCCGGATTCTTCCGGCAGCTGTGTGACCAGGTCGTGGAAGCGGGCTCCGCACGCGAGGCCGAACTGGCGAAGCTCCTGGAAAACACGTACCGCAGCGTGAACATTGCCCTGGTCAATGAACTCGCCGTCGTCGCCGGCGCGCTGGGGGTCGACGTGTGGAACGCTCTCGACTGCGCGCGCACCAAACCCTTCGGCTTCCAGGCGTTCCGCCCCGGTCCGGGCATTGGTGGGCACTGCATTCCGGTCGATCCCGTCTATCTCACGCATTGGGCGCGCGCTTCCGGGGCCCCACTGAGGCTGGTCGAACTCTCGCAAGAGGTCAACGCCGCGATGCCGGCGCATGTCGTGCGGCGCGCCGAACACCTGCTGCGTCAGCGAGGAAAGACCCTGCGGAACGCGCGGGTGCTGCTCGTCGGAGTGACCTACAAGCGGAACAGTACGGACCTGCGGGCCACCCCGGCCGCCACCATCGTGCGACTGCTGCGGCAGACCGGCACTGACGTCACCTATCACGATCCTCTCGTCGACGCCTGGGCGCCGGACGGCGAACCGGTGGAGCGGACTGCCGACGCGTTGGATGCCGCAGCGGACGCTGACCTCACGATCCTGGTGCAGGATCACGACGCCGTTCCATTCGACCTGCTGCCCGAGTACTCCCCGCTGTTACTGGACACCCGGGGCCGGCTGCGGGGCACCCACGCCCATCAGCTCTGAGAAGGGAGAAGGCGAGCCGTGGGCCAGGGACGGGAGCGGTCGGGACGGTGGCGGCCGTCGGTTGCGAATTACGGGCCAGTCAGATCTTCTCTGCAGGTCGTCGCGGCAGGGCTTGAAGCGCGTGGGACAGCTCCCACCCTGGCCTGATAATCGTCAGGTCTCTCCGTGTTCCGTGCAATATTCAAGTCCAAAATCTAACGCTTGGTCATCTGCACAGGTCAGAAGCCCGCCCGCGGCATGGGGCCGTTTCTTTCAAGGGCTGTGCGTGCTCCGGGTCGGCCCCGCTGCCCGCATCCGTACACGATCCGTATCAGGGCGGAGAAGAAGCGGACGGCCTCGTCCCGTCGCGGAGGGCGAACACGTCGACAGCTCGGCGTGACGGACGACTACAGGTCCGGTGACCGCGGATTGTCCGATGCGGACCGCCTCCGCCCTGGGTCGCACTCTGGCTCGGTGAGGTGCCGGTCCCTGCCCGAAGCTCTGCCCTGGCCTTCGCTTAGGGTTGATCGGCGTCCGGGATGCGGCGACCAGCCGATCGACGGCACTCACCACCGACGTCGGGCGGGCAGGCCAGAAAGAGGCAGGGCATGCATGCAACGCGACGCGGCACGATCGCCGACCGCGTCCACAGGGCGAGGGACGCCGTGTTCGTCGGCAGAGAAGCCGAGCTGGGCCTGCTGCGCGACGCTCTCGCCGGGACCCCGGGGGCGCCATCCGTGCTGTACGTGCACGGCCCCGGCGGCATCGGCAAGACGGCGCTTCTACGGCGGTACGCCCATGAGGCGCGCGCCGTCGGCAGGCCGGTCGTGCACGTCGACGGCCGAACCGTACCGGGTACACCGGAGGCGTTCGGGAGGGCGGCGGCCGGTGCGCGCGAGCCGGGGGCGCTGCTGCTGATCGACACCTTCGAGCACTGCCAGGATCTGGAGGGCTGGCTGCGCGAGGAATTCCTGCTGGAGCTGGCCGAGGACGCCGTCGTGGTCGTGGCGGGACGGCGCGCGCCGGACGTGAGCTGGTCCGCCGATCCCGGCTGGGCGGGGCTGCTCGCCTTGGCGCCGCTCGGTGACCTGGACGCCGGAGACGCGCGGGTCTTCCTGGAGAAGAAGGGTGTCGCCTCCGACCGTCACCAGCCGCTGCTCGCCTTCGCCGCGGGCCATCCGCTCGCGCTCGTGCTGGCCGCCCACATCGCGCGGACCGAGGACAGCCGACTGTCCGCGCCGGGCGGCTGGGCCCCCGCTCCCCAGGTGATCGCGCAGCTGCTACGCCAGATCCTGGGAACCGTGCCGTGCCCGCGGCACCGCCTGGCCCTAGAAGTGTGTGCCCAGGCCCACCTGACCACCGAGACGTTGCTGCGCGCCGTGGTCGGCGAGGACGCGCCCGAGCTGTTCGACTGGCTCAGGGACCAGCCGTACATGGAGCACTGTGCCGGCGGGCTGTTCCCGCACGATGTCGTACGGGAGGCGCTCGCGGCCGATCTGCGATGGCGTGATCCGGAAGGGTACGACCGGCTCTACCGGCGTATTCACGCGCACCTGCTGGACCGCGTGGGGGCCGCCTCCGCGGACGGGCTGCTCCAGGCTGTGGGCGCACTGCAGTTCCTCTACCGGTCGCAGGGACACATGGCCGAGACTCACGGGTGGTACACCCCTGGCCTGGTGGAGGACCGCCCGTACGATCCGTCGCTGGAGGCCGATGTCCTGGCGCTCGCCGAGCAGGGTGAGGGCGGTGACTCGGCCGCGGTGGTCCGGTACTGGCTGGGCGTCCGGCCGCAGGATTTCCGGGTGCAGCGTCTGAGGGGCCGGGCACGTGCCGTGGCTTTCTCCGCCTGGCTGCGGCCCGCATCCTTCGAGGGGCGGGCGGAGGACCCGGTCGCCGCCGCGGCCTGGGAGCACGTGGCGGCGCACGGCCCGCTCCGGCCGGGGGAGAGCATCGCTCTCGGCCGGTTCCACGTCCACCCGCGGCATTATCAGCGGCCCTCGCCGGTGATGGACCTGATGCTCTGGCGGATGCTGGGCGAACTGCTGCGGGACACGCGGCCGGCGTGGTCGTTCATCGTGCTGCGCGACGACGGGTTCTGGAACGCGCACATGGAGTTCTGCGACATGACGCCGCTGCCGCGGGCCGTCACCGTCGGCGGGGCCGCATACCGGCTCTTCGCCCACGACTGGCGCGGTCTGCCGCCCGGCGAGTGGCTGGCCGGCAAGCAGCAGGACATGCTCTCGGAGACGAGCGGCGACCTCGTCACGGCGGGGTCCCCGGGTGGTCCCGTGGGGGCGCCGTCCCACGGCGAGGGGAACGGATGCGTCGCGACGGGCATGCCCGGGCTCGGCCGGGCGGAGTTCGCCGCCGCGGTCCGCTCGGCCCTGCGCGACCTGCGCCGGCCCCGGGCACTGGAGGCCAACCCGCTGCGCGGCAGCCGTCTCGTGGCCGACCACGGCATGTCCCTGCGCGAGGTGCTCACCAACGCCATCGACACCCTCGTCACCGACCGCGACGGTGACAGGACGCACCGCGCGGCCACCGTGGCGTTCCTGGAGGGGGCGCCCACCCAGGAAGCGGCGGCCAGACGGCTGCGACTGCCGTACAGCACCTACCGGCGCCACCTGGCGGGCGCCACCGCACGCATCGTGGAGATCATGTGGCGGCACGAGGAGGAGGGCCGCCCGCTGTCGCCGCCGTGACGCGCCGCCGGCCCGTCCCTCGGTGGGGCGAGGGGCGGGCCGGCGACACCTCAGTGCCGGGCCCCCGTCTCCGGGCGCAACACCACCTTGCCCACGGTCGCCCTGGTCTCCAGCGCCCGGTGGGCCTCGGCCGCACCGGAGAGGGGGAAGCAGCGCACCACGGGACGCAGCCGACCGGTCGCCGCCCAGGACAGGGCCGTCTCCTCCAGCCTGCGGATCCCTCCCGGCAGCGCGAACAGGGACGGTCCCACCACCAGTTCGGAGGTGATGCGGCGCTTCTTCAGCTCGTCCGCGCCGAACCGGGTGAAGTGGCCCTCGTCGGACGCCCAGCCGAAGTAGAGGTGCCGGCCGCCGGCGCCGAGCGACTCCGCGGCGGTCCGGCCGAGCCGGCCGCCCACCCCGTCGAGGGCGACGGTCGAGGAGGCGCCCCCCAGTTCCTCGGCCAGCCGCTCCCGCCAGCCGGGCCGGGTGTAGTCCACAGCCCCGTTCGCGCCGTGCTCCAGCGCGAGCGCTGTCTTGTGCCGCCCGCCTGCCAGGCCCACGACCGAAGCGCCCACCCGCCGCGCCTCCTGGACGAACAGCGTGCCCATCCCGCCGGCCGCAGCCGTGACCACGACGACGTCCTCGGCCGACAGAGCGGCCTGTTCCAGGACACCGACCGCGGTGCGTCCCGTGCCGATCACGGCGACCGCGGCCGGGTCGTCGAGTGCGGCGGGTACGCGGTGCAGCGCCTCCACCGGTGCCACGGCGAGCGAGGCGTAACCGCCGTTGCGTTCGTGCCCCAGGTAGGCGACCACCCGCACGCCGAGCCAGCCGTCGTCGACGCCGGCGCCGACCGCGTCGACCACGCCCGCGGCCTCCCGGCCCGGTGTCATCGGCAGCCGCGGCAGCGCCATGCCCCTCTCCCGTCCGGCGCGCAGGACGGTGTCCATGAGGTGGACGCCCGCGGCCGTGACGGCGAAGCGCACCTCGCCGGGACCGGGCAGAGGAGGATCTGTCTCCTCGTACACGAGGGTCTCCGGCGGTCCGAACTCGTACTGTCGTATCGCGTACATACTTCCTTCTCCACTTCGTCGCCGGCCGGCGACGGAACCTGTGCTCAGCCCGATGTCCGATGCCCGATGTCCGATGCGCATGTCCGACGGCTCAGCCGAGGCGAGCGGCCAGCAGGGACAGCACGTCTTCGGCCGGGGTCATCGCGTCGATGTGCCCGGCCGCCGTCCGGGCCGCGGCACGGTAGGACGGCTCCTCCCGCACACGGATGACGGCCTCGCCCGCCTCCCGGGCCTCACCGATGACCTCCGCGGCGCCCAGGGCCGCAGTTCGCTCGGGAGCGGGGACTCCAATGCGATGCCGACGCCGTGGGACGCCCACGGCACACCCAGGTGCGAAGCGGCCAAGGGACCGAGGAAGTCCGCCGTCTCGGCGACGACCAGGTCGGTGCCGAAGCCGCGCGCCGCCGCCGGCGCCGCGTCGGCGCCCAGATCGACCCGGGTGCCGCCGAAGAACTCACCTGCCGTCGCGGGGCTCATGTCCTCGGCGGCGTCCGTACCGGTCCTGCGGCGGAACTCACCCAGCGTCTCCTCCAGCGACGCCCCCGCGGAGAGGACCGGAGAGGGAGCGACGAGGTCACCGAGGGACGCGTGGGTCAGGAACGCCGTGGCGTGACCGGCCTTACGGGCGGCCCGTTCCAAGGGGAGCAGCGGAAGCAGGTGGCCGTAGGCCGGCGTGCCGGAGAACAGGATGCGCATGGAACGACTTTCAGTAGCGGAAATGGTGGGGTCGGCCGGAGCGCCGTCTCGGTGTCCCGGGCGGCGGCGCCCGTACGGATCAGGGCACCAACCGTCCGGCCGTTCCCGGAGCTTGGCTCCATCGTGCCGGTCGCGGCTGCTCACGGGAGGCGGCCTGAACCGCTCACAAGTGCTCACTTCCGCTGACAGCAGTGCCGTCATCAGCGCTCCTCCGGCGGCGCCGCTACTTTCGGGAGGTGGACAGCTTCCAGGCCTGGCCGCCGAGGTGTCTCGTGCCCTCACACCGGACGGTCGGCGCGCAGGCGCAGGTAGGAAGCCGTGAGGTGCGCCAGGGGGCGGGCGACGGCGGCCCAGAGGAGCGCTGTCGTCGCCACCGGGGTGAGTGCTCCAGCCTGCCGGGGCTGTCACCGGGCTACGCGCCGGCCAAGAGACCAGGTCGCGGCAGACCGCCGTTCATGGTCACCGAGAGATCGGCTCTGCCCGCTCTGCTCAGATCAGCCGACCCGGCGCGTAACCCGGCGGTGGTCGGGTGCCAGCCATGGCCTCAGCGACGCGGTGTCGTGTCAAGCGCTTGAACTCGCCCCTCCTTATCGCGTCCCGGCTTACCGTCGTGCCTCAACTTGCCTAACTGGTAAGTTAAGTTTCATGAAACCTCGACGGAGTGCCAGGGACCTGCTGATCGAGAGTGCCGAAACGGTCTTCTACGAGCGGGGCCTCGGCGCCACGAACGTGAACGCCGTCGCACAGGCGGCGGGCGTGTCGAAACCGACCCTCTACGCGCACTTCCCCAGCAAGGACGAACTCGCCGCGGCCGCCCTGCGGCACCGTCACGAGCGCAGGTCCGCTGAACTGGAAGCATGGCTGGCCGAGGTGGAAGACCCCGCGGAACGCCCCTTGGCTGTGTTCTCATGGTTGATCCACTGGTACGGGGAGCGCGGTCGACGGGGATGTGCCTTCCTCAACGCCGCGGCCGAAGTGGTCGATGCCGAAGCCCCCGTACGCCAGGCTGTCCAGGCGGAGAAGACGTGGCTGCTGGAGCTGCTCACCGGCTTGTGCGCACAGGCCGGGGCGGCGCGCCACGCACACCTGGCCTCACAGTTGTTGCTGTTGATCGACGGAGTGGCCGGGCGGGTGGTGGTGCAGGGACCACAGGCCGCCGCGCGTGCCACGGCCGAAGCCGCGGACGCGGCCGCCGTGCTGATCGCGGCGGCCGTCGCGAAGTCATGAGGCCCGCCGTGGACCAGGCCCTTCGACGAGGCACCCGTCTGCTGTGCGGCCTGGCACTTTACGGAGTCAGCACGGCACTGCTGGTCCGTGCGGAGCTGGGCGCGGACCCGTGGACGGTGTTCGCCCAGGGCATCGCCCGGACCACACAGGTGAGCCTGGGGGTCGTCGTCCTCCTCGTCTCAGCCGTCGTGTTCGGCCTCTGGCTCCCGCTGAGGCAGCGTCCCGGCGTCGGAACGCTCGCCAACGCCGTCCTCGTCGGCCCCGTCCTGGACCAGGCACTGAAGGTGATACCCGCTCCGCAGACGCTGCCAGGGCGTCTGTGCCTCCTCGGGCTCGGCACCGTCGGCGTCGCTGTCGCCACGGGGCTATACATTGGTGCCGGCCTTGGGCCGGGACCTCGGGACGGCCTGATGACCGGACTCGCGCGGCTGGGCGTGCCGGTCCTTCTCGCGCGGACCGGCATAGAGTTCTCCGTCCTGGCCGGTGGAGGGCTGCTCGGCGGCACCATCGGCATCGGTACAGCCGTCTACGCGCTGGGCATCGGACCGCTCGTCGCGTTCTTCCTGCCACGGCTGGCCGTACGGCCCGACCGGCCGTCCTGACGACCGCGCACGTACCGCCGAGGGCTGACGTCGGGGTGAGTCCGCCGAACACGTAGTCCGTCAGGACAGGCAACCGCACGACTGCGTCGCCGCCGGTCTTCCCGCACGGTGTTACCCCGGCCGCCGTCCGCCGTGCGCGGGTTCACCGCCCTGCGCGGTACGCCGGACGAGCGACGCCGTCCTCACTGCCTCCCCTCGGACCACCCAGCGCGGCTCACGTCGTATCCGGTGCCGCAGCCGCCTCAACGGCCGGTTTCACACCAGGGGTGAGGCGAACTGGGTCCCTATCGTTCTCAGAAGTGCCAGGCCGTGGTCGTCACTCGACCCGGGGACGGCGGTGTAGATCACGGTCCGCAAGCCGCTGCCCTCCACGGTGAGGACGTCGCAGTCCAGGGTCAGCGTCCCCACCTGCGGATGCGTGATCGTCTTACGGCTGGAGGTGTGGCGCGCCACGGTGCGCTCCTGCCACAGGCGGTCGAAACGGGAGCTCGCTCCGCGCAGGTCCGCGATGAGGGCACGCAGTGGCTTGTCGTCCGGGAAGCGTCCGGCGGCGGCACGCAGGTCCGCGACTGTGGCCGCTTCGAAGGCGGCGTCCTGCTCGGCGGTGGCCACGATCCGGGACGGGAGGCCGGTGAAGTGCCGCCACAGCAGGTTCCGCTCGCGCGTCGGCTCCTGGGACATGTCGCCCAGCAGCGCTGTGAGCAGGGGACTGGCGGCGACCAGCTGCCAAGTGGCGTCCAGCACCATGACGGGGGTGTCGGCAAGCCTGTCGAGCATGCGCTGCACACCGGGAGTGAGGTGTCTGGCGATCCGGTGGGCCTTCGGATCGGCGTGACCGGCCAGCCGGAAGAGATGGGCGTTCTCCTCGTGGGACAGACGCAGCGCCCGTGCCAGGGCCTCCACCACAGAGGGGGACGGATGGCCGGCGCGCCCTTGTTCGAGCCGGGCGAGGTAGTCCACGGACAGTCCGGCGAGTTCCGCCACTTCTTGGCGCCTGAGCCCGGGGGCACGCCGCAGACTGCCGACCGGCAACCCGACGCTCTGCGGGGCGAGACGGTCGCGCCAGGTACGCAGGCAGTGGGCCAGTTCTCGATTCTCCATGACGCCATCGTCGCGCACCGGGACGGGGCCGTCGTCGCCCTGCCAGTCCTAGGCAGAGGAGGTCTCTGGTGCCGGGGCCGGAAGGGCGGCACTGTGCGGAGAGACGGCGGCCGCGGACTCCTCTCGCCCCGCCTCCGGACACCGCCAGTGCCCGGCCCGTGACGCGGAGCGGACCAGAGCCGCTCGACCGTCCGCCCATCTGCTTCCTTCCCTTTCTCGCACGTACGGAGCGTTCTCATGACCACGCACGCCAACCGCAACCCCGCACCCCTGACCATCGAAGGGCGCCGTCTCAAGGGCAAGGTCATCCTGATCACCGGTGCGTCCGCGGGCATGGGGGAGGCCGCTGTCAGGCGCTTCGCTGCCGAGGGAGCGACCGTCGTCGCGGGCGCGCGGCGCCTCGACCGTCTTGAGGCGCTGGCAGCGGAACCGTCGGCACCGGACACCGAGATCCTCCCCGTTGCCCTCGACGTGACCGACGAAGCCTCCGTCGAGGCCGCGGTCGCCGCCGCCGTCCAGCGTTTCGGCCGCCTCGACGGGGCGCTCAACGCCGCCGGTGTCACGAGCGATGGAACCCTCGTGCACGACAAGCCCACCGAGGTCTACGACCGGATCATGACGGTCAACGCCAAGGGTGTCTTCCTGTCCATGAAGTACGAGATCCCCGCGCTGCTCGCCGCGGGCGGAGGATCGATCGTCAACGTCTCCTCCATCGGCGGCATGGTGGGTGTGGCCGGTATCTCCGAGTACGTCGCCTCGAAGTGGGCCGTGAACGGTCTCACCAAGAGCGCGGCGCTCGAACTCGCCTCGTACAACGTCCGCGTCAACGCCCTCGCGCCGGGCTCCACCCGCACTGAGATGTGGGACATGCTCCCACCCGCCATGCAGGACCACCTCGCCTCCATGTCGCCGATGAATCACGTGGCCCCGGCGGACGACATGGCGCGTGCCGCCCTGTTCCTGCTCTCCGACGAGAGCCGCTGGACCACCGGCGCCGTCCTCCCGGCGGAGGGCGGCCACCACGTGGGTCGCTGACTCCGACCGCGGGCGCGTGACGACTGTGACGGTCGTGGCGGCGTGGCCACGCGCAGAACCGTGAAGGTTCCGCCTCCACGGCTGCGCTGACGTCTCGCCGGCCGTCGGGTGAGCTTCATCGTCAGCGTGATGGTGGTGCCGGCCAGTACCTGACTCACTGGGCAGTTCGCCCTCCGCGGACGGCACCGCGGTGCGTGTCTGCGCAGACGACGCCGTTGGAGAACGCGGTGGTGGTGACTCCGCCGTCATGCTCGACGCCATCGACGACGCGGTGACGGCATGGAGTTCGGCCGACGGTCGGTACTACTGCTCCTGTCACACACCACCGCGGGCGTCGACCAGTCGGTGCAAGGGCACCACGCTGAGCGGAGCGCCGGCGGCCGACGCCCCGGTGGAGGAGCAGCGGGCGATGGCGTGGGTGAACTACGTGGTGGTCGGCGTGATCATCGCCTGCACCGCTCTCACCGTCGTCAGCACGCAGGCGATGAACACCGCGACCCGCCGCCGGGAGTTCGCGCTGCTGAGGCTGACCGGCAGCAGCCGGTCGCGGGTGCTGGGGATGATGCGGCGGGAGAGCTTCACGGTGGTGGCCGTCGGAGGGGTCCTCGGAACCCTGCTGCCGGTGCCGCCGCTGGCCCTGGTCGCGTGGGCGTCGACCCGCGGACCGTGGCCGACCGTGCCGGTAACGGGCCGGCTCGCGATCGTCGGATCGACGGCACTGCCGGCGGGTTGACGCCGGAGTCGGTCACGCGGACGAGAACGCGCAAGGCAGGGAGCGAAGGACTGAGGCGGCCGTGAAGTCGATCTGATGGTTCGTCGAGAGAGTCGGCAATGAGTCAGTGTGAGTCCTGAAACACCCGCGGGCAGCTGACCGGACATGCGAATCGCTGTAATCTCCAGAGGACGCCCTTGACCTGCAAGAAGCAGGCAGGGAGCAGACAGATCGGGAGTTTCTCCATGCTTCGTACCATGTTCAGATCCAAGATCCACCGTGCCACTGTGACCCAGGCCGACCTGCACTACGTCGGGTCCGTGACCATCGACGCCGACCTCCTCGACGCCGCCGACCTGCTGCCCGGCGAGCTGGTCCACATCGTCGACATCACCAACGGCGCTCGCCTGGAGACGTACGTCATCGAGGGCGAGCGCGGGTCCGGCGTCATCGGCATCAACGGGGCGGCAGCGCATCTGGTGCACCCCGGCGACCTGGTGATCATCATCAGTTACGTCCAGGTCTCCGACGCCGAGGCCCGCGCGCTGCGGCCGCGGGTCGTGCATGTGGATGCCGACAACCGGATCGTGGCGCTCGGCGCGGACCCGTCCGAGCCGGTGCCGGGATCGGACACGCGGCGCAGCCCCCAGGCCGTCGCGGCTGCCACGGCCGCCACGGCCTGACCTTCGCCCAGGAGGAGAGCCCATGAGTGAGATCTCGATCCGCGACGACCGTGAGCGAGGGCGGCTGGAGGCATTCGCCGACGGCGGCTCGGGCGGCTCGGGTGGCGAAGTGGTCGGCCACGTCGAGTACTTCGTCCTCGAAAGCCCCGGCCGCGCGCTCGTCCCGGTCCACACGATCGTGGAGCCCGCCCACGAAGGCAAGGGCATCGCGGGCTCCCTCGCCCGCGAGCTGTACGCCATCTCCGCCCGCGAGGACATGCCGGTCGCCCCGCTCTGCCCGTACGTCGTCCAGTGGGCCGAACGCCACCGGGACGCGGCTCCGGCGGCCGACCCCGAGCTGCTGGAGGCGGCGAAGGAGTGGCTGCGGGCGCACCCGGATCGGTTCTGACGGGCCGCCCGCGCCCGAGAACGGCAGCGGGAGGAGCGGTCGCGGCAGCCATTGCGGGGGCGGCGCAGGCCAACGCCTCGGCCACCTGGTCGCCGTTCGTCCCGCGACGGGGTGAGTGCGCGCGCGGGGCACGGGTACGCGTGGGACAAGTCCAGAGCCGACGTTCCGAGTGGCTGGAGGACACCATGACGCACCCCAACCCCGATCCCGTGAAGCCGGGACCCACTCCGGGCCCGGGCCCCGACCGGCCGCAGCCCATCCCGGACCCGGTACCGGCCCCCGAGCCCCACCCCGTACCGGAGCCGTCCCCGTCACCGGTCCCCAAGCCACCAGGCCCGGACCCGGTACCGGAGCCCACTCCTGAGCCGGGCCCGATTTCCTAGCAGACGGCGAAGACGGCGAAGACGGCGAACACGCAGGCGGCCCGGCGCGGAACCCTCCACGCCGGGCCACTAGTGGTTCGGGCAAGCCCCGTCCAGCGTCCCCTTCCGGTGCGACTCACGACCGACGCCCCATCAGGGGCGCGGGGAACTGCGCGACCAGCCCCCACGACCCGCACTCGCAAACCGAACCAATGGACCGAACTAACAAGCCGAGCCGTTCAGCCCGCGACCTCGGCCCGATCCCCACCCCACATCGTGTGGAACGACCCTTCCCGGTCCGTCCGCCGATACGTGTGCGCCCCAAAGAAGTCCCGCTGCCCCTGCGTAAGCGCCGCAGGCAACCGCTCGGCCCGCAGGGCGTCGTAGTAAGCGAGGGCCGCCGCGAACCCCGGCGTGGGCACACCCTGGTGCACCGCGGCCACGAGCACCGCACGCCAGTCGTCCTGCGCCGCCCCGATCTCCTGGGCGAACGTCTCGTCGGACAGCAGGCTCGGCAGATCGGCCCGAGCGTCGTACGCGGCGCGAATACGGTCGAGGAACGCCGCGCGGATGATGCAGCCACCGCGCCAGATCGCCGAGACCGCGCCCAGGTCGACGTTCCAGTCGTACTCGGCACTCCCCGCGGCGATCTCGTGGAAGCCCTGCGTGTACGACACGATCTTCGACGCGTACAGCGCCTGCTCCACCTGGTCGGCGAAGGCCGCCGCGTCCGATTCGTCCATCGGCTCGGCCTTCGGCCCGGCGAGCCCGCGTGAGGACTCGCGCAGCTCGGTGTGGCCCGACAGCGACCGTGCGAACACCGCCTCAGCGATGCCCGACACCGGTACGCCCAGGTCCAGCGCGATCTGCACGGTCCAGCGGCCGGTGCCCTTCTGCTCGGCCTGGTCCTGGACCACGTCCACGAAGGGCTTGCCCGTCGCCGCGTCCACATGCGACAGGACCTCGGCGGTGATCTCGATCAGGTAGGAGTCGAGCCGCCCGGTGTTCCAGGTGCGGAAGATGTCCGCGATCTGCGCGGGGGAGTAGCCCGCCACATCACGCAGCAACTGGTACGCCTCGCCGATCAGCTGCATGTCGGCGTACTCGATGCCGTTGTGCACCATCTTCACGAAGTGGCCGGCGCCGTCGGGACCGACGTGCGTGACACAGGGCGTACCGTCCGCCGCCTTCGCGGAGATCTTCTCCAGCATCGGGCCGAGGGAGTCGTACGACTCCACCGGGCCGCCCGGCATGATGCTCGGACCGTGCAGCGCGCCCTCCTCGCCGCCGGAGATGCCCGCGCCGACGAAGTGGATGCCCTTCTCGCGCAGGTCGTGCTCCCGGCGCCGGGTGTCCGCGAAGTGCGCGTTACCCCCGTCGATGATCATGTCGCCGGGCTCCAGGAGCGGGGCGAACTCCTGGATCACCGCGTCGGTCGGCTCGCCGGCCTTCACCATGATCACCAGACGGCGCGGCCGTTCGAGGGCGGCCACGAACTCCTTGGCGGTCTCCGCCGCGATGAAGTCGCCCTCGCCGCCGAACTCCTCCACCAGCGCGTGCGTACGCGAGGCCGTCCGGTTGTGCAGGGCGACGGTGTAGCCGTTGCGTGCGAAGTTACGGGCGAGATTGCGCCCCATGACCGCGAGACCCGTGACGCCGATCTGGGCTGATGTGCTCATACGGTTGGCTCCTAAAGGTCCTGAATCGGTAGTGCCGGTCGTGCCCCGCCAGTATTGCCCCACTGGCCATCCTGACTTGCCCGTTCGCCGACCGCGCGTCCTGAATTGCCGATGGTGTGTACGCAACGGAGCCGCGCCTGCCTCAGCGCCTTGCCGAACTTCGCCGTCACATCCGTCTCGGATGTACCCACAACCAGTCATCAACGGGTGTGTATTCCTGGACACTTGGCGAGATAGTGCGGCTGATTGTCCTCTTGTCACGGCTTGTTAGCAGCGTTTACTTTTGCCGCTCCTGACGCTTGTCGAGGGGGGCTCCTTCATGGCCGTACGCGGCCGGCATCGCCGGTATCAGCCCAACAGGATCAACCGAGCCTCACTCACCGTCACGGTGGGCGGCGCCGGAATGGCGATACCGCTCATCGGTACCGGCGTCGCGCACGGGGCCGACGTCGACACCTGGAACAAGGTCGCCGCCTGCGAGTCCACCAACAACTGGAAGATCAACACCGGCAACGGCTACTACGGCGGACTGCAGTTCAGCCAGTCCACCTGGGAGGCGTACGGCGGCCGGGCGTACGCGGCGCGTGCCGACCTCGCGACCAAGGACCAGCAGATCGCCGTCGCCGAGAAGGTCCTCAAGGGCCAGGGTCCCGGGGCCTGGCCGGTCTGCTCGGTCCGCGCGGGCCTCGCACGTGGCGGCGACACTCCCGACATCAACCCATCGGGCACCTCCGCCCAGACAGCCTCGCCCCAGACCAGCAAGCGCACCGTCCGCGACGTACAGCCGCAGACCACGCCCCAGTCCCAGGCCGGCACCGCCGAGATGTACCGGGTCGTCCGCGGCGACACGCTCTCCGGCATCGCGGGCTCCCGCGAAGTGCAGGGCGGCTGGCAGCAGTTGTACGAGGCCAACCGCAAGACCGTCGGCGCCGATCCGAACATGATCGTTCCCGGCCAGCGGCTCAGCCTGAAGACGAAGACCGCGCCGGCCACGGACGCCACTCCCACGTCGGCCCAGAAGCCTTCGACGGAGAAGGCTTCCTCAGAGGTCAGGACTGAGGAGAAGACCGAGAAGAAGGCCCGCTCCTCGACGCAGCTCACCGCCCCGGTGAGCGCCGGCACCGGTACGCCCTACCGCGTCGCGGGCTCCTCCTGGTCGAAGGGCTATCACACGGGCGTCGACTTCCCGGTGCCCACCGGCACGTCGGTCAAGTCGGTCGCGGAGGGCAGCGTCGTGAGTGCGGGCTGGGGCGGTTCCTTCGGCTACCAGGTGGTGATCCGGCACGGCGACGGCCGCTACACCCAGTACGCCCACCTGTCGGCGATCTCCGTGAAGTCCGGGCAGAGCGTGGCGAGCGGCCAGCGCATCGGCCGCTCCGGTTCCACGGGCAACAGCACGGGCCCGCATCTGCACTTCGAAGTGCGGACGGGGCCCGGTTTCGGCAGCGACATCGATCCGGTCGCCTATCTGCGCGCGGGTGGTGTCAGGATTTGACGCGGGAGCGGATCCCGATCGGGGCGGGCAGCAGCGGCAGGTAGAGGTTGCCGTAGTAGGTGCCGGACCACGGTGCTTCGTCCAGGCTGTCCGGTATGCGTTCGTCCAGGCTGTCCCGTAGGCGGGCGGGCGCCTCGTCGGCCGCGGGGGGCCCGTTCGACCCGGGCGGGGGCAGGAGGGCCTCCTCCCGGGCGGCGACGAGCACCCCGGCGGGTGCGGGCGCCTTCTCCCGTACTCCCGTGTTCGTCTTCTCCCGTGCTCCCGCGGAGACCAGCTGTTCCGCCACGACGGACTGCTGGGGCAGGACAACGGTCTCCTCGAGCGTCTTGAGGCGGTTCGGCTCGGCGCTCACGGACACCTCGCGTGCCCCGGCTGTCGCCGGAACCGGCTCCGGAAGCCCCGCGCTGCCGATCCGCTCCGTGGTGAGCAGGATCAGGCCACCCGCGGCGACGACCCCGGCGCCCAACGCGAGGGCGGTGCCCGTCTCGCCGTAGCGGAAGGTTTCGCCGAACATCGTGATGCCTACCGCGGCCGCCACTATGGGATTCACGACCGTCAGCGTGGCCAGCGGCGCCGCGAGTCCGGCGCCCCGGTAGGAGGCCTGCGACAGCAGCATTCCGGCGGTCGCCAGGACGCCGATCACGGCGAGGCTCGGCAGGTCGGCGAGCGTGACGCCGCCCGTCCAGTCCACCGCGACCGTCTTCGTGAACACCGACGACATACCGAAGGCGATACCGGCCGCGACCGCCAGCAGCACACTGCGCACCGCGGGGTGCCGGTGCACCGCGCGGGCCGCCATCATCAGGGCCACCACCGCACCGCCGGTGACCAGAGCCACCACCACGCGCTGAGTACTGTCCAGGGACCGCGAGTCGGCCGTGCTGACCAGCGCCAGCAGTACGGCCAGGCCGACCGTCGCCATGATCGCGCCCCGCCAGGCGGTCGCCCCGGCCTTGCGGCGGACGAAGACGGCGGCCATCGGAAGCGCGAACACGATGGTCAGCGCACCGAGCGGCTGAACCAGGCTGAGCGGACCGTAGGCCAGCGCAACGACGTGCAGCAGTCCGCCGAGGCCGTTCAGGCCCACCGCGATCCACCAGGCGACCTGACGCATGGGAGCGTACGTCTGGTCCGGCGTCGTCGCCGCGACCCGTTCCTGCACGATGGCCCCGCCGGCGTAGGCGACGGCGGAGACGAGAGAGAGCACCACAGACAGCACAATGGCGTTCATGCGGCGCTCCTCTCTGTGTGGTGGATCAGCTCCGGCGAGCGGAGCGTCCGGTGTGGCGAACCGTCGGCTTCCATGGTTAATACGATCCCTCTCAAAGGCTCCCGTGTCGTCGTACCTGAGGCTTCATTGGGTCGTACTGCCGATGGAGTACGACCTCCGCCGAGTCCTCCCCAGGGTGGGCAACACCGGGTACAACCCCTTAAGTGGCACCCTTATGCCCGCTTGGTGTACTTGATCTCCGTGGACCTCGACTCCGATCTCACTCGACTCGCCTCTCTCGAAGGTTTCTTCGCCCTGCGCACAGGACGGCCGCCGCTGCCGACCCTCGCGGAGGCGTACGCGACACACGGCGTCACCGAAGGGGCGGATCCGCTCACTTTCCGTGTCCTCAAGGTCGTACGGTCGCTGGGCGCGCCCGAGGTGCGGATCGGCGTCTCGGTGGCGCAGCAGGGACTCGCCGCCCGGCTGTGGTCGGTGGCCCTGGGCGCGGCCGCGCTGTACGGGCAGGTGCCCGACCTCGATCCGCGGCTGCTGCGCTGGGACGCGGACGGCAGCGCACCCGACGACCTGTGGCTGTCCGAGGTGCGCGCGCTGCCCGGCGACGCGGCGACGATCCGGCAGCTCGTGCACCACGGCCACCTGGAACCCCTCGCGGCGGCCCTTCGGGCCCGGCACCCCGTCTCCGCGGGGCTGCTGTGGGGCAACGCGGCCTCCGCGCTCGCGGGCGCCGCACGCGAACTCGACCGGTGGGCCCGCGCCAACGACCGTACAGAGGTGAGCGATCGCGCCCGCACACTCGCCGCGGAACTCCTCGACCACCCCGACCTGCGGGACACCGGCACCCTGACCGGCACGGCGTTCCGCCGACGCAGCTGCTGCCTCTACTACCGGGTCCCCGGCGGCGGAGTATGCGGCGACTGCTGTTTCACGCGTCCTCCGCGCCGAGTCTGAGCACGGAACCCGGCGGGGCTTCCGTTGCGGTCTTCCCCAAGAGCCACTTCTGGGTGACCATGTGGGAAGCAGCCGCTGAGACAGGGGGTTCCGGGTGCGAGTGGGACTGCTGACCCGGGAGTACCCGCCGGACGTGTATGGCGGTGCGGGCGTCCATGTCGAATTCCTCGCCCGGGAGTTGAGGCCACTCACCGACCTGGACGTGCACTGCTGGGGCGAGGGCGCCGCGGGCGGAGTCGTACGACACCGGCCCTGGCCCTCGCTCGACGGCGCGAACGACGCGCTGCGCACCTTCTCCGTGGACCTCTCCATCGCCGCCGCCCTCGAAGGCCGCGAACTCGTCCACTCGCACACCTGGTACGCCAACCTCGCCGGCCACTTCGCGAAGCTGCTGTACGGCGTCCCGCACGTCATGACCGCCCACTCCCTGGAGCCGCTGCGCCCCTGGAAGGCCGAGCAACTCGGTGGCGGCTACGCCCTGTCGAGCTGGGCCGAGCGCACCGCGATCGAGGCCGCCGACCGTGTGATCGCCGTCTCCGGGGCCATGCGCGAGGACATCCTCGGCTGCTACCCCACCCTGGACCCGGCGAAGGTCCGCGTCGTGCACAACGGCATCGACACCTCCCTCTACAAGCCGGACCACGGCACGGACGTCATCGACCGCATCGGCCTCGACCCGAGCCGCCCGTACATCCTGTTCGTCGGCCGCATCACCCGCCAGAAGGGCGTGCCCCACCTGCTGCGCGCGGTCCGGGACATCGACCCGGCCGCACAGGTCGTGCTGTGCGCGGGCGCCCCCGACACCCCGGAGATCGACCAGGAGTTCCGCGACCTCTACCAAGAACTCAGCCGCGTGCGGGAGGGCGTGCACTGGATCCCGCAGATGCTGCCGCGCCCGGACGTGATCCAACTCCTCACGCACGCCGCCGTGTTCGTCTGCCCCTCGGTGTACGAGCCGCTGGGCATCGTCAACCTGGAGGCGATGGCCTGCGGCACGGCGGTCGTCGCCTCGCGGGTCGGCGGGATTCCCGAGGTCGTCGCGGACGGCGAGACCGGGCTGTTGGTGTCCGTCGAAGATCCCGCCGAGGGGCCCGCCGAGGGGTACGAAGTGCGGCTGGCGCGTGCGCTCGACTCGCTGCTCGCCGATCCGGAGACCGCCCGGAGGATGGGCGAGGCGGGAAGGGAGCGTGCGGTGCGGGAGTTCGGGTGGGACGCGGTGGCCCGGCGCACGGTCCAGCTGTACGAGGAACTCCTCAAACAGGCATAGTCCACGGGGGAATAGTCCTTCGACCAGGGGTAGTTCTCTGGCAGGCGTGGTTCGAAGAACGTGGCACAACCGGGCGGGTAGAGGGGCGGCGGCATGCGACGCGGTGGACCTTCGGTGCTGGGAATCGTACTTGCGGGCGGTGAGGGCAAGCGGTTGATGCCCTTGACCGCGGACCGCGCGAAACCCGCGGTGACTTTTGGCGGAACGTATCGCCTGGTGGATTTCGTACTCTCCAATCTCGTCAACGCCGACATTCTGCGCATCTGCGTCCTCACGCAGTACAAGTCGCACTCGCTCGACCGGCACATCACCACGACGTGGCGGATGTCGAGCCTGCTCGGCAACTACGTGACTCCGGTCCCGGCGCAGCAGCGACTCGGCCCGCGCTGGTACCTGGGCAGCGCGGACGCGATCCTGCAGTCGCTGAACCTCGTGCACGACGAACAGCCCGAATACATCGCGGTGTTCGGCGCCGACCACGTCTACCGCATGGACCCGCGGCAGATGCTGAACCAGCACATCGAGAGCGGGGCGGGCGTGACCGTCGCGGGGATACGGGTGCCGCGGGGCGAGTCGTCGTCCTTCGGTGTCATCGCTCCCGGGACCGACGGCCAGACCGTCGACAGCTTCCTGGAGAAGCCCGCCGACCCGCCGGGCCTCCCGGACGACCCCGAGCGCGTCTTCGCCTCCATGGGCAACTACCTCTTCACCACGAAGGCCCTGGTGGAAGCGCTGCACCGGGACGCCGAGGACGAGAACTCCGTGCATGACATGGGTGGTTCCATCCTGCCCATGCTCACCGAGCGGGGCGAGGCTCAGCTCTACGACTTCAGCGAGAACCACGTACCCGGCGAGACGGTCCGTGACCAGGGGTACTGGCGTGACGTCGGCACCCTCGACGCGTACTACGACGCCCATATGGACCTGATCGCCGAGCGGCCGGCCTTCAACCTCTACAACCGCAGCTGGCCCATCTACACCCACTCCGGCCAGCTGTCGCCTGCCCGCTTCAGCGCGGGCGGCATAGCGAGTGAGTCGATCATCAGCGCGGGCTGCCTGATCAGGGGCCAAGTCAGCCGCTCGGTGCTCTCCCCGGGTGTCCGGGTCGACCCGGGCGCCGTCGTCCAGGGCTCGGTGCTGCACGACAACGTGCACATCGGCCGGGGCGCGGTGGTCCGCGGCGCGGTCCTCGACAAGAACGTGGAGGTGCCCCCGGGAGCGACGATCGGCGTCAACCCGGAACGGGACCAGGAGCTCTACACGGTCTCCAAGGGGGGCGTGATCGGACTGGGGAAGGGCCAGCGGGTGTCGTAGGCGAAGGGCAGGCGGGTGCCGTAGGCGTCGTCCGGACACCCGTCCAGTCGTCCGGGAGAGGCAGTCAGTCGTCCAGGAGAGGGCCGTGGTCGTCAGCGAGTGCGTCTTCTGCGCCATTGCGCAAGGTCAGGCAGAGGCCAGCACGGTCTACGAGGACGACGCGGTAGTGGCCTTCATGGACCTCCAACCCGTCACGCCCGGCCATCTCCTGGTCGTTCCCAAGGCACACGCGGTGGGCTTGGAGGACCTCGACGAGACCCTCGGCGCCCATGTGTGGGTGGTGGCCCACCGGCTTGCCCGCGCGCTCCGTCGCTCAGCCCTGCGTTGCAGCGGTATCAACTTCTTCCTGGCTGACGGCGAGGCCGCCTTCCAGGAGGTCCTCCACGTGCACCTGCATGTCTTCCCCCGCTTCACCGGGGACGACTTCCGGATCGACGCGAACTGGCGCGCGCGTGAGCGTGCCGAGCTCGACGAGAGCGCTGCCGCCGTCCGCTCCGGCCTCGCGGCACTCACTCCTCGGCAGCGTTGACTCCTCGGCAGCGCTGAAAGGACTGCTGGCTCGCCCCTGCCGCCGCCGCGCCGCTACCGGTCACGGCCACGGCGCCTGGCCCGCCTCGACGAGGTGCGCGCGTTGGTCTGCCGGGGTGGAAACGGCGCCGTCTACACCCAGATATCCGACATGGAAGGCGAGTTGAACGGTCTCATGACCTACGACCGCGAGGTCGTCAAGCCCGACGTGCCGCGGCTGAAGGCCGCGCACGAGGCGCTGATCCACGACGCGTCCCGGGCGACCCCCACGGGTTGCCCGGCCACCTGACGTGACGACAACGGAGGTCTTCCGTATGAGAGGGACCCGGCGCCTGCCCCTGCGCACGGCCGGGGCGGTGACGGCCGCCGCCCTGCTGGGCGGCGGCCTCGCCGTCCCCGCCGTCCAGGCCGCCGAGCCGAGTGCCGGCCGGCTCACCGAGCTGGTCAACCCTTTCATCGGCACCGAGAACGAGGGCAACACCTATCCCGGCGCCGCCGTGCCCTTCGGCATGGTGCAGTTCTCACCGGACACCGGCCACAACACCGGCTACGACTACTCCGAGAACCACATCCGCGGCTTCTCGCTCGTCCACCTCTCCGGCGTCGGCTGCGGACTCGGCGGCGATCTGCCCGTCCTGCCGACCACCGGTGACGTCACGCAGACGGACTACGCGAAGTACGCCGCCGAGTTCAGTCACGACGAGGAGAAGGCGAGCCCGGGCTCCTACAAGGTCGGCCTGAAGACCGGCATCGACGCCGAGCTGACGGCGACCGAGCGTACCGGCGTGCAGCGCTACACCTTCCCCGCCACCGACAAGGCGAACGTTCTGCTGAACGCGGGCCAGTCGCTGCACAGGACCGTCTCCACGAAGGTCGAGATCGTGGACAATCGCACCGTGCGCACCGCGATCACTGGCAGTGGCTTCTGCCAGGACACCAAGCCGTACACCGTCTACACGATCACCCGCTTCGACCGGCCGTTCACGACGTCCGGGACCTGGAACGGCGACACGGTCACGGAGGGGTCCAAGGAGTCGGTGAGCGCCGGCCGAGGCGGCGCCTACGTCCGCTTCGACACCACCAAGGACCGCACGGTCGAGGCGACCACCGCGCTCTCGTACGTGGACGCGCGCGGCGCCGAGGTCAACCTCCGCTCCGAGGGCGGCCGTTCCTTCGACGCCGTCCGGCACACGGCCCAGCGGACGTGGGAGGACCGCCTTGACGACGTACGGGTCAAGGGCGGCGGCGACACGCTCCGCCGCACCTTCTACTCATCCCTCTACCGGTCCTTCCTCGCGCCCAACATCGGCAGTGACGCCGACGGCCGCTACACCGGCTGGGACCAGAAGACCCACCGAGCCCAGGGCTTCACCTACTACCAGAACTGGTCGCTGTGGGACACGTACCGCACCCAGTCGCAGCTCCTGTCCCTGCTCGCGCCGCACGAGGCGCGGGACATGGCGATCTCCGTGCTCAAGATCGACGAGGAGAGCGGATGGCTGCCCAAGTGGGGCTACGGGACGGTCGAGACGAACATCATGACCGGCGACCCGGTCACCCCGTTCCTCACCAACGCCTACCAGCAGGGCCTGCTGAAGGGGTACGAGGAGCGGGCGTACCGCGCGCTGAAGGAGAACGCCGACGGTGTGCCGCCCGCCGACTCGCCCGCGGTGGGCCGTGAGGCGAACAAGGAGTACATCGCGCACGGTTTCGCGCCCCACATCAAGGGCCGCCCGCACGCCAAGCCCGGCGACGCGGACTACGACCACGGCGCGTCGGCGACCCTGGAGTACGCCCTGTCCGACGCGGTGCTCGCCGAGATGGCCCGCGGCCTGGGGCATGACGGGGACGCCGCGCGGTATGCCGCCCGTGCGCAGAACTACCGCGAGATCTTCGACGGCTCGACCGGCTTCTTCCGGGCGCGGGACGCCTCCGGAGCCTTCACCGGGCCGGCCGACCCCGCCAAGAGTGAGGGATTCCACGAGGGCACGTCCTGGCAGTACCAGTGGCTCGTGCCGCAGGACCTGCCGGGCATGGTCGACCTGATCGGCGGCGAGCAGGCGGCCAACGATCGGCTCGACTCGTTCTTCGCGTACGAGCAGCTCCTGGAGGACCCCGCGAAGACCGCCCGCGAGGTGTGGGTGAACGGGCCGTACGACTACTACAACGCGGACAAGTACAACCCGCAGAACGAGCCCGACCTCATCGCCCCCTACACCTACCTCTCGACCGGCCGGCCCTGGAAGACCACCGACGTCGTGCACGCCGCGCTGACGCTCTTCACGGACTCGCCGACCGGCATGACCGGCAACGACGACCTGGGCACGATGTCCGCCTGGAACGTCCTGTCGTCGATCGGGATCTTCCCGGTGCAGCCCGGCTTCGACACCTGGGGCCTGTCCACGCCCGTCTTCGAACGGGTCGACATCGCGCTCGACCGTCGCTACTACCCGCGCGGCGCCCTGACCGTGACGGCTCCGGGCACCTCGGACAGCCGACGCTACATCCAGTCGGCGTACACCGACGGGGTCGGGTACGACCGTACGTATCTGACGACCGACGCGCTGCGTGGCATCCGCTCGCTCGCCTTCACCGTGGGGGCGGAGCCGTCCGGGTGGGGTACGGCCGCGGATGCCGCCCCGCCTGCGCTGAACTGACCCCTTGAGCCCCACACGTCCCGCCCCTTTCGCTGGGGGCCGGACTTAATCTGGTGTTAACTGTGCGTAGCTTGATCGTACTTGACCGTAATCGCCCAGCCAGGATTGACTGCTGGCTCACCCGTCGTCGAAGCGAGAGCCAAGCCATTGACCTCTGACCTTCTCGCACCACTCGACCTGGCGTTCTGGAACATCGAGTCCGCCGAGCACCCCATGCACCTCGGGGCCCTCGGGGTCTTCGCGGCCAACTCGCCCGCCGCGGCCCCGCACGCGGCCGACCTGCTCGCGTCCCGCGCGGCCGGCGTCCCCGGACTGCGCATGCGGATCCGTGACGTCTGGCAACCGCTCGACCTCCGGCAGCCGCTGGCCTTCGACCTGCGCAGGCCGCTGTCCTTCGGCGGCGCCGTACGCGAGCCCGTCCCCGACTTCGAACCGTTCGACCACGTTCGGCTGCATGCCCCCGTCGCGGATTTCCACGAGGCCGCGGGCGCGATCATGCAACGCCCCCTCGAGCGCGGCAGGCCGCCGTGGGAGGCGCACGTGGTGCCCGGCGTGGACGGCACCTCCTTCGCCGTGCTCTTCAAGTTCCACCACGCCCTGGCCGACGGACTGCGGGCACTGACGCTCGCCGCGGCGGTCATGGACCCCATGGACATGCCGACACCCCGTCCACGACCCGAGGAGCCCTCCCGCGCCCTGTTCCCGGACGTCCGCAAGCTGCCGGGCCTCGTCCGCGGCACGCTCTCCGACGTGGGCCGCGCCCTCGACATCGGCGCCTCCGTCGCCCGCGCCACCTGGGGTGTCCGGTCCTCCTCCGCCCTCGTCGCGGAGGCGACCGGCACTCGCCGCATCGCGGGAGTGGCTCTCGAACTGGACGACGTGCACAAGATTCGCAAGAGCGTCGGCGGAACCGTCAACGACGTCCTGATCGCCGTCGTCGCCGGCGCCCTGCGCCGCTGGCTGGACGAGCGCGGCGACGGCAGCGAAGGAGTCGCGCCCCGCGCCCTGATCCCTGTCTCGCGGCGCCGCCCGCGCACCGCGCACCCGCAGGGCAACCGGCTCTCCGGCTACTTGATGCGGCTGCCCGTCGACGACCCCGACCCGCTCGGACGGCTCGACACGGTGCGCAGGGCCATGGACCGCAACAAGGACGCCGGACCCAACCGGGGCGCGGGCGCCGTCGCGCTGCTCGCCGACCACGTTCCGGCGCTCGGACACCGGCTCGGCGGTCCCGTCGTCGGCCAGGCGGCCCGGCTGCTCTTCGACATCCTGGTCACCAGCGTGCCGCTGCCCAGCCTCGGTATGAAGCTCGGCGGCTGCCCGCTCACCGAGGTGTACCCGCTCGCCCCGCTGGCCCGCGGCCAGTCCCTCGCGGTCGCGGTCTCCACGTTCCGCGGCCGCGTCCACTACGGGCTCGTGGCCGACGCCGAGGCCGTGCCGGACCTCGACCGGCTGGCCAAGGCGGTGTCCGCCGAGGTGGAGGAGCTGATCGACGCCTGCGTACTCTGAACCGCCGCCCGCGGGGCCGTGGGACAGCCACTCGCGGGCCCGTGGATCTCCGTCCACGGGCCCGCCGGTGGGCCCCGAGGAGGCCGCTGATCATCGCGGGTTTGGTGCATTTGCCCTGCGCTCCGTAAAATTCCGCCTTCGAAAGCGAGCGCGGTTCGAGCGCGGCGCGAAACCCCGAGAGACGGCAACAACGATGACGGTGACAGACGACAGCCAGGCGGCCCCCGCCGTGGACACGGCAGAGGTGGTCGCGGAGGCCTCGTTCGGTCCCGGCATCGACCCGGAGCGGCTGGCCGTCTGCCTCAGCGTGCTCGACGAGCTCGAGAAGATCGAGGTCGACCACCCCGACGCCATCGCCGTGCGCCGGGCCACCGCGGGCGTCTACCGCACGGTCAAGCAGCGCCGCCGCCAGGAGCGCCGGGCGGCGAAGACCGCGCACGACAAGGCGGTCACCGAGTCCACGGCCACCGGCTCCGCCCAGCGCATCGACGACGAGACGGAGGGCATCCTGCCCTCGTCCGTGACCGACGCCGGCGAGATCGCCGGGATACTCCAGCGTCCGCGCTCCTGCTACATCTGCAAGAAGCGGTACGTCGAGGTCGACTACTTCTACCACCAGCTCTGCCAGGAGTGCGCCGCCGAGAACCGCTCCCGCCGCGACGCCCGCACCGACCTCACCGGCAAGCGCGCGCTGCTCACCGGCGGCCGCGCCAAGATCGGCATGTACATCGCGTTGCGGCTGCTGCGCGACGGTGCGCACACCACGATCACCACGCGCTTCCCGAACGACGCGATCCGCCGCTTCAAGGCCATGCCCGACAGCGACGAGTGGATCGGCCGACTCAAGATCGTCGGCATCGACCTGCGCGACCCCGCCCAGGTCGTCGCGCTCGCCGACTCCGTCGCCGCCGAGGGCCCGCTCGACATCCTGATCAACAACGCGGCCCAGACCGTACGCCGCTCGCCGGGGGCCTACACCGAGCTGCTCGCCGCCGAGTCCGGCCCGCTGCCCGCCGGTGAACTGCCGCCCGCCGAGGTGATCGGCACCTTCGGCTCCGGCGCTGTGGCCGCGCTGCCGGTCCCCGGAGGCGGCGCCCTGACCGCGCAGGACGTCACCGACCTGGCCCTAGTCTCCGGCTCGGCGTCCCTGGAGCGGATCGCCGCCGGTACGGCCATCGACGCGGGCGGGCTCGTCCCCGACCTGCACGACACCAACAGCTGGATCCAGGCCGTCGAGGAGGTCACGCCGGTCGAGCTGCTCGAGGTCCAGCTCTGCAACTCCACCGCGCCGTTCATCCTCATCAGCCGCCTGCGCGCGGCGATGACGGCAGCCGGGGCCAACCGCACGTACATCGTCAACGTCTCCGCCATGGAGGGCGTCTTCAACCGCGGTTACAAGGGCGCGGGCCACCCGCACACCAACATGGCCAAGGCCGCGCTCAACATGCTCACCCGCACCAGCGCCCAGGAGATGTTCGAGAAGGACCGCATCCTGATGACCGCGGTCGACACCGGCTGGATCACCGACGAGCGGCCGCACCCGGACAAGATGCGCCTCGCCGACGCTGGTTTCCACGCGCCGCTCGACCTGATCGACGGGGCGGCCCGGGTGTACGACCCGATCGTGCGAGGTGAGCAGGGCGAGGACCTGTACGGGGTCTTTATGAAGGACTACGCGCCCGGCAAGTGGTAACGGCTCCGTGCCGAGCGTGAGCCGTGGGCGACGACTCCGCCGGGACGAGCGGGTCGTGTGTGGCTGGTCGCGCCGTTCCCCGCGCCCGTTACGGGGCGCGGTGCGCCCGCAGGCGCTCGTGCACGGCGTACGCCGTCGTCGTGTGCGCCGCGCGTACCCGCGTCCCGCCGTCCACCAGCAGGTCCGCCCCCGTGATCCACTCTGCCGCGCCCGAGGCCAGCCACACGACGGCGCGCGCGATGTCCTCGGGTTCACCGATCCGGCCCAGTGGGAGCCCGGCCGCCAGCTCGTCCTCGGCCTGCTCCCATACGAAGCGGGCCATCTCTGTGCGTACGAGGCCGGGGGAGACGGAGTTGACCCGGACCTTTGGGGCCAGCTCGCCCGAGAGCTGCTGGGTCAGATGGAGCAAGGCGGCTTTGCTGGTGCCGTACGCGCCCACGTTCGGTCCCACATGGCCCGCGCCCTCGGTGCATACGTTCACCACCGACCCGCCGTGCTCCCTCAGCCACGCCCGCCACGCGTACTGCACCAGCCGGAGCGGTGCTTCGACGTTGACGTTGAAGGCCTCGCGCCAGCGGTCCGGGTCGGCGTCCATGAGGGGGCCGTACGGTTCGTTGGTCGCCGCGTTGTTCACCACGACATCGATCCGCCCGAACTCGCGCAGAGCCAGCTCGGTCAACTCCCGCAGATGACCCGGATCGGCGACCGATCCCGCGAGCCCCACTCCGCCGAGATCCTCCGCGGCCCAGCGCACCGCGTCCGGATCACGAGCCGTCACGCATACCCTCGCCCCCGCCGCCACGAACGCTTCGGCTACGGCCAGCCCGATGCCACGCGAGGCCCCAGTGACGATGGCGACTCTGCCCTCGAGTCCGTACGGCGACGTCATCCGCGTACCGTCTCATGACGGACCGTCAGCCAACAATCCCCGGTCGGGAGCGGGGCCGGCCGAGGGCATGGCTGCTCAGTCGACAGGCCTCAGCCGTGCGCGTCCGGCCGCCACCAGCTCCAGCACCGTGCGCCAGTCCTCCAGGACCCCGGCGTCCAGACCGGCCGTCCGAGCGGCTTCGTCCGCCTGCCGCAGGAGTAGTACGTCCTCCATGGCCGGGTCGTACGCCAACCCCTCCCTGTGGAGGCGCACGAGATGGGCGACCCGCTCGCCGAGCAGCGGCCGTACCGCGTCGGCCGCACAGTCCGCGTGTCCCGCGTAGTCGCCCGGCCGCAGCAGCTGCCCGATGTCGTGCACCAGGCCGGCCACCTGTAGTTCCTTGTCCGCGGGGCGGCTCCGGCGCAGCAGCGCGGCGGTCTGCAGCGCGTGATCGTGCAGATCGACCGGATCGCCGCCGCCGTCGGGGGTGTCCCAGGCCCCCCGGCAGGCGTACAGCAGATCCATCAGCTCCTCGACACTGCGCAGCTCCATGCGCCAGTCCTCCCTGCGGGCGAGAAAGGCCGCTGTCTCGCGTCAGCAGATCATGGCCAGCTTTCGACGGAGCCAACGGGAACTGAACTGCGAACCGTGGAATGCCTCCGCCCCGGGGCCGCTGTCCTGGGGCGGGCAGGCCCGTCTCAGTGGCCCCGGTCGATCCACTCCTGAAGGTGCGGGGCCTCGGCGCCGACCGTCGTGGAGTCGCCGTGGCCGGTACGGACGACCGTCTCGGCGGGCAGGGCGAGCAGCCGGGACCGGATCGACTCGACGATCGTCGGGAAGTGCGAGAACGACCGTCCCGTCGCACCCGGCCCGCCCTGGAACAGCGTGTCGCCGGTGAAGACGGTGCCCAGTTCCGGAGCGTGCAGACAGACGGCGCCCGGAGCGTGACCCGGGGTGTGCAGGACGGTCAGCTCCACACCCGCCACCGCGAGCTGCTGGCCGTCGGCCAGTCCGCCGTCCGGGAGGCGGTCCGGGTGGGTCTGCTTCCACAGGGGGAGGTCGTCTTGGTGCAGCAGGATCGGGGCGCCGGTGCGGGCCGCCAGAGCAGGGGCGGCGTCGATGTGGTCGTTGTGGGCGTGGGTGCAGACGATCGCAAGCAGCGTGCGGCCGCCGAGTGCCTCGGTGATGGCGTCGGCGTCGTGCGCCGCGTCGATGACCACGGCCTCGGAGTCGTCGCCCACGATCCAGACGTTGTTGTCGACGTCCCAGGTGCCGCCGTCCAGGCTGAAGGTGCCGGAGGTGACCAGGTGCTCGATACGGGCCGCCATCAGAGCACCACCACCGAGCGCAGCACATCGCCCTCGTGCATGCGGTCGAAGGCCTGCTCCACCGCGTCCAGCGCGATCGTCTCCGTCACGAACGCCTCCAGGTCGAGGCGGCCCTGCTGGTGCAGGTCGATCAGCATCGGGAAGTCGCGCGAGGGCAGACAGTCCCCGTACCAGGAGGACTTGAGTGAGCCGCCGCGGCCGAAAACGTCCAGCAGAGGCAGTTCGAGCTTCATCTCCGGCGTCGGGACACCGACCAGGACCACCGTGCCGGCCAGGTCGCGGGCGTAGAACGCCTGCTTGTACGTCTCCGGCCGGCCGACCGCCTCGATGACGACGTCGGCCCCGAAGCCGCCCGTCAGCTCGCGGATCGCCTCCACCGGGTCCGTCTCCTTGGAGTTCACCGCGTGTGTGGCGCCCATCTTCCGGGCCGTCTCCAGCTTCCGCTCGTCGATGTCGACCGCGATGATCCGCGCCGCGCCGGCCAGCCGGGCGCCGGCGACCGCCGCGTCGCCCACACCGCCGCAGCCGATGACCGCCACCGAGTCGCCGCGGCCCACCGCTCCAGTGTTGATCGCCGCGCCGATCCCGGCCATCACACCGCAGCCGAGCAGACCCGCGACCGCCGGGGAGACGGTCGGATCCACCTTGGTGCACTGGCCGGCCGCGACCAGGGTCTTCTCCGCGAAGGCGCCGATACCGAGGGCGGGGGAGAGCTCCGTGCCGTCCTCCAGGGTCATCTTCTGCTTCGCGTTGTGCGTGTCGAAGCAGTACCAGGGGCGGCCCCGCAGACAGGCCCGGCACTGGCCGCACACCGCACGCCAGTTGAGAACGACGAAGTCACCGGGCGCCACGTCGGTGACGCCCTCGCCGACCGCTTCCACGATGCCCGCCGCCTCGTGGCCGAGCAGGAAGGGGTAGTCGTCGCTGATGCCGCCCTGCTTGTAGTGCAGGTCCGTGTGGCAGACCCCGCAGGCCTGCACCTTCACCACGGCCTCGCCGGGACCCGGGTCCGGGATGAGGATCGTCCGGATCTGCACCGGCTCGTTCTTGCCGGGGGCGATGACACCGCGTACCTGCTGGGCGGCCATGTCGGCTCCTTCGCGTGGACAATGGGGCGTTGATCATGTTGGCACAAGGCCGGCCGGGTGTATCCGTGCCTGTGGACAACCGAGTGAAACACGGCGAACCGATGGCCGATCGGACGCTGAACGACTTCAGACAGTTACACCGTGTTTTCAGCCCCATCGAGCGGGCGCCCGCTCATTTGGGTACTCTGTACCGGACGGACAGCCTGACTGGGTCTCACCCACACCCATGGTCCGTCCCGGGACAGGCCGGTCACCACGGCCTGCTCTCACACAAGTAAACCGGCGCCACCGCGTCCGAACGGCCTTTGCTCAGACCCGAGCGGGCGTCAGGCGACCGGCAGTGGACCGGCCCTGTACGCCCCGAGGGTGATCCGACACATAAGGAGTGCGCGGTGACACCGGAGAAGACGAATCTCGATCAGCTCCCCAAGGAACGTACAGAGCGTGCAGGTCGCCGGCCCGAGGAGCTCGGCAGCCTCGAGGTGTGGGCGCGGTCCGCCCCGATCCGTCTGGCGGGTTACGAGGACGACCTCGCGGAGCCCCACATCCTGCCCAGCGTGGACTGACCGACCAAGACCACCGCGGAACCCTCGCGATCGCTGACCGGCATGGGAGTGTCAGACTGACGCCCATGCCGATCAGAGAAGCCGTGGCCGCCGACTGGCCACGGATTTGGCCTTTCTGGCACCGGATCGTCGCCGCCGCCGAGACCTACGCCTGGGACCCGGACACCTCCGAAGAGGCGGCCCGCGCCCTCTGGATGGCGCCGGGCAAGCGCGTGTACGTCGCCGAGGACGACACCGGAGCCGTCGTCGGCTCCGCGTACACCGCCCCCAACTACGGCGGTCCCGCGGCCCGCGTCGCCAACGCCGGCTTCATGGTCGACCCCGACCGGTCCGGCCAGGGCATCGGCCGCGCCCTCGCCGAACACGTCCTCACAGCGGCGAAGGCCGACGGCTACCGGGCCATGGTGTTCAACGCCGTAGTGGAGACCAACCCCGCCGTGAAGCTGTGGACCTCACTCGGCTTCACCATCCTGGGTACAGTCCCAGACGCATACGAACACCCGCATCAGGGCCGGGTCGGCCTACACATCATGTACCGAGCGTTGTAATACCGGGCTCCCAAAGGCGCCCCAAAGAGGCGCGGGGCTGTGACATTGTGCGGCTCCGCCGCGATGGGGGTCCCCCCGCTCATGGGGGTCCCCCCGCTCGAGCGAAGCCGAGAGTGGGGGAGAAGCCGAGAGTGGGGGAGCGACCAGCCACAACCGACCCGCAGCTTCTCCACTGGCGTCCGGTCCTTCCGGTCACCCCAGCGGAGCTGTACGTCGCCAAGGACGCAGCTCCTCCAACTGTCCCGCCAGCTCCAGCAGCCCCGCCTCCGACCCAGGCCGCCCGACCAGTTGCACAGCACACGGCACCCCCGACGGCAACGTCCCGAACGGCACCGTCATCGCCGGCCACCCCGTAAGGTTCCACGGCGGCGTCAGGGGCGAGTAGTTCGTGTTGGCCAGGACATTCCGCAGCCACCCGCGCGCGTGCCAGTCCGCGGCAGCGGGCCCCCGCCGGGCAAGGGCCGGGGTGAGCAACACATCGTGCTCCGCGAAGAACGGCTCCAACCGCTCCCGCAGCTGCTCCCGGCGCGCACCTCCCCGCACAGAGCCGACGAAGCGCCGCCCCACGGCAGCGTGGACCCGCGTCCGCCGCGTGAGCCGCCGCCGGTCGAGCCCCTCGGCATCCACCGCCGTCCCCGCCGTCCAGTGCGCGAGCGCGGTGGTCCCCAGCCACACCGGGTACGGCGGATCGGCCCGCCGCACCCGATGCCCCGCACCCGCCAGCAACTCGGCCGCCTCGCGGGCCGCGGCCGCGTAGGGCCGGCTGATGGTGACGCCGACCAGGGGGCTGCGCACGGAGAGGGCGACCGTACGGATGACGGACTCCTCGACGCGTACGACATCCGTGGCGGCCAGGACCGAGAACATCAGCCGGGCGTCCTCGGTCGTCGTCGCCAGGGGGCCGTTCTCGGACATGCCGAACCAGTCGCCGTGGCCGATGTCCGCCGGGACCGTCCCGTGGCCCGGCTTCAGGCCGAGGACGCCGCAGTTGGCGGCGGGAATGCGCAGCGAACCCATGCCGTCGTTGCCGATCGCGATGGGCACCATCCCGGCGGCGACCGCTGCCGCGCTGCCGCCGGATGAGCCACCCGCCGTGCGCGAGGTGTCCCACGGGTTGCGGGCGATGCCGTGCACGCCGTCCGTGGTGCCGAAGACGCAGAGCTCCGGGACGTTCGTGAGACCCACCACGACGGCGCCCGCGGCGCGCAGCCTGGCCACGGTGACGTGGTCCTGGTCGGCCGGGGTGTCCGGGGTCGCGGCGGAACCGTTGCGGGTGGACTCGCCGCGTACGGACAGGTTGTCCTTGACCGCCAACGGCACACCTGCCAGCGGCAGTTCGGCCAAGTCGGTTCGGGCCGCCACCTCGTCGGCCTCGGTGAGCGCCGCCGCCGCGCGCAGGTGGCGGAAGGCGCCCACGCGGGCGTCGAGCAGCTCGATCCGCGCGAGGTGTTCCGCCACCACCTCGCGCGGGGTGACCCGCTTCTCGCGTACGGCGGCGGCGATCTCGGCGGCGGTCCGGCCGGCCCAGGTGGTCACGGTGGCTCCTCGGGGCGTGGGCTTATCGGTGAGTGCTTACTGCTGAGTACGAGGAGCACTGTGCCCGGGTACGGGGCGTCGCGTCGAGAGTCGCCACGCTTGGACATCGCTTGGACATTCCGTCCGCTCTTCTTGGACTTTTCGCGCCCCGGCTGTCCGGCTGTTCGCACGGAGTGGCTGGTCATCCGACCATTGGCTCAACTTGGCTGGTGTCGCACCCCATTGACAGGCCCTGGAGCCAGCCCAATCATCACACCTCCGATGAATGGGAGGTGCCCGTGACCACGGAAGCCAAGAGTACGTATCCAAGACGGTCCCGGCTGGTCGGTGTGGTGACGGCGCTACTGCTGCTCACGGCAGCCGTCCCGGTGGCGCGGGCAGCGGAGGCGGCCGAACCCGCGCCCCCTGTCACCGTTCCCGCTCTGTCCAACTGGGCCCCGGAATCCGGAAGTTACCTCTACGGGCGCGGAGCACGCCTCGTCGCCGACAGCGCGGCGGAGCGCCGCGTCGCCGCCACCCTCGCCGATGATCTACGCGCGGCGGGACAAGGCACCGTCTCCGTCGTGAGCGGAGGTGCGCGCACCGGAGACATCGTTGTCGACGTCGCGCCCACAAGGAAGGCGCTCGGGAAGGAGGGGTACGAACTCCGCGCGGGCAAACGCCTGTCGGTGACCGGCGCCACCGAGACTGGCGCCTTCTACGGCACCCGGACCGTCCTCCAGCTCCTGGCGCAGGGTGACCGGCTGCCCGCCGGCCGTACCGTGGACGTGCCGCAGTACGAGGAGCGCGGCGTCGGCGTCTGCGCCTGCTACGTCCACATCACCACGGACTGGCTGGAGAACCTTGTACGCGACATGGCGTACAACAAGCTCAACCAGCTGCTGCTCGAACTGAAGGTGAGGAGCGACGCGCACCCCGAGGCCAACACGTGGGGCTACTACACCAAGGACGAGATCCGTCGCCTCGTCTCCCTCGGAGAGAAGTACCACGTCACGATCATTCCGGAGATCAACTCCCCGGGGCACATGGACCCTTGGATCGAGAACCGTCCGGATCTCCAGCTCACCGACTCCGACGGGAGCAAGCAGCCGTCCCGGCTCGACGTCACTCAGCCGGCCGCCTTCGACTACTACACCAGCCTGATCGACGAGTACGCGCAGGTCTTCAAGGCCGGCTCCTGGCACATGGGCGCCGACGAGTACATGCTCGGCTCCGACTTCGCCAAGTACCCGCAGGTCCTGGAGTACGCGCGGGCGAAGTACGGCGCGAACGCCACCCCGCAGGACGCGTTCATCGACTTCGTCAACCGCGTCCACGCCTACGCGGCGGCCAAGGGCAAGCAGCTGCGCATCTGGAACGACGGTCTGACCGGCGACAACACCGTGCCCGTAACCGCCGGGACGACAGTTGAGCACTGGCTGAACGTGGCGACGAAACCGAGCCAGATCGTCGCGCAGGGCTATCCGTTGATGAACGCGGCCTACGCCCTCTATCTCGTGCGCGGCGGCTTCCACACGGATACCAAGGCGCTGTACGACCAGAGTTGGGACCCGCGCAGCTTCGAGGGCCAGAAGCTCACCTCGCGGGAGGGCATCACCGGGGCGAAGATCAGCCTCTGGCCGGACAACGGGCGCGGTGAGACCGAGAACGAGGTCGCGGTCGACACCGATCCGGCACTGCGACACCTCGCGCAGGCCACGTGGGGGAGCCCGCATCCGGACGCCACGTACGCGAAGTTCACCTCTCGCGCGGCGGCCGTGGGGCACGCACCCGGGTGGCGGGACCTCACGCGGGTACCGGTCGCGGACGGGGCGTACACCTTCCGCGCGGCCGACCGGACCTTCAGCGCCGAGGCCGAGCGCACCCCGGACGGCTATGTGACCTTGAAGAAAGCGAACGGCTGTCTGGAGGTACGCGGCGGCAAGCTCACGCTCAACGTGCCGCTCCAGCCAGGCGTCGAGGTGACCCAGGAGACCTGCGACGCGACGAACACGCTGCAGCGCTGGCAGTTGGTGCCGTCACCGGGCGGCTATCGGCTCGTCAACGCGATCACGCAGATGGCCGTGCACGTCGCCGACGACGGACGGCTCGTCCAGTATCCGCCGGACCAACAGCCTCCTGCTGTATGGACGTTGACCGCCCAGTGACCTCCCGCTGACCTTCACTGACCTGAGGAGTCCCACCCGCATGGCCGTCTCCAGACGTCTCTTCGTCACGGCAGCCGCGGCTGTCGTCGCGTCCAGTGGTACGTCCCTGGCGCTCGCCTCCACTGCCTCTGCCGCCTCTGCGACCTCCGCCGCCTCCATCGCCTCTGCCGAAGAACCGCAGTACCGGATCCCCGTCAGCCCGGACGACACCCAGGAAGAACTGGTACGCAAGGCCTCCCAAGTCCGTCCCACCGAACGGCAGATCGCCTGGCAGAGCCTCGAACGCACCGCCTTCCTGCACTTCGGCGTGAACACCTTCACCGGCCTCGAATGGGGCACCGGGGACGAGGACCCCGACGTGTTCCAACCGGTCGGCCTCGACACCGACCAGTGGGCCCGCGCCCTGCGCGACGGCGGCTTCAAGCTCGCCATCCTCACCGTCAAGCACCATGACGGCTTCGTGCTCTACCCGACCCGCTACTCCAACCACACCGTGGCATCGAGCAGTTGGCGCGACGGACAGGGTGACGTCCTGCGCTCGTTCGCCGACTCGATGCGACGGCACGGCATCAAGGTCGGCGTCTACATGTCGCCGGCCGACGAGAACCAGTACCTGCACGGCGTGTACGCCAACGGCAGCGCCCGCTCCGAGCACACGATCCCGACACCGGTGGAGGGCGACGACCGTACAGGCGGTCCGCAGTTCACGCTCCAGGCCACCGACTACGGGGCCCACATGCTCAACCAGCTCTACGAGGTCCTCACCGAGTACGGGCCCGTCGACGAGGTGTGGTTCGACGGCGCCCAGGGCCACATCCCGCCGGACAAGGTCGAGAAGTACGACTGGGACAGCTGGTACACGCTGATCCGGGCCCTCGTGCCGGACGCCACGATCGCCGTGTCCGGCCCCGACGTGCGCTGGGTCGGCAACGAGGGCGGGTTCGCCCGCGAGAACGAGTGGAGCGTCGTACCCGTCCAGGAGAAGGACAACGGGCGCATGGACTTCGCGCTCTCGTACGACGCTCCCGACATGGGCGGCCGCGACGCGCTGGTCGCCGCGCGGCCCGTGGCCGACTACCTTCAGTGGTGGCCGGCCGAGGCCGACGTGTCCATCCGGGACGGGTGGTTCTACCATGCCGACCAACGGCCCAAGTCTGTCCAGCAGTTGACGGACATCTACTTCGGCTCGGTGGGCCGCAACGCGGTACTGCTGCTGAACGTGCCGCCCGACAAGGACGGTCTCCTCCCGGCCGCCGACGTCACCCGCCTGCGGGAGTTCCGTGAGCGGATCGACCGCGAGCTGCCGGAGGACCTGGCGCGCGGGGCCCGGGTGACGACTTCGCCGGGGACGATCACCGTCGACCTCGGCCGCACTCGCGAGGTGGACCGGATCCGGCTCGCCGAGGACATCCGGCACGGCCAGCAGGTCGAGAGCGTCGTGATCGAGGCGCACACCGGCGGAACCTGGAAGCGCGTCACCGAGGCGGGCACACTCGGCGCAAGCCGCATCCTGCTGCTGCCGACTCCGGTACGGGCAAGGCACTGGCGGGTACGAGTGACGAGGTCGCGCCAGTCGGCGCAGCTGGCACAGTTCGCGCTGCACCGCTCGCGCCTCTGACGGCACCGGGCCGCCCCGGCATCCTCAGGGGCGCGGGGAACTGCGCGACCAGCTACAACCGACCCGCGGACGCAATACCCCCCGCTCTACCGGAGGCAGGGGTGGCCGTCACAAACGACGGCCACCCCAACCCCGGCTCAAGCCCCGCAGGGCCCCGTACTCTCCCGCTCGATCAGCCGCGGCACCGGCACCTGCACCGTCCGGGCCGGACCACCGTCCACCAACGAGGTCAGCTCCTTCGCCGCCGTCCGGCCGAACTCCACCGTGTCCCGGGACAGCGCCGACAGCCAGGGCTTGACCATGCGGCACAGCGCCGAGTCCTCCCAGGCGACGACCGACACGTCACCCGGCACCGCGAAACCCAGCTCCGCCGCGGCGGCGACCCCGGCAACAGCCATCACGTCGTTGTCGTAAACCAGCGCGGTCGGCGGCGAATCGCCCTCCAGAACCCGGCGTGTGACGGCGGCGCCCTCCGCGTCCGAGTAGTCCGTCGGCACCGAGCGCACCTCGGCGAGCCCGAGCCGCTCGGCCTCCGCGCGCAGCGTACGGATCCGGCGCTCGGTGTGCGCCAGGCCGGGCAGGCCCGCGATGTGCACGATCCGGCGGTGGCCCAGCGCGTACAGCTGGTCGACGACCGACGCCATCGCACCCGCGTCGTCCGCCCAGACCGTGGACAGCCCCGGGTGCCGCGCGTCCGGCACCCCGCCGATCACCACGGCGGGCAGGCCCAGCTCGTCGAGCAGGTCGGGACGCGGGTCGTCCGTCCGGGGATCGACGACCATCACGCCGTCCACGCGGTGCTCCGCCCACCAGCGCCGGTACACCGCGCACTCGTCGTCGACGTCCTCGACCACCTGGAAGAGCAGGCCGAGATGACGCTCGGACAGGACCTCCTGGATACCCGAGATGAGCTGCAGGAAGAACGAGTCCACGCCCAGGGTGTCCGCGGGGCGGGCCACGACCAGGCCGACCGTCGCCGCGCCCTCGCCGGACAGTTGGCGCGCGGCCGTGCTGGGCCGCCAGCCCAGCTGTTCGGCGACTCGGCGCACCCGGTCCCGGGTGATCTCGGAGACCCCCGGCCGGTCGTTGAGCGCGAACGAGACCGCGCTCTCGGAGACCCCGGCGCGCTGCGCGATGTCCTTCATCGTCGGTCGACGCGCGGGAGACCGCTTGGCTGACACACGTGCCCCTTTCCCCGTGACCTGCGGCGCTCAGCGTACCGTACGTCATCGCTCACTAAAGCGCTTGAGTGACGGCACCTAAAGCGCATTAGTAAAGAGATTAATTGGAGTCGTTAGAGCCAGCTGACCTGCAGCTTTGCCTGACCGAAGAATTACGGTCCAGCGAATGCATTGACTTCCCCCAGGCGTTGGATGCAAGGTCTGCCCCGGCACTGTTCGCCAACCTCTCGCCGACCCCCGCCGCAAAGGAGACCGGTCACTGTGCGCATGCCTCGCAGAGCACTCACCGCCGCTGTCGTCGCCCTGGCCCTGCCGCTCAGCGCCTGTGGCTCCGGGGGTGACGACACCGGCTCGACGGACGCCTCCGGCAAGGTCGAGGGCGACATCACCTTCCAGACCTGGAACCTGAGGGCCAACTTCAAGCCGTACTTCGAGGGCGTGATCGCCGACTTCGAGAAGGAGTACCCCGGCACCAAGGTGAAGTGGGTCGACCAGCCCGCCGAGGGCTACGCCGACAAGATCAGCGCGGACGCGGCCGGCGGTACCCTGCCCGACGTCGTGAACGTCTCGCCGGACCTCGTGGCCCCGCTCGCCAAGGCGGGACTCGCGCTCGACCTCGACAAGGCGGCCGCGAAGTACAAGAAGGAGTACCTGCCGGGCGCGTGGGCGAGCCACGGGATACCGGGCATGGAGGGGACGTACGCCTTCCCCTGGTACCTGAACACCGGCCCGCTGTTCTACAACAAGTCGCTGTTCAAGGAGGCCGGGCTCGACGCCTCCAAGCCCCCGCAGACCTACGACGAGCTCTTCGACAGCGCGATGGAGTTGGCGGAGAAGAGCGACGGCAAGGTCGCGACGCTCGCGAACGTGCCCACCATCGAGGACTTCGGGCGCTACGGCGTGCCGCTGATGAACGACGAGGGCACCGCCTTCACCTTCAACGACGCCAAGGGAGTCGAACTCCTCACCAAGTACAAGGAGTTGTACGACGCCAAGGCCCTCGACTCGCAGGCGCTGACCGCGACCCCGGAGTCGTCCGGCAAGAAGTTCCTCACCGGGGCCGTCGCCATGAACCCGGGCAGTGCGCTTGACCTCGGCAACTTCAAGAAGCAGGCGCCGAGCCTCTACAAGAACATCGGCATCACCGACCAGATCACCAGCACCGGCAAGGTCAACATGTACGTCATGGGCGTGATGGTGAACGCGCAGACCAAGCGGACGCCTGCCGCGGTCGCCTTCGCGCACTATGTCACCGACGCGCAGAACCAGATGTCGTTCGCCAAGAAGGTCGCGATCTTCCCGAGCACCGCCGGTTCGCTGGACGACCCGTACTTCACCAAGGAGGACGGGACGGACGAGACCAGGGTCCGGGTCGCCGCCGCCAAGTCCCTCAAGAACGCGGTCAATTACACCCCGGTCCTGTTCAGCGAGCAGATGAAGACCGAGCTGCGCAACAACGTCGCCAAGGCGCTGCAAGGCAAGGAGAGCCCCAAGGCGGCGCTCGACAACGCTGTCAAGGCCTGTGACCGACTGCTTCAGCAGCAGGGCTGAACCGACCATGGCGAGTTCCACTGTCCCGCGGGAGACCCGCCCTGCCTCGCGGGGACGACGTCCCGCTTCACGAGGCCCACGCCCCGGTTCGCGGGTGCGGCGCCATCTCCCCACCAGTCCCTGGCTGTTCGCCGCCCCCGGGCTGCTGATCACCGGCGTCTTCGTCCTGTACCCGTTCGTCTCCACAGTGGTGAACTCCTTCACCGACCGCCGGACCCTGATCCCCGGCGAGTTCGTGGGCCTGGCCAACTTCCGGGAGCTGCTGCAGGACGAGATGTTCTGGATCGGCCTGCGCAACAGCACGCTGTACGTCCTCGGGGTGGTCCCCGCGCTCGTCCTGCTGCCGTTGCTGCTCGCGCTGCTGGTCCAGAAGAACATCCCCGGCATCGCCTTCTTCCGGTCGGCGTTCTACACGCCGGTCGTCGCGTCCATCGTCGTGGTCGGCCTGATCTGGGTCTGGCTGCTGGACGAACGCGGCCTGGTGAACGCGGTGCTGGAGGCGATCGGTGTCGGCAGGGTCGGCTTCCTCAGCGACCAGTGGCTGCTCCTGCTGAGCGCCATGACCGTCACGGTCTGGAAGGGCCTCGGCTACTACATGATCATTTATCTGGCCGCGCTCGCCAACGTGCCGCGAGAACTGCACGAGGCCGCGTCGGTGGACGGCGCGGGCGCGGTGCGCCGCTTCTTCACGGTCACCGTGCCGGCCGTCCGCTCGACCATGGTGCTGGTCGGCGCGCTCTCCTCGGTAAACGCTTTCAAGGTGTTCTCCGAGGTGTACCTGATGGCGGGCCCGGACGGCGGCCCGGCGGGTGAGGACACGACCCTCGTGATGCTCGTGCAGCGCACCGGCACCGGTCTGACCGGACGCGTCGGCTACGCCTCCGCCATCTCGGTCGTCGTCTTCGTCGTCACCGTCGCGCTGATGCTGCTCGTACTGCGCGCCGACCGGAAGGAGGACGCGTGAGCGTCGCCGAGAAGGTGCGTGAGGCGCCGGCCGCGGTGGACACACCGCGCCGCCCCAAACGCGTCACCGATGAGCAGGGCCGCCGTATCCGGGTGTGGGAACTCGCCCTGCGCTACCTGCTGTTGCTCGCGGTCCTCGCGCTGACCGTCGGGCCGTTCCTGTGGCAGCTGTCCACGTCCCTGAAGGGCCCGACAGAGGACATCTTCAGCTCACCGCCCAAGTTCCTGCCCAGTGACCCGACCCTGCACAACTACGAGCGCGTCTCCGAAACCATCCCCGTATGGGACTACGCCCTCAACTCACTGAAGGTCGCCACCGCCAACGTAGTGACGAACTGCGTCGGTGCGGCCCTCGCCGGCTACGCCCTCGCCCGGCTGCGCTACCGAGGCCGCAAGGTGGCCACGCTCGTGTTCATCCTCGCCATGCTCGTGCCCGTGGAGAGCATCATCATCGCCCAGTTCACGACGATGCGTGATCTCGGCCTGAACAACACCCTCATCGGCGTGCTGCTGCCCGCCTGTATCGCCTCGATGAACGTCCTGCTGATGCGCAACGCCTTCCTCAACCTCCCGTACGAGATCGAGGAGGCCGCCTACGTCGACGGAGCGAACGCGTGGCAGCGGTTCCTGCGGATCGCCGTGCCCTCGGTGAAGGGCACTCTCGCCGTCGTCGCGATCTTCGCCTTCATGGGCGCCTGGGACGACTTCCTGTGGCCGCTCATCGTGCTCAGTGACCCGGACAAGTTCACCCTGACCATCGGCCTCAACTATCTGCACGGCACCTTCGCCAACGACGAACGGCTCGTCGCCGCCGGCACGATCATCGCCGTGGCACCGCTGATCGCCCTCTTCGCCTGTCTGCAGCGGTACTTCTTCCGCGGCGTCGGCGAGGGCGCCGTCAAGGGCTGACCCCCGCCCGTTCCCCGTTCCAAGGACTCCCGCATGCCTTCTGCCGTGCGCTTCGGCGTCAACTACACCCCGAGCGAAGGGTGGTTCCACCACTGGCTGGACTTCGACCTCGACTCCGTACGCGCCGACCTCGACTCCATCGCCGCGCTCGGCCTGGACCACATCCGGGTCTTCCCGATCTGGCCGTACTTCCAGCCGAACCGTTCGCTGATCCGCCCGCGTGCCGTGGACCAGCTCGTCGACCTCGCGGACGCGGCCGCGGAGCGAGGCCTTGACGTCAACGTCGATGGTCTGCAAGGGCATTTGTCGAGTTTCGACTTTCTGCCGGCGTGGACGCAGACCTGGCACCGGCGGAACGTCTTCACGGACCCCGAAGTGATCGAAGGGCAGGTGGAGTATCTACGGACCCTCGCGGCCGCCCTCGCCGACCGGCCCAACTTCATCGGCATGACCGTCGGCAACGAGGTCAACCAGTTCTCGGCGGGCCCTCACCCGGACCCCGATCGGGCGGAGCCCGCTCAGATCGACGCCTGGCTGGAGCGGATGCTCGCGGCGTGCGAGAAGGGCGCGCCCGGCAAGCTCCATCTGCACGCCGAGTACGACGCGACCTGGTACCAGGACGACATGCCGTTCACCCCGGCCCAGGCCGCCCGGCGCGGTGCCGTCACCGCCGTGCACTCGTGGGTCTTCAACGGCACGGCCCAACGGCACGGACGTACCGGAGTGGCGACCGAGCACCACGCCGCGTACCTGGTCGAGCTGAGCAAGGCATGGGCCGACGACCCCCGGCGCCCGGTCTGGCTACAGGAGGTCGGTGCCCCGGCCCCGCTCGTCCCCGCCGAACACGCCGCCGCCTTCACGGAAGCGACCGTCGCGAACGCCCTGGACTGCACCGACCTGTGGGGCATCACCTGGTGGTGCTCCCACGACGTGTCCCGCGACCTCGTCGACTTTCCCGAACTCGAATACGGGCTCGGCCTGTTGACCAACGACCGTCGGCCCAAGGACAGCGCCCGGGCGCTGGCACGCATGGCCCGCGAGCACGCATCCGCGCCGTACGCGCCGAAGACCCGTACCACGGCCCTCGTCGTGCCCGACAGCCCTGCGGTCCGCTCGGTCTGCGCCCCCGGCGGTACCACCTTCGAGGCGTTCTTCCGGCTCACCGCCGACGGCGCCCGTCCGACCACCGTCCTCGACTCGCGCGCGGACGACAAGCAACACCTAGCCGCGCGTGGCATCACCGAAGTCGTCACTCCCGACCAGGTTCCGTAACTCCCACCAGGAAACTCCCTCAAGGAACTCCCATCAGGAGGCACTTGCTCGTGAACCCCACCAGACGCACCGTCCTGCTGGCCACCGGAGCCGGCGCCACGGCAGCCCTGCTCCCGGCCTCACCCGCCACCGCCAAGCCGAAGGCCGCCGCCGCACCCCCGCCGTACGCCTCCTACTGGTACCCGGACTCGCTGCCCTCGGGCTCCCCGGGCGCGGGCATCACATGGCGCAGCCTGAAGGCCTGGAGTGCCGCCGACGACGCCGACCTGGCGTTCAACGCGGCGTCCGTGCCGCTCGCCGCGCGGTTCACCCCGACCCCGGCGAACACGACGGCACGCTCGGGCCAGGCCCGTATCCAGTCCCTGGTCTCCTTCGGCCCCACGGCCAGTAACCCGTCGCAGGGATCCGCCACCGCCGACTACTACGCCCTCACCCATTGGTCGTACGTCGACGAGCTGGTCTTCTGGGGCGGCTCCTCGGGCGAAGGGCTGATCCTCGCGCCCAACGCGCCGATCGTGGACGCGGCCCACCGGCACGGCGTGCCCGTACTCGGGAACGTCTTCCTGCCGCCGGCCGCGTACGGCGGGCAGTTGCAGTGGACCCGCGACCTGGTGCAGAAGGACGCGGCCGGGCGCTACCCACTGGCGGCCCAACTCGTCGCGGTCGCGGAGGCGTACGGCTTCGACGGCTGGTTCGTCAACGCCGAGACCGGTGGCGGGAACGCGGCCCTCGCCACCGACATACTCGGCTTCCTCACGCAGCTCAAGGCGCTCGCCGCGGCCAAGGGGCAGCGCGTCACCTGGTACGACTCCATGACCGTGAGCGGCTCGGTGAGCTGGCAGGGCGCGCTCAACAACCAGAACAGGGTGTTCTTCCAGGCCGCCGACTCCATGTTCGTCGACTTCCGCTGGTCTTCGAGCAGCCTCGCCTCCTCGGGACAAACCGCCGGTCAACTCGGGCGCAGCCGCTACGAGTTGTGGGCGGGCGTCGACGTGGAGTCCAACGGCTGGAACTCGTCCGTGAACTGGGACGCGATGGTGCCGAGCAGTTCGGCGCACGTCGTCTCGGTGGGCTTCTACCGACCCGAGTGGACCCGCAATCACCTTCCCGCCGGCCGCACTCCGGGCGACTTCCACGCCGCCGACGACCGGTTCTGGAGCGGGCGTTCGCTCGATCCGGCACGGCCCGATCCCGGCGACACCTGGCGCGCGCCCGCCGTCTCAGTCGCCGACCGCTCGACGGTGACCGAGGTCCCGTTCGCGAGCGTCTTCAACACGGGGCACGGACTGCGCTGGTACGAGGACGGAAAGGTCACCTCGACCGCGCCCTGGAACCACCTGGGCCTCCAGGACCGACTGCCGTCCCGACGCTGGGTCGTGCGGACCACGGGCCAACGTCCCTCCGTCACCTTCGACTTCGCGGACGCATGGCGCGGCGGAAGCAGCGTCCTGGTCGCCGGCACCCTCGACGCGCCCGCCACGCTGGACCTGTACGCGACCAGGCTTCCGCTCTCCGGGGACACGGTCGTCGAACTGACCCATCGTGTCGACTCGGGGGACGTGACCGTCGAGCTGGCCGTCGCCACCGCCGAGCCGTCGGGTCCGGGTCAGCCGTACGCGTACACGTATTTCCCGGTCGCCGGGGGCGGCAGCTGGGAAACCTCGACCGTACGGCTGACCGGGCTTTTGGAGGACGGCACGGTGCACGGTCTCGGCGTCCGGCTCACCGGGCGGGGCGGCGCCGTGAAGTGGCGGCTCGGCGGCATCGCCGTACGCGACGGGGCCGCCCAGAGCCCGGCCACCCCGGCCGACCTGCGTGTGACCGGTGCCTCGGGAGGAGATCTGCGCTTCGCGTGGCGTACTCCTTCCGGCGGCGGAGTACGCCAGTACACGCTGCACCGGGTTCTGCCGGACGGCACCCGGCGCTTCCTCGGAGGAACTGCCCAGCGGGCCTTCTTCGTTGGAGGGCTGACGCCCGAAGGAGGCGAGCAGACGGCGCGGTTCGAACTCCGGGCCGTGGGGGAGCTTTACACCGCGTCGGACCCTGCGACGGTCACCCACAGCTGGTGACCGTCGCACCCCGGGTGACCACGGGCACCCAGCAATAACCCGCACAACGGAGTTACGGAGCACCCCGCATGCATGACGACCGCAGCCTGGTCGAAGCCCGTCTCAAGCGCGTCCTCGACGAGCGCATACGACCCGCCGTGTACCCCGAGTCCGTACCGCTGGAGGTGGCGGTGTGGCACGCGCCCGGCGAGCCGGTGCCGGTCGCCGAGGGGCTTGCGGCCTCTCCCGAGCCGATCGAGGTGGGCGCACGCTGGGGTGCTCCGTGGGGCACCAGCTGGTTCCGCGTGACCGGGACCGTGCCCCGGGAGTGGGCCGGGAAGACCGTCGAGGCGCTCCTCGACCTCGGCTTCGACGAGAACATGCCCGGCTTCCAGTGCGAGGGCCTCGTCTACAGGACCGACGGGACCCCCGTGAAGGGCCTCAACCCGCGCAACCAGTGGGTGCGGATCGGTGCCCCCGTCGAGGGCGGTGAGGAGGTGCGGCTGCACATCGAGGCCGCGTCCAACCCCGTCATCCTCGACTACCACCCCTTCCTGCCCACGCAGTTGGGCGACCAGGAGACGGCGGGCAGCGAACCGCAGTACAAGCTGGAGCGGATGGACCTGGCCGTCCTCGACGAGACGGTGTGGGAGCTCGTCCTCGACCTGGAGGTGCTCGGCGAGCTGATGGCCGAGCTGCCGGTGGAGTCCGCGCGGCGCTGGGACATTCTGCGGGCGGTCGAGAAGGCCCTCGACGCCGTGGACCTCCAGGACGTGGGCGGTACGGCCGCCGCGGCCCGTTCGCACCTCGAAGGCGTGCTGTCGGCCCCCGCCGTTCCCTCCGCCCATCGCATCAGCGCCGTCGGCCACGCGCACATCGACTCGGCGTGGCTGTGGCCGCTGCGCGAGACCGTACGCAAGGTCGCCCGGACCACGTCCAACATGACGGCCCTGCTGGAGGACGAACCGGACTTCGTCTTCGCGATGTCGCAGGCGCAGCAGTGGGCCTGGGTGAAGGAACACCGGCCCGAGGTGTGGGCCCGGGTGAAGAAGGCGGTGGCCGACGGGCGGTTCGTGCCGGCCGGGGGGATGTGGGTGGAGTCGGACACGAACATGCCGGGCTCGGAGGCGATGGCCCGTCAGTTCGTACACGGCAAGCGGTTCTTCCTGGACGAGTTCGGCATCGAGAACGACGAGGCGTGGCTGCCCGACACCTTCGGCTTCGCCGCCGGACTGCCGCAGATCATCAAGGCGGCGGGCTCCAAGTGGCTGCTCACCCAGAAGATCTCGTGGTCGCAGACCAACAAGTTCCCGCACCACACCTTCCAGTGGGAGGGCATCGACGGCACGCGGATCTTCACCCACTTCCCGCCCGTGGACACGTACAACTGCTCCATGAAGGGCAGCGAGATCGCCCACGCGGCAAGCAACTTCAAGGACAAGGGCGTCGCCCGGCACTCCCTCGCGCCCACCGGATGGGGCGACGGAGGCGGCGGCACGACCCGCGAGATGGTCGCCAAGGCGGCCCGAATGCGGGATCTCGAAGGCTCGGCGACCGTGGTGTGGGAGAGGCCGGAGGAGTTCTTCAAGAAGGCGGCGGCCGAGTACCCCAACGCCCCTGTTTGGGTGGGCGAGTTGTACCTGGAACTGCACCGCGCCACGCTCACCAGCCAGGCGAAGACGAAGCAGGGCAACCGCCGCAGCGAACACCTCCTGCGCGAGGCCGAACTGTGGGCGGCCACCGCGGCTGTGAAGGCCGGATTCCCTTACCCGTACGAGGAGTTGGACGGGCTGTGGAAGACGGTGCTGCTCCACCAGTTCCACGACATCCTGCCTGGCTCGTCCATCGCCTGGGTGCACCGGGAGGCACGTAGGACGTACGAGGCCGTCGCTGAGGGACTCAACGGCGTCATCGAGGCGGCCCAGCGTGCGCTGGCCGGTGAGGGGAGGACCGCCCTCGTCTTCAACTCGGCGCCGCACACCCGTGACGGGGTGCCCGCCGGCGGCGCGCGGACCCCGGCCGTCGGGGGCGAGTGCTCGCTGGTGCCGCGCACGGACGGCGGCTATGTGCTGGACAACGGTCGGTTGCGGATCGAGATCGACGCACGCGGACTCGTGGTCTCCGCGTTCGACCTCGCCGCGGACCGCGAGACCCTCGCGCCCGGCGAGGCGGCCAATCTGCTCCAGCTCCACCCCGACTTCCCCAACATGTGGGACGCCTGGGACGTCGACGAGTTCTACCGGAACACCGTCACCGACCTGGTCGAGGCCGACGAGGTAGCCCCCGGCGAGGACGGCGTCTCGGTCCGGATCGTGCGGTCCTTCGGCGCGTCGCGGGTCACGCAGGTGTTGTCGCTCGCGCCGGGGGAGTGGCGGCTCGACATCGGCACCGAGGTCGACTGGCACGAGACGGAGAAGTTCCTGAAGCTGGCCTTCCCGCTCGACGTGCACGCCGAGCGGTACGCGTCCGAGACGCAGTTCGGGCACTTCTTCCGGCCGACGCACACCAACACGTCCTGGGAGGCCGCCAAGTTCGAGGCCTGCAACCACCGGTTCATCCACATGGAGGAGCCGGGCTGGGGCGTCGCCGTCGTCAACGACTCGACGTACGGCCATGACGTCACGCGAAAGGTGCGTGACGACGGTGGTACGACCACCACGGTCCGCGTCTCGCTGCTGCGCGCCCCGCGCTTCCCCGACCCCGAGACCGACCAGGGGGTCCACCGTTTCCGGCACGCGCTGGTGCCCGGTGCCGGGATCGGTGACGCGGTGCGCGAGGGGTGGCGGATCAACCTGCCCGAGCGGAAGGTCGTCGGCGGGGCCTCGGAGGTCGCGCCCCTGGTGGTCGTCGCGCAGGACGCGGTCGTGATCACCGCGGTGAAGCTGGCCGACGACGGCAGCGGCGACGTGATCGTCCGCTTCCACGAGTCGCGGGGCGGTCGCAGCCGGGCCACCCTCAGGGCGAGCTTCGAGGTCGCTGCCGTGACGGTGACGGACCTGCTGGAACGGCCGCTGCCCGAGGCCGCCGCACCGGAGCGCGACGGCGACCGGATCACGCTGAAGCTGCGCCCGTTCGAACTGGTGACGCTGCGCCTGAAGCGCGCCTGAGGCATCGCGCCCCGTAAGGGCGCGATGCCTCTAGGGGCGCGGGGAACTGCGCGACAAGCCCCCACCGGCCCGCGGGTTCATCACCTCGAACCCAGCTCCAGCCCTAAGGCTGGAGCTGGGCCCGCAGCCACTGCTCCACCTCACCCACGTGCGAGGCGGCAGCCGCCCGCGCCGCCTCCGGGTCATGGGCGACCAGCGCCCGATGGATCGCGGCGTGTTCCCGCCGCGTGCGCTCGAACGCGCCCTCCTCCTGGTAGCCGCGCCAGACCCGGGCGCGGAACGTGCGTGAGGACAGGCCCTCCAGGATCGCCGCCATCGTGTCGTTGCCCGCCGAGGCCACGATGGCGCGATGGAAGGCGAGGTCGTGGGAGAGGATCTCCTCCGGGTCGTCCGTCGCGTTCATGGCCGTCAAGTGCTTCTCCACCTCGGCCAGTTGGTCGGACGTGATCCGCGCGGCCGCCAGCGCGGTCGCCGTCGACTCCAGGATCCGCCGCACTTCGAGCAGCTCGACCAGGCGGGGACCGCGCGAGAGGTCCGCGACCACCCCGAAGGTCTCCAGCAGGTCGCCGGCCTCCAGTTGCGTGACATAGATCCCGGACCCGTGCCGGGCCTCCAGGACGCCCAGGACCGTCAGCGCCCGGATCGCCTCACGCATCGAACTGCGCGAGATGCCCAGCTGGGACGCCAGATCTCGCTCGGTCGGCAGCCGCGCGCCCGGCTCCAGGCGGCCCTCGCCGATCATCGCCTTGATCTGGTCGATGGCGCGCTGCGTCACGGTGCCCTTCTGGGGGGCGGCCGTCGTCCCCTGGGGCAGGCTCTCGTTCACGCCACGTCCTCCTGTTGCCGGGTGCGCCGCAGTCTAACCACTGAGGTGGTCGGACCACTACGCATCCAAACGGCGAGAAATTGCCGTCTAGGGGTGTTGTGAGAGGGAAGTGGTCTGATAAATATGCGTGGCACCAGCTCGACCACGCTCAATGAGGAGCCGAAAGATGGCCGGCAGAACCGTACGAAACCGGAACGGACGAACCACGTCGCGGGCAATACGTGCGGCGGCCGCGACCGCCTGCGCCACCCTCGTGCTCGCGGCATGCGGCAGCACGAAGGACAACGTCGCCTCCGACAGCGGCGGGGACGGCGGCGGCAGCGGCAAGGTCGGCGTGATCCTGCCCCTGCTGACCTCGCCGTTCTGGCAGTCGTACAACGACTACGTGCCGAAGATGGCGAAGTCCGAGGGTGTCGACGCCCTCAAGACCGTCAACTCCAACAGCGACCCCTCGCAGCAGATCACCGACATCAACAACCAGCTCAACCAGGGCGTGAAGGGCCTCGTCGTCGCCCCCTTGGACAGCGCCGCGATCTCCGCCGGGCTCGACCAGGCCGAGCGCAAGGGGGTGCCGGTCGTCGCCGTGGACGTGGCGCCCGAGAAGGGCAAGGTCGCGATGGTCGTGCGGGCCAACAACGTCGCGTACGGCGAGAAGGCCTGCGAGTACCTCGGCAAGCAGATCCCGTCCGGCAAGGTCGTGCAGATCATGGGCGACCTGGCCTCGGTCAACGGCCGGGACCGCTCCGAGGCCTTCCGGACCTGCGTCAAGAAGAACTACCCGAAGCTGAAGGTCCTGGAGATCCCGGCCAAGTGGGAGTCCGACACGGCGGCCTCCAAGCTGGACACGCTGCTCAACGCCAATCCCGACATCAAGGGCATCTACATGCAGGCGGGCGGCGTCTACCTCGCGCCCACGCTGCAGACCCTCAAGTCCAAGGGGCTGCTGAAGAAGGCCGGCGAGAAGGGCCACATCACGATCGTCTCGAACGACGGCATCACGCAGGAGTTCGACGCCATCCGCAAGGGCCAGATCGACGCGACCGTCTCGCAGCCCGCCGACCTGTACGCCAAGTACGGCATGTACTACATCAAGGCGGCGATGGAGGGGAAGACGTTCAAGCCCGGTCCGACCGACCACGACTCCGAGATCGTGAAGCTGCCCAGCGGAATCCTCGAGGACCAGTTGCCCGCGCCGCTGGTGACCAAGGACAACGTCGACGACCCCGACCTCTGGGGCAACACCGTCAAATGAACACACCACTCGTTGAGGCCCAGGGGATAGCCAAACGGTACGGGCCCACCGTCGCCCTCGCCGACGGACGGCTGACCGTGCACGCGGGCGAGTCCCACGCCCTCGTCGGCCGCAACGGCGCGGGCAAGTCCACCCTCGTCACCGTCCTCACCGGCCTCCAGGCGCCCGACGAGGGCACGGTCCGATTCGACGGCGAGCCCGCGCCCGCGCTCGCCGACCGCGACGCCTGGCGCCGCAAGGTGGCCTGCGTCTACCAGAAGCCAACCGTCGTCCCCGAGCTGTCGGTCGCCGAGAACCTCTTCATCAACCGGCAGCCCGTGGGCCGCGGCGGCTTCATCAGCTGGCGCCGGCTGAAGGCCGAGGCGGCGGAGGTCCTGGAGACCTGGGACGTCCACGTCGACCCGGAGGCGCGGACCGCCGACCTCAAGGTCGAGGACCGCCAAATGGTTGAGATCGCCCGGGCGTTGAGCTTCGGGGCCCGGTTCATCGTCCTCGACGAACCGACCGCGCAGCTCGACAACCGCGAGATCGAGCGCCTCTTCACGCGCATGCGGGCGCTCCAGGAGTCCGGCGTCACGTTCCTGTTCATCTCGCACCACCTCCAGGAGGTGTACGAGGTCTGCCAGACCGTGACCGTCCTGCGCGACGCCCGCTGGATCACCACCGCGCCGGTCGCCGAACTGCCCCGGGCGGCGCTGGTCGAGGCCATGGCGGGCGAGTCCCTGGCCGCCGTGGAGGAGAAGGCCGCCCGGGCGCAGGTGGAGGCCGGCGCGCCCGTCGTGCTCGAAGCCCAGGGGCTCACTTCGGAGTCGTACGAGAGCGTCGATCTCACCGTCCGCGGCGGGGAGGTCGTCGGTCTCGCCGGATCCAGCGGCAGCGGCAAGATCGAGCTCGCCGAGTCCTTCGCGGGGCTGCACACCCCGACCGGAGGCAGGGCTCAACTCGACGGCAAGCAGCTGCCGTTCGGCGATGTGACAGCGGCTCTGCGGGCCGGTGTCGGCTGCGTCCCCCGCGACCGGCACGGCCAGGGCCTCGTCTTCGGTATGACCGTCGGCGACAACGCGACGATGAGCGTCCTGGACCGCCTCGGCCGGTACGGATTCGTCGCCACCGACCGCAAACGCGGGTTCGCCCACGAGCTGATCGAGCGCCTCGACATCCACACAGAAGGCCCCGACCAGCCCGTGTCCGACCTCTCAGGCGGCAACGCGCAGAAGGTCGTCATGGCGCGCGCCCTCGCCTCCGACCCGCGACTCCTCGTCCTCATCAATCCCACCGCGGGTGTAGACGTGAAGTCCAAGGAGTCCCTGCTGGCCCGGATGGACAGTGCCCGTGACGACGGCACGGCCGTCCTCGTCGTCTCCGACGAACTCGACGACCTGCGCCGCTGCGACCGCGTCCTCGTCCTCTTCCACGGCCGTGTCGTCGCCGAACATCCGGCGGGCTGGCGCGACCACGAGCTCATCGCCTCCATCGAAGGAGTGGACCATGGCTGACACGAAGGCCCCGTCGGCCTCGACCGCCACCCCCGTAAAGTCGGTGAAGACCGCCGGCAACGCCAAGTCCGTCCTCCTGCGCAGGGCGCGCGAACTCGCCCTCGTACCCGCGCTGTTGGTGTTGTTCGTCCTCGGCGCGTTCGTCAACGACGCGTTCCTCACCGAGCAGAACATCATCTCCATCCTGGGCGCCTCGGCCGCCCTCGCGATGGTGGTGCTGGCCGAGTCACTGGTGCTCATCACCGGCAAGTTCGACCTGTCCCTGGAGTCGGTCGTCGGCATCGCGCCCGCCGTCGGCGCACTCCTGCTGCTGCCCGCCGCGCAGTCCGGCTGGGGCACGGAACTGCCCGCCGGAGTCGCCCTGCTCGCGATCCTTGTCGTGGGCGCGGTCATCGGCGGCTTCAACGGCATCCTCGTGGTGAAGTTCAAGCTCAACGCGTTCATCGTGACGCTCGCGATGCTGATCGTCCTGCGCGGTCTGCTGGTCGGCGCGACCGAGGGCAAGACGCTGTTCGGGATGCCCGACGCCTTCTACACGCTCGCCACCACCACCTTCCTGACCGTGCCCATCTCGGTGTGGCTGGCGGCGGCCGCGTTCGGCGTCGCCGGGTTCATCCTCAAGTACCACCGCTGGGGGCGCGCCCTGTACGCCATCGGCGGCAACGCGGACGCGGCACGCGCGGCCGGTATCCGCGTCGACCGCGTGATGCTCGGCGTGTTCGTCGTCGCCGGGACGCTCGCCGCGGTCGGCGGGCTGCTGCAGACCGGCTACGTCGGCGCGATCAACGCCAACCAGGGCCAGAACATGATCTTCACGGTGTTCGCGGCCGCGGTCATCGGCGGCATCAGCCTCGACGGCGGCAAGGGCACGATGTTCGGCGCCCTTACGGGCGTCCTCCTTCTTGGCGTCGTCCAGAACTTGCTCACCCTCGCCCAGGTCCCGTCGTTCTGGATTCAGGCCATTTACGGAGGAATCATTCTGGTTGCTCTCATGATTGCCCGTGTGACCACCGGCCGTGCGCAGGACTAGGTGCGGTTTGAAGCTGCGGGTTCGTTGTGGCTGGTCGCGCAGTTCCCCGCGCCCCTGAGAGGCCTGCGGCCTCCTCAGGGGCGCGATACCTCACCGGACTTCAGCAGTCTGCTTCCCTGTCCCTGACCGAAAGGCACTTCTGTGTCCTCATCTGCCGCACCCCGTATCACCGCGGTTGACACCTACGACATCCGCTTCCCCACCTCGCGCGAGCTCGACGGCTCCGACGCGATGAACCCGGACCCCGACTACTCGGCCGCCTACGTCGTGCTGCGCACGGACGCGGCCGACGGTGCCGAGGGGCACGGCTTCACCTTCACCATCGGGCGGGGCAACGATGTCCAGGTCGCCGCGATCGAGGCGCTGCGCCCGCATGTCCTTGGGCGGTCGGTGGAGGAGCTGTGCGCGGACCCTGGGTCGCTGGCCCTGGACCTGACGGGAGACAGCCAACTGCGCTGGCTCGGCCCCGAGAAGGGCGTGATGCACATGGCGATCGGCGCCGTCGTCAACGCCGTCTGGGACCTCGCCGCCAAGCGAGCCGAAAAGCCCCTGTGGCAGCTGCTGTCCGACGCCACGCCCGAATGGCTCGTCTCGCAGGTGGACTTCCGCTACATCGCGGACGTCCTCACCCCCGAGGACGCGCTCCAGCTGCTGCGCCAGGGCCGGGAGGGTGCCGCCGAGCGCGTCGAGCTGCTGAAGGAGCGCGGTTTTCCCGGCTACACCACCTCGCCCGGCTGGCTGGGCTACTCCGACGAGAAGCTCACCCGGCTGGCCCGCCAGGCCGTGGCCGACGGCTTCACCCAGATCAAGCTGAAGGTCGGCGCGGACCTTGCCGACGACACCCGCAGATGCCGGGTGGCCCGCGCGGTCGTCGGCCCCGACATTCGTATCGCCATCGACGCCAACCAGCGCTGGAACGTCGACGAGGCCATCGGGTGGACCAAGGCGCTGGCCGAGTTCGACCCGTACTGGATCGAGGAGCCCACCAGCCCCGACGACGTCCTGGGCCACGCCACGATCCGCAAGGCGGTCGCGCCGGTCAAGGTCGCCACCGGCGAGCACGTGCAGAACCGGATCATCTTCAAGCAGCTGCTCCAGGCCGGAGCCATCGACGTCCTGCAGATCGACGCGGCCCGAGTCGGCGGCGTCAACGAGAACCTCGCGATCCTGCTGCTCGCGGCCAAGTTCGGCGTCCCCGTCTGCCCGCACGCGGGCGGCGTCGGTCTGTGCGAACTCGTCCAGCACCTCTCGATGTTCGACTTCGTCGCCGTCGCCGGCACCACCGAGGACCGCGTCATCGAATACGTCGACCATCTGCACGACCACTTCCTCGACCCGGTGGTGATCAGAGAGGGTCACTACATGGCACCCACCACCCCGGGCTTCTCGGCCACCATGCGGTCCGAGTCCATCACGGAGTTCACGTTCCCAGGCGGCACGTTCTGGGCCGCCGACCTCGACCGGCAGAAGGGACAGGCGGCATGAGTGACTTCGAGGGCCTCAAGGCCCTGGTGACGGGCGGCGCCTCCGGCATCGGCCGGGCCACCGCGGAACTCCTCGCCGCGCGCGGCGCCCAGGTCGCCGTACTCGACCTGGACCCGACGAGCGTCGAGAAGCCCTTGCTCGGTTACCAGGCGGACGTCACGGACGACGCCTCCGTACGCCAGGCCGTCGCCGCCGCGGTCGCGGATCTCGGCGGACTCGACGTACTGGTCAACAACGCGGGCATCGGCGCCCAGGGCACCGTCGAGGACAACGACGACGCCCAGTGGCACCGGGTCCTGGACGTCAACGTCCTGGGCATGGTGCGCACGGCCCGCGCCGCCCTGCCCCATCTCCGCGAGTCCTCGCACGCGGCGATCGTCAACACCTGCTCCATCGCCGCCACCGCCGGCCTCCCGCAGCGCGCCCTGTACTCCGCGTCCAAGGGTGCGGTCCTGTCGCTGACTCTCGCGATGGCCGCCGACCACGTCCGCGAGGGCATCCGCGTCAACTGCGTGAACCCCGGCACCGTCGACACCCCGTGGGTCGGCCGCCTCCTGGACGCCGCACCCGACCCGTCCGCCGAACGGGCCGCCCTGGAGGCCCGGCAGCCCACCGGCCGCCTCGTCTCGGCTCCCGAAGTCGCGGGCGCCGTCGCCTACTTGGCGAGCCCGCTGTCCGGAGCGACCACCGGAACGGCCCTCGCCGTGGACGGCGGAATGCAGGGGCTGCGGCTGCGCCCGGCGGGCCAGTGAGCGGGCCGATGAACAGCCTCGGCGCCAGCGGCGTCGAGGTCACGGCCCTGGCCCTCGGCGCCGCCGCCATCGGCAACCTCTTCACCGAGGTCAGTGACGAGCAGGCGCACGAGACCGTCGGCGCCGCCTGGGACGCGGGCATCCGGTACTTCGACACCGCGCCCCACTACGGCATCGGCCTGTCCGAACGACGCCTCGGGGAGGCCCTGCGCGAGCGCCCCCGCTCGGCGTACACGATCTCCACCAAAGTGGGCCGCCGCCTCGAACCCATCGACGCGGGCGGCGACGACCTGGCCAACGGCTTCGCCGTGCCCGCCACGCACCGCCGCGTGTGGGACTTCAGCGCGGACGGCGTACGCCGCGGCCTGGAGGCCAGCCTGGGGCGCCTCGGCCTCGACCGGGTGGACGTCGTGTATCTGCACGATCCGGACGACCACGCCGAACAGGCCTTCCACGAGGGCTATCCGGCTCTGGAGAAACTACGCTCGGAGGGCGTGGTGGGCGCGATCGGCGCGGGCATGAACCAGGCCGAGATGCTCACCCGTTTCGTCCGCGACACGGACGTCGACGTGGTGCTGTGCGCCGGCCGCTACACCCTCCTCGACCAGCGGGCACTGACCGAACTGCTGCCGGCCGCGCGGGAGCGGGGGACGTCGGTCGTGATCGGCGGGGCCTTCAACTCCGGCCTGCTGGCCGACCCGAAGCCCGGAGCGACGTACAACTACGCGGCCGCGCCTCCCGAGTTGCTGGACCGTGCCCTTGCCCTCAAGGCGGCGGCCGACCGGCACGGCACCACCCTGCGCGCAGCCGCCCTGGCCTTCTGCACCGCCCACCCGGCCGTCGCCGGCGTCCTCGTGGGAGCCAGGTCACCGCACGAAGTACGCGACTGCGCCGAGCAGTTCGCGAAGGCCGTGCCCCCGGCCTTCTGGCAGGAGCTCCGGGACGCCGGCCTGCTGCCCGCCGACGCCCCCGTACCCGCCGAGGAATCTTCATGAGGATCGCGCTCCACACGAAAGTCCGCGCCGACCGCATCGCCGAGTACGAGGCCGCCCACCGCGAGGTCCCCGAGGAGCTCACGGACGCGATCCGGGCCTCCGGAGCCACGTCCTGGACGATCTGGCGCAGCGGCACCGACCTCTTCCACGTCCTGGAGTGCGAGGACTATGCGCGGCTGCTCGCCGAGCTGGAGAAGCTGCCGGTCAACATCGCCTGGCAGGCGCGGATGGCGGAACTGCTGGACGTGGTGCACGACTACTCCGGCGAGGGCGCCGACGCGGGCCTGCCCGTCGTATGGGAGCTGCCGTGACCGGAACCGCCCTCAAGGTCGACGCCCACCATCACGTCTGGGACCTCTCCGTACGGGACCAGGACTGGATCACCGGCCCCGAACTCGCCCCGCTCAGACGGAACTTCGGCATCGCGGACCTGGAGCCGGAAGCACGTGCGGCCGGTGTCACCCGAACCGTCCTCGTGCAGACGATCACGGTGGCCGAGGAGACCCCGGAGTTCCTGGCGCTCGCCGAGGAGAGCGAGCTGATCGGGGGAGTCGTCGGCTGGACGGACCTCACCAGCCCCGAGGTCGCGGACGAGCTGGCCCGCCTGCGGGAGCTGCCGGGCGGCCGGTACCTGAAGGGCATCCGCCACCAGGTGCAGGGCGAGCCCGACCCCGAATGGCTGCTCCGTGAGGACGTACGCCGAGGACTGGCGGCCGTCGCCGCGGCGGGCCTCGTCCATGACCTGGTCGTCCTGCCGCACCAGCTCCCGGCCTGCGTGAAGGCGGCCGAGCACCACCCCGGACTCACCTTCGTACTCGACCACTTGGGCAAGCCGCCCATCGCCTCCGGCGAGCGGGAACCCTGGACCACCGACATCCGCGCGTTCGCCGCGCTGCCCAACACCGTCTGCAAGCTGTCCGGAATGGTGACGGAGGCCGACCTCAAGGGCTGGAGGGCGAGTGACCTGGAGCCCTACGCGGACACGGTGCTGGACTTCTTCGGCCCGGGCCGGATCATGTTCGGCTCCGACTGGCCGGTGTGCACCCTCGCCGCCTCGTACGCCGAGGTCGCCCACACCACCAGCCTGTTGACCGAGAAACTCAGTGAGAGCGAGCGGGAAGAGGTCTTCGCGGGCACCGCGACCCGCGTCTACCGCCTCTGAGCCACCGCGTCCAGCCGCGTCGGCGGCAGGAACTCCCGCACATACGTCCGCTCCCAGCAGGCGCCCGTCTCCCGCAGCTCGCGCCAGGTCGTGTACCGGTAGCGGTAGAGACGGGCCCGGACGTACCGGGGCGGCGCGTCCGCCGGGAACGGCGAGCGGCGCAGCAGCCGCAGCGTGTCCCGGTCGTTCTCCAGGAGCCGCTCCATCAGACCGCCGAACCACGACCCGGCGTAGGCGGGGGAGAGCGCGGCGAACCACATCATCCAGTCGAGCCGCAGGTGGTACGGGGCGAACTGGCGCGGCCAGCGCCGTGGATCGCCCGGCTTGCCCTTGAACTCGTACTCCTTCCAGTCCGATTCCTCCCGGGGCACCTCGTCCGCGGTGCCCTCGACCACCACCTCGTGGCGGACGCGACTGACGCTGCCGAAGGCCCCGTACGTGTTGACGAGATGCAGCGGGTCGAAGGAGCGGTTCATGACCTGGCGGCGGGAGACCAGGTTGCGGGCCGGCCGGTAGCTCAGGGCCAGCAGGAGCGCGGCGACGGCGAGGACGACGATCTCGTACCAGAGGGGCGCCTCGGGGACGTCCGGGGCCGTGCCCGGAAGCTCCATGGCGGACAGGGCGAGGACGATCGTGATCCAGTTCAGCCAGGAGAAGTTCCCGGACAGGACCAGCCAGAGCTGAGTGAGGATCATCAGGGACGCGGCGGCCGTCGCGATCGGCTGGGGAGCGAACAGCAGGACGGGCACCACGAGTTGAGTGAAGTGGTTGGCGGCCACCTCGGCCCGGTGGAACGGCTTCGGGAGATGGTGGAAGAACCAGCTCAGCGGACCCGGCATCGGCTGGGTCTCGTGGTGGTAGTCGAGACAGGTCAGCTTGCGCCAGCACTCGTCGCCGCGCATCTTGATCAGACCCGCCCCGAACTCGACGCGGAACAGGATCCAGCGCAGCAGGAGGAGCACCACGATCGGCGGGGCGACCTCGTCGTTGCCCAGGAAGACGGCGAGGAAGCCGGTCTCGAGGAGCAGGGACTCCCAGCCGAAGCCGTACCAGGTCTGGCCGACGTTCACGATCGACAGGTACAGCACCCAGGGGACGAGCCACAGCAACATGCCGCCCCAGAGCGGGAGTCGGCCGTCCAGGCCCGCGACGAGTGCCACCGACACCGCGCAGCCCGTCCAGGCCCAGGCAGCGAAGAAACGGTCGGAGTACTGGAGGTGGAACACGCTCGGGGCCTGCCGGAACGGCACCCGCGTCACGAACCGGGGCACCGGCAGCATGCCGCGCTCGCCGATCAGCGCACGGAACTGCAGCGCCGCGCCCAGGAACGCGACGAGATACATCACGGCCAGTGCCCGCTGGAAGACCAGCCGGCACGTCCAGTACTCGGGGGCTGTGAACCACTCCACCGTCGAGTGCTCCCTTCCCTCCCATTGTGACGCTGTGTGACCCGGCTTGCGTGGCGACAAAAACCGGCGCAGACAATAGTGGACATATTGCCCGGCTTGAAACGGGAGATCGCGGTGCACATACCCACCAGAACCCTCGTCACGGCCTGTGTGCTCCCGGTGGCGCTCGTCGTCGCAGGTTGCGGCGGCGACGGGGACGAGGCGTCCGACACCCCCGACGGCGAACTCTTCCTCCAGCCCGTCGCCGCCCAGGGCCCGGACCCCTTCACCGGCTCCACGGCACAGACCACCGCGACCCCGCCACCCGTCACGCGCACGCCTCGTCCGACGCCCACCGGCGGCGCCTCCCCCACGGCGGAAGACGTTCGGTCCATCTCGGGCGGTACACCGGGCCTCTACAGCGGCACACAGCGCGTCGGCAGCTGCGACGTCGAACGGCAGATCGGCTTCCTCACCGCGGACCAGGCCAAGGCGCGCGCCTTCGCGCAGTCCGTGGGCGTCTTCCGGTCCGGCATCCCGGACTATCTGCGCGGCCTGACCCCCGTCGTGCTGCGCGCCGACACGAGGGTCACCAACCACGGCTTCCGGGACGGGCGGGCGACCGGCTACCAGTCCGTGCTCCAGGCGGGCACCGCCGTCCTCGTCGACAACCGCGGCGTACCGCGGGTCCGCTGCGCCTGCGGCAACCCGCTGAAGCCGCCCGTCGCCTTCGAGAGAACGCCGGGCCGCCAGGGCCGCCCCTGGCCCGGCTATCGGTCCACCAGGGTCATCGTGGTCACCCCTGCCCCACAGGTGATCGTCGACGTCACGATCATCAACATCGAGAGCCGCACCTGGATCGAGCGGAAGATCGGCGACCACGACGGCGGCGAAGACCGTATCGTCCCGCCGCCCGTGATCGACCCACGGAGCCCGAGTCCCGACAGGTCGTCCCCGTCGGCCGACGAGTCCTCGCCCGACGAGTCCCCGGCCAGCCCGGACGAGCCCCTGAGCCCGGACGAGTCCCCGACCGGCTGCGTGACGCCGACCGTGACCGTCACGCCGGGCACCACGGACGACATTCCGGCGGACGAGCCCACGGACACCACGTCCCCCGGCCCTTCGGACTGCCCCACGGCCACCGTCACGACCACCCCGGAGACGCCCAGCGACGAGCCGCTCCCGCCCCCGGACGAGAACACGACCCCGGAGACGGAGACGGAGACGGAGACGGTGCCCGACGAGCCCGGCGGCGAGCCGCCCGAGCCGCCCCTGGACTCCCCGGAGAGCGAGGTCGGCCCCGACGCCGTGCCGGAGGGCCCCGACGTGCCCGACGGCGGCGGCCTGATCCCCGACGAGCCGGGCGCGTACAGCGCTTCCGGCGCGTTCGTCGGCTGAGCGGCCCGTGCGGGATTTTCACCGGCCTCCCAGGAGTCGAATATTCGGTCAAACCCTGGCAAGGTGGGCGCATGGTTGATCGGGGAGCGAGCGCCCTGTCACTCCCGGACGACTGGCCCGCCCACCCGGACCCGATCCTGGCGCTCAACCACATGGGCAGTTTCGACTGGGACCTGGACAGCGGCATCATGCAGATGGACGCCCTGGCCCACGAGATCTTCGACCTGCGCCCCGACGAGTACGACGGCCGCCCCGAGACACTGACCCCACGGGTGCTCCCGACGGAGGCCCGCCGTCTCGACACCCACGTCTCCCGGGCCATCAAGGACGGCAGCGAGAACTACGGGGCGTACTTCCGCGTCCGGCGCCGTGACGGCTCCCTGCACTGGACCCACACCCAGGGCTACATCCAGCGCGACGAGACGGGCCGGCCGCGCCGCATCATCGGCATCATCCGCGACGCCACCCAGGAACTGAGCGAGGCCGAGGCCCGCCGTGAGCAGGCGGCCCTGGACGAGGCCCGCCGCCAGCAGACGAACGTCGTGCAGATCATCACGGCGGCGCTCGCTCACGCCCACACGGTCCAGGACGTCATCGACGTCCTCAAGGACACCCACGGGGTCACTCACCTCGGCGCGACGAGCCTGGTCATGGGCCTGGTCGAGGCCGGCCGCATCCGGCTGGTCGCCGAAGGACCCGAGGGCAGCTTCGTGCCTGGCACCCTGGTCACCCGAATAGACGAGCAGTACCCCATGAGCGACGTCGTACGTACCCTCGCCCCGCGCTTCATCGAGTCGCCGGAGGAGTTCGCCAAGTCGTATCCGCTGCTGTGGCCGCACATCACCGACCTCGACATCACCGCGGCCGCGTACCTGCCGCTCATCGCGCAGGCCCGGCCCATCGGCGCGATGGGCCTGCTCTACAACGACCGGCGCGGCTTCTCCACCGAGGAGCGCAACGTCCTCGTCGCACTCGGCAGCAGCATCGCGCAGAGCCTCCAGCGGGCCATGTTCTACGAGCAGGAGAAAGACCTCGCCCAAGGCCTCCAGCAGGCCATGCTGCCGCGCTCCATACCCAGCATCCCCGGCGCCGACATAGCCGTCCGATACCGCTCGGGCTCCCTCGGCCGGGACATCGGCGGCGACTGGTACGACGTGATCAGGCTGCCCGGCGGCCGGGTCGGCGCGGTCATCGGCGACGTCCAGGGCCACGACACCCACGCGGCCTCCGTCATGGGCCAGCTGCGCATCGTCCTGCGCGCCTACGCCGCCGAGGGCCACACCCCCGCCACCGTCATGGCCCGCGCCTCCGTCTTCCTGCACGAACTCGACACCGAGCGCTTCGCGACCTGCCTGTACGCGGAGGCCGACCTGTCCACGGGCGTGGTTCAGCTCGTCCGGGCGGGCCATCTGGACGCGCTGCTCCGTGACACGGACCGCAGCTGCCGCAGACTTCCCGTCCAAGGGGGCCTGCCGCTCGGTCTGTCCGCCGAGTTCGGGCGCCTGGAATACCCCGTCAGCACCATCGAACTCGACCCGGGCCAGACTCTGCTCCTGTGCACCGACGGCCTCGTCGAACAACCCGGGATCTCCCTGGACGACGGCATGCAGACCCTCCGCGCCCTCATCTCCACGGGCCCCGACGACGTACGCGACCTCGCCGACCGCCTCATCGACGTGGCCGAAGAGCGCGGCGGTGACGACGACGTCGCGCTGCTCCTGCTGCGCCGCCGCGGCCTCGACGCGCAGCGCTCCGGCGGGCGGCTCCAGCAGCACGTCGGTCCGGGCGACCCCGAGGCGCTCACCGAGTCCCGGCACATGATCCGCACCGCCGTGGGCGCCTGGGGCGCCCGGGAGCGCGTCGACGAGATCGAGCTGGTCGCCGACGAACTGATCACCAACGCCCTGATGCACACCGAAGGCTCCGCGGTCGTCACCCTCCGCGTCCTCACCGGCTCCCATCGGCGCCTGCGCGTCGAGGTCGAGGACGCGTCCAGCGCGCTGCCGCGACGCCGCGAGGCGGGGGAGTCGGGGGTCTCCGGGCGAGGGCTGCTCCTGGTGGACAGTCTCGCGGACCAGTGGGGCGTGGAGGCCCGGGGCGGCGGCAAGTGCGTATGGTGCGAGTTCATGGTTCCGGAAGCGGACTGAGACCCGTCACACCTGGCGCTGTCGGTGCCGGGTGGCACTCTGGACGTATGCCGGAACTGCCTGAGGTCGAAGCGCTGAAGGACTTCCTGACCGAGCACCTCGTCGGCCACGAGATCGTGCGCGTGCTGCCCGTCGCGATCAGCGTCCTGAAGACGTACGACCCACCGCTCACCGCTCTCGAAGGCCGCGAGGTCACGGCCGTGCACCGGCACGGCAAGTTCCTGGACCTGGAGACGGACGGCGGCCCGCACTTCGTGACGCACCTGGCCCGCGCGGGCTGGCTCCAGTGGAAGGACCGGCTCCCCGACGGCCCGCCCCGCCCGGGGAAGGGCCCGCTCGCCATGCGCGTCGCCCTGGAGACCGGCGAGGGCTTCGACCTCACCGAGGCGGGCACCCAGAAGCGGCTGGCGGTGTATGTCGTACGGGAGGCGGCCGAGGTCGCCGGCGTCGCCCGCCTGGGCCCGGACCCACTGGCCGACGATTTCGACGAGACCCGCTTCGCGAAGCTCCTCGAAGGCGAGCGCCGCCGGCTCAAGGGCGCGCTGCGCGACCAGAGCCTGATCGCGGGAGTGGGGAACGCCTACAGCGACGAGATCCTGCACGCCGCCAAGATGTCCCCCTTCAAGCTCGCGTCCGCCCTGACCCCCGAAGAGACACGGCGGCTGTACGAGGCGCTGCGCGCCACCCTCACCGAGGCCGTCGAGCGCTCCCACGGGCTCTCCGCGGGCCGCCTGAAGGCCGAGAAGAAGAGCGGCCTGCGCGTGCACGGCCGCACCGGTGAGCCGTGCCCGGTCTGCGGCGACACCGTCCGCGAGGTCTCCTTCAGCGACTCGTCCCTCCAGTACTGCCCCACGTGCCAGACGGGCGGCAAGCCCCTCGCGGACCGCAGGATGTCAAAGTTCCTGAAGTGACGTAGGCCGATTAGGGGGCCAGGGGACAGTCGGTAAGACGCCCTGACTCAGGGAGCCTTGAGCGTCACCAGCCGGTCGCCGCCCCTCGTGCGCACCTCGTACCGGGCGATCTCGTCGGGGTGCATCGCCGCCGCTCCCTGCATGGCGGAGGGGGGCTGCCCGTCGTCCTTGGGTACGGTCCAGCTCAACAGGACCTCCTCCGAGTTGTCGCGGCCGACGGCGACGAGCTCACAGGGCCGGGGACCGGAGGAGTCCTTGACCTTCAGGTCCACCTCGCTGCCCCAGGCCCGGTTGAGGGTGGTGACCTCGGCCCACACCCCCGTCCCCGGGTCGGTCGCGGCGATTCGCTCGCCGTTCGAGCCCTCGCCTCCGGAGAGGGCCGCGACCGCGGGCCCGCCCACCGCGAACACCACCGAGGCGGCGACCGCGAACAGCCAGCGCCTGCGCCCGCTCCGGCGGGCCGAGGCGATGTCGTCGATCAGCCGGTCCAGCAGAGCCGGGCCGGCCTGGGTCATGGGGTGCACCGAACGCGGAGTCGCCTGGGCATACGCCCGCAACGACCGTGTGGTGGGTGTCAGTTCACGTATCTGAACCGCACACTGGGGACACTCCATGAGGTGGTCCTCGAAGCGGAAGGCTTCCGCCTCGTCCAGCACGCCGAGCGCGTACGCTCCGACGTCGCGGTGGCGTTCCAGCGACCTCATACCAAATCCTCGGTGCCGATGGTGTGTGTGCGGGGAGTAGCTACTTGCCCACCGGTACGCAGGAGACCGCCGAATCACTCAAGCCCCGTCCGGAAACCAATCAGGAGATTCGGAGCGGCAGGGCTCTCGGATTGGTCGGGGTTCAGAAAAACTTGTCGGCAAAACTGGTTGGCGGAGCCGACCGGGACAGTTGCCCCGCAGCTTCGATCAGAGTCGCCCCGCAGCTTCGGTCAGAAAAGATGGATCGCCAGATGTCCCAGCGGTAGCCCCAGTTGCCAGGCCGGCGTCCACACCTTCGGCCCGTCGTCCTCCCCGATCACCGGACCACCGCCCGGCACCGCGTCCAGGTCCGGCGCGAGCAACTCGGTCTCCTCCAGCCAGCGCCAGGCCGCCGTCGCCAGGTCCAGATCCGGTGTGGGACCACCTGATTCGACCGCATCGGCGGCGAGCCCGGCCATGCGCTCGCGCACCCAGTCCTGCCACGGCTGGTCGTACGCCGTCAGCGACAGCCACGTCTCCAGCTGCGAGACGACCCGGATGCCGGACAGCTCACCGCTCGTGTCCGACAAGAAGATGGTGAGCGCCAGGGCGTCGCGCCCGGCGCGGAACTCGAAGGACGTGGGCGGCATCAGCTCGCCGGTCCGCAGCAGCTCGTCGGCGATGTACTCGGCGTACAGCCACGCCATAGGGACGGTGAGTTCACCGCCGCCGGTGCCGTCCGTGCTCTCTTGACCTCTGTGCAGCATCCCTTCCTGCCTTCCTCCGGTGCGTGCGCGTCGCCCGACCCCGGGCCCTCAGTCCGGAACACGGATGAAGACAGCTGATTGCTCAACCATGATCCACAGCAGGCGCTTTACGGAGGCTTGACCCAACCCTCGGTTTCACCGCAGGTCGGCCGCGTATCCCGGAAGAACCCGGCGCAGGGCGCGCAGCGCGTAGTACGCGCGAGACTTCACCGTACCGGGCGGAATCCCGAGCTCCGCCGCGGCCTCCGCAACACTCGCCCCCCGGAAATACACCTGCACCAGGACTTCACGGTGCTCGGGAGTGAGTGTCTTCACAGCCTCGCGCACATCGAGGGTCGCCGCGGAGCGTTCCGCGTGATCGGCGCACACCCGCGCGCTCTCCAGCACGGCGTCCCCGACCTCGGCGGGCCGCGCCTGCCGGGCCCGCCGCGCGTCTATGGCGAGCCGTCGCCCGACGGTCAGCAGCCAGGGCCGTACGGAGTCGAAGGCGTCGGCGCGCAGTGCCTCTGGATGCTGCCAGGCGCGTACGAACGTCTCCTGCACCAGATCCTCGGCGCGCTGGCGGTCCCCGTCGGAGAGCCTCAGCATCAGGGCGAAGAGCGGCGCGCCGTGCTCCCGCTGCAATTCGGCCAGCTCGTGCTCGGCGGTCGTCCTGCTGGTCATGGTGGTGGCGGCCGTCATGGCCGTATGCCAACGCAGCACGCTCGCCCGGGACAGAGTGCGGACACGGATCGTCGGCGGACGGTCGAACCAGTCGGCGAACGGTACGACGAACGGTCAACCGGGACGGAAGGCTCCGCCTCCGCTTCTCGACTCGCCCTACGACTCAACCGCCGGGAAGCGCCGGACGGGTGAGTCGCAGTGGCGCCTTCTTGACTCCCACCGATGCCTGCATGTGGATACATATCGGTTCGTACTTACATATGACCGCATGCGTCGAAGCGAGGTCGAGAATGTCAGGTACATCGGAGATGCCGGGAAGACCGAAGACACTGCACACCCGGCGGGCGGCAACGGCTCTCGCGGTCATGTGCCTCGCGGCCGTCGTGAGCTGTCAAGGACAGGACGCGCCGAAACGCAGCGGGAACCCCGTCGGCGGCGGAGCCTCGGCGAAGCGATTCACGCTCGTCGCCTCCGGGGATGTCCTCCCGCACAGCTCGATCATCGACAAGGCGCACGCCGACGCCGGCGGCTACGGCCACGACTTCCGCCCCATGCTGTCGGGCGTCAGACCCGTCGTGGCCCGCGCCGACCTGGCGATCTGCCACATGGAGACGGTGTACGGAGCGGACGGCGACTACACCGGCTACCCCACCTTCAAGTCCCCGCCGCAGGTCGCCGAGGGCCTCGCCGCGACCGGCTACGACGGCTGCTCGACCGCCTCCAACCACACCCTGGACGACGGCTCCGCCGGCATCCACCGCACCCTCGACGCGCTCGACCGGGCAGGCGTACGGCATGCCGGCTCCGCACGCAGCGCGGCCGAGGCGAGTGCGCCCGCCATCCTGCAGGCGGGCGCCGCCAAGGTCGCCCACCTCGCGTACACGTACGGCACGAACGGCGTTCCGCTCCCGGCCGGAAAACCCTGGGCCGTCAACCTGATCGACCCCGACAGGATCGTCGCGGACGCCCGGGCCGCCCGGAAGGCGGGCGCCGACGTCGTGGTCCTTTCCATGCACTGGGGCACCGAATGGCAGGACGAGCCGGACACCCGGCAACTGCGGCTGAGCAAGCGGCTCACCGAGGCCCGTACGGACGGCCGCCCCGACATCGACCTGATCCTCGGCACCCACGCCCACGTCCCGCAGGCGTACCAGAAGGTCAACGGCACCTGGGTGATCTACGGCATGGGCGACCAGATCGCCGGCGCGATGGTCAACCACGGCGGCGCCAAGGACCCGCGCGGCAACGAGAGCACGATCGGCCGCTTCACCTTCGCCCCGCCGGACAAGCCGGGCGGCCGCTGGCAGGTGGAGAAGGCCGAGTTCGTCCCGCAGTGGTTCGACCTGGGCTCCGGCCGCGTCGTCAACCTCAACAGCGCGATCGACCAGGGCGCCGACGTGACCGCCGTACGTGACCGGATCCGCCGGGTCGTGCTCAGCCGGGGCGCGGCCGAGGACGGGCTCGTGATGGCGAAGTAGCCGCCCCACGCTGCAGGGCTTACGGATCACGGATCACGGGCTACGGATCACGGGCTACGGGCTACGGGCTACGGAACCACGGTCACCGGCCAGCGCCCGGCCTTCACCAGCCGGATGGCCACCGAGCCGACGAACCGGTGCCCCGCCTGCTCGGACGCACCGACCACGACGGCGTCCGCCTTGAGCTGGTCCGCCGCCTTGACCATCCCGTTGTACGGGTCGCCGCGGAGGGTGTGGAATTCCCAGCGCACATCGAATATGCCCTTGACCTGCTCGGTCGCCTCCCGGATCTCCCGGACCAGCTCCTCGGCGATCTGGTCGGTCGTCTCGGCGACCGGGGCTCCGAGCGCGGCGCCCGCCGTCATCACCGGCTGGATGTAGACGATGGCGAGAAGTGCCCGCTGCCGCCGGGCCAGGCCCGCGGCGTAGGAGGCCGCGCGAAAGGAGGACTCGGAGCCGTCCACGCCGACGACGATGACCTTCGGCCCGTCCGTGCCCCGCTCGAACCGGGAGTGCTGTTCCGTCACGGCGCGAGGCTATCGGTACCGGCGGGTCCCACCGCCGCCGGGGACCGGGTCCGGCCGCGCTCGACAGGCGGCCCGGCCCGGCTCTTCCCGCAGTCGAGAGCGTGGGTGCCGGCGCCGAGGCAGGAGCGCCGAAGGAGTCGAGGCCGCAGCCCCGAAGGGCACGACGGGTCCGATACGGCCGCCCCGGGGCGCCTTACGCCGCCACTGAGCCGCTGCCAGCTGCTCTCAACGGGTGCTTTCGTACGCCCGGACCGGTGTCAGTGTGCTGTGTCGGTCCCCAGCGGGGCGACTGATTACTCATGAACAAGGATCAGTTCCTCTCGCGGCGCCGGGCGTTGCTCGCCGGTGCCGCCGTCCTGGGAGCGGCGGGAGCGGCCGGCGCGGCACATCTGCTCACCGCCGACCCGGACCCCCCAGGTCGGTCCGCCGCCGCTCCCGCCGCGGGCGCGAAGGCGAACCGGGCGGCTCTGAAGCCGTCCGCCTACCGTCTCCAGCCCATCGCCGGATACGGCCCCGCGCGCACCAGGCCCGCACGGCCCCTCGTACGGCACGAGCCGTTCCTGCGCATGTCCGGGCACGGCCGCAGCATGGTGCTGACCTTCGACGACGGACCCGACCCCCGCTACACCCCGGACATCCTGCGCACCCTCAAGGCCCACGACGTGCGCGCCATGTTCTTCGTGTGCGGCGAGAGGGCCGTCGACGGCAAGGACATGCTGCGCGAGATGGCCGAAGAGGGGCACGTCGTCGGCAACCACACCTGGTCCCACCCGCTGCTGACCCGGCTGTCCCCGCACGCGATCCGCTCCGAGATCGAGCGGACCAGCGACATCATCGAGGAGGCGTACGGCGAGCGGCCCGCCTGGTTCCGGGCGCCGTACGGGGGCTGGAACCGTGCTGCCTTCCGACTCTGTGCCGAACTCGGCATGGAGCCGCTCGGCTGGACCGTCGACACCCTCGACTGGAGGGCGCCGGGCTCCGACACCATCGAGCGCCGGGTCATCAACGGCGCGGCCCCCGGCGTCGTGGTCCTCTCACACGACGCGGGCGGCAACCGTTCGCAGAGCGTACGGGCGCTGCGTGACTATCTGCCGCGGCTGCTGGACTCCGGTTATCACGTCACCGTGCCTCGGCGTCAGTACACCTGAGCCCGCGGTATCAATGGGGATTTGCAAGGGGATCCCATTGATACCGCGGGCTTTCGCCCACCCGGCCGGAACGCTCAGCGAACCTCAGTCAGGCGGGCGAACGCGACGACGTTCCCGTCGTAGCCGTTCTGCTTGGAGAAACCGCCCCCACAGGTGATGACCCGCAATTCGGGGGTTCCGGCGTTTCCGTAGACTCGGTCTCCGGGGAAGTTGTTCTTATCGAACACCTCGATGCCGTAGATCTCGAATACGGCGACCTTTCCGTCCTGGCGCTGGACCTCTACGAAGTTTCCCTTTTTGAGGGCCCCGAGGCCGTAGAAGACGGCGGGGCCCTGTTGGTTGTCGACATGGCCGACCATGACGGCGGTGCCCTTCTCGCCGGGGGAGACCGCGCCGGAGAACCAGCCGGCGAGATTCGGGTCCTCCGGTGGCGGCGCGTCCACCCAGCCCTCCATGTCGAGGCCCACGGGCATGACGGGGGCGTCTACCTGGATCGCCGGGATCCGGATGCGGTCGACCACGGAGAACGACAGTGGAAGCGGAGCCGGCCGGGTCTCGCCGCCGGTGCGGCTGTCCGCCGCGGCGGCTGTCGCGGGCTGCGGCGGCCCCACGTCGAACTCTCCCGAACCATTTCGGATGAGAGCGAGGCCGGTCAGCAGCACAAGCGCTATCACGCCCCAAGGAGCACGCTTCTTGGGGCGCTCCTCCTCTTCGGCCAGCTCGGAGCCAAACATTCGCAAACCCCTCTCGACGCGGCCGTCGCCCCGTCAATCGCGCATACGAGAACGCTAAGCGCAGCACGCTCGCCGGGCGACGGGAGAAGTGCGAACGGGTGGCGGGCCGGACTGCCGTGCGCCATCCGAGTTGCCGCCCGCAGGAAATTTCTGACGGTCCGTGACCTGCGGCAATATCCGAATGTGTTCCTTTCTCTCGGCGTGTCCTCTCACCAGGACGGACCATTCTCGAAATGCGGCCCCGTGCAAGGCAACTGAGGGTCTGTCTGGGAGGCGTTTTCTCGCCGATCGACCCGGGGACGGCTCCCGGGGCGCCTTCCGCGGAGGATCACATGCGTACCACTCGTGCCCTGGCCGTCTCTGCGACAGCGGTCGCCACCCTCGGACTCACCGCTCCCGTGGCCGCGGCCTGGGACAGTCCGAGCAACATCGTCGCCATGCCCAGCGTCATTGCCCGGGGCGGGCAGCTGACGGTCACTGTCGACGGGTGCCCGAAGGGCGGCACCATGACGTCCAACGCGTTCCCGAAGACGGACCTCTCGCCGGTCCCTGGCAGCCAAAACGAGACGTCGAAGGGAACCGCGACCATCAACAGCAACGCGACTCCCGGGTCGTACGACATCACGGTCAACTGCATCGGCACGGGCACCCTCACCAAGCCCCAGGCCTTCACCGTCATCGGCGGTGTCCGCGGTGGTCTCGGCGGCAGCAGCTCCAGCGGAGCCACGCCGACCGACATCGCGATCGGCGGTGGGCTCGTCGGCCTCGCGCTCATCGGCGGCGGGGTGTTCTGGATGCGCCGCCGCTCCGAGAACAAGATCTGACCCTCCTCTTCCCGTCGGAGGCCGGATCGTTCGGAGGAACCGGACCGTTCACAGAAAACTGGCCGCTGTCCCCATCGGATCGCACGTGTACAGCCCTTCGCCCCGGCCCTTTTGAGGGGGTCCGGGGCGAAGAACCGTTCCGGTGATTCAGCTGACCTTCTCGCCGGCGCGTCGCCGCGACCAGTACAAAGCGGTGCCTACGGATCCCGCGATGAGTGCGGCTCCGAGGCCGATCTCACCCAGATCGAGGCCGCCGGCGGTACCGCCGGCGCCGGCCTTGACGCCCCGGTGGACGGGGACATGCGTGGGGTTGCTCGGGCGGCCGGTGGCGATGGTGAGGTCCGTATGCCCCGACTCGTTTCCGCACCGGAACGTCACCTTGTAGACGGCGCCGTGTTTGGCGTCCCAGTCGACGGTGGCCGTGGCCGAGCGGTGCCCCTTGGGAATCGTCACCGTGTCGAAGATGCCCGAGGACACCTTGGCGTCCGAGTCGCAGCCGTTGACGGACAGCGTGACGCGGCCGCCCGCCGCGATGGTCGTGGGCGCGACGTTGAAGCCGAACGAGGTGATGTCGCGGTCCCCGTCGTCCCGGGCGACGGCGGCGGGCGCGGTGAGGGTCAGGGCGGTGGCGCCCAGCAGTGCGGCCGAAGCGACGCGTATGACGCGCATGGTGAGTCCTCCGGGTCCCCGAGGAGCAGCCGCGGACCTTTTCCGCTTGCGCGCCGTAGCTGAACCTTTTGCGCCGTAAATGCACCTCGATGATCGAAACGCTAGGAAGGTACGGGCGCGGGCGCGATCGCAGTCGCGCGAATGGGGTAACGGTGTCGGCCGAACCGGGTACCGATGCCTGCGGTTGGGGGACGGGCGCGGCGCGGCGCCCGTCCCGGTGAGGGTCGGTTACTTCCCGGCCGCCGGGAAGAGCGTCAGGAACGGATCGGCGGTCGCTGTGATCCCGCGGCTGTAGGGCGCGTCGAAGTCCCAGATCAGGAAGAGCAGGAAGGCGATGAGGGCACCGAACAGACCGGCGAGGATCACCTCACGCGGCGTGCGGCGGATCTGCAGGGCGAAGATCAGCCCGACGGTGACCACGGCCCCGGTGATGAGGCCGAACCACACGACGCCCGGCATGGTCGGTTCTGTGGACTCGGCGCGCGAATTGCGTGCCTCGTCCGCCGCGGTGATCTGGTCGAGGAGCGGCTGATAGGCCTGGGCCTCGAAGTCCGACTTCGGCTCGTAGTCGGTGACGTCGTGGCGGAGCCGGGCGAGCAGCTCGGTGCCCCGTTCGGTCACGTGACCGTCGTCGGCCATGGTCTTCCACTCGGTGGTGACGACGTGGCCGACATAGGTGTTGACGTCGTCCCGGATGCGGTCGCGCACCTCGGGCGGGTACACGCGTACGCGCTCGGAGATCTCGTGCAGCGCGTGCGCCTCGGTCTGGACGTGGTCCTGGGCGACGCCCCGGGCCTCCCAGACCCCGGCGATGGCCAGGCCGAGCACGATGGCGTACACCACGCCGATCATCATCGTCATGTACTCGATGACGTCCGGAGTCTCGGACGGGTCGTCGTCCTCGGGGGCCGTGTGGTGCCGTAGGACGGTGACGATGAGGACGACGACGGACGCGGCCCCCATCGCGAGGGCGAGAACAAGCCATTCCGACAAGGATTCCTCCAGGGGTCAGCGGGGGCGCAGCGCGGCGACGGCGAGCACCGCGGGTGCGGTGACGAGCAGGGTGAGCGAGACCAGGGACGGGCCGCCGCGGGGCGGCGCTTTGCGCGGCCGGACGCGGTACGGCGGATAACTCACCGGAGTCGGCGATGATTCGGGACGCGCGGTGGGCTTCGGCTTCGGTGCCGGCTCGGGAGCCGCCGGGCGCGGTGCGGCGGGAGTCGGCGGTGGCGTCACTGGAACGGGCGGGCGAACAACCGGCGGGGCCGGGGCAGGCCGTGGTGGGGGCGGAGGTGGCGGGTCGGGCGTCGGCGTCGGTCTGGGCACGGGCTTCGGCGGGGGAGAGGGCTCCGGACTCGGGCTGGGCGGGGGTGGCGTCGGAGTGGGGGTCGGCGTCGGAGTCGGGCAGGTCCCCGCGACCGCGACCGCGGCTGTCCCGACGGAGCCGGTGGAGGCATACGCGCAGGAGTCGGCGGCTGCCGGAGTCGGCGCGCCGCTGAGCATCCAGGCCAGTGCGAGCAGCGTCAGCAGGCGTATGGCGAGGGCGAATCGGGTTCGTAATGGTCGAGGCACGACGAAGATCATGGGCTCCCGCGGTCCCGCGCACGCCCGAGTGCGGGGGGATTGCCCCGAAGGAGGGACAACGGAGCCTCACGCGATTGCCGAACCGTGCGCCGAGCCGGGCTCGCGGCGGCCCCACTTCCGACGGCGGCCGCCCCACGCTGAGCAGAGCTCCCAGGCGTTACCAGAAAGAAATTTGTGCGCCCTTTGAACACTCACGGCACTCCCGCCCGTACCTAGGGCCATGCGCGGCGCAGTGGATGCGCCGCAACACCTAAGCAGACAGCGGGAGTTACCAATGAAGACCTCCTGGCGGAGCGCCTCACTCGTAGCGTCAGCTGCGGCAGTGCTGGTGCTGACGACGGCGTGCGGTCAGGAAGATGCGGGCCAGTCGACCGGTAGCCAGAACGTTGGCGCGGCACCCGCGGCGAACGGCGTTGGATCAGGCAGCGGCTACGAATCCGGGACCAGCGCCGCTCCCAGTGCGGGACAGGGCGCCGGCGCGCAGGCGCAGACCGCCGGTCAGCTTGCCGTGGCGGACACCGCCAAGCTCGGCGATGTGGTCACCGACAGTGCGGGCATGACGCTCTACCGCTTCGACAGGGACACGGCCGAACCGCCCAAGTCGGCCTGTGACGGTGAGTGCGCCACGACCTGGCCCCCGGTCCCGGCCTCGGGCGCCACCGCCCCCGTGGGCGTTGACAAGTCCCTGCTCGGCGAGGTCACCCGTGCCGACGGCACCAAGCAGCTGACCGTCGGCGGCTGGCCGCTGTACCGGTACGCGAAGGACACCAAGGCTGGTGACGTCAACGGCCAGGGTGTGGGCGGTACTTGGTACGCGTCGGCTCCCGACGGCAAGAAGGCTGCCGGCGGCGGCGCGGCCGCCGCCGGCGGTGGAGCAGAGGCCGGCGGTGGCGCAGAGGCAGCCGACCTGCCCGGCTTGTCGACTCGCAACGACCCCGAGCTCGGAGAGGTCGTCGTCGACAAGAACGGCATGACGGTCTACCGCTTCGAGAAGGACACCCCCTGGCCGATGAAGTCGGCCTGTGTCGGCGCGTGCCTGGAGAAGTGGCCGGTCGTCGAGCCGGTGGCCGCCGCCGACACCAAGGGCATCGACAACAAGAACGACGGCCGGCGAGGCTACGTCGTCCTGAACCGCCCCGACGGCCTCAAGCAGCAGAGCATCGACTGCTGGCCGCTCTACACCTTCGCGGGTGACAAGAAGCCCGGCGACACCAACGGCCAGGGTGTCGGCGGCACGTGGTACGCCATCTCGCCGGAGGGCAAGCCGCTCGGCAAGCCCAAGTAGTCCCAGCAGTAGCCAGTAGCCAGTAGCCAGTAGCCCAAGTAGGCGACCACTTCCCCAGGTTGGTCACCCAGGCACACCCGATCGCGAGGCGCGGAGGGGAGGGCCGCACAGAGCGCGGAAGGTTGTGAACGCGCACAGATGTTGTGAAAGCGCAGAGAAGGAGAGTGCCGGAAGAACGGAACAAGTGCGCACAACCACCGCTTCGCCCCCTCCGCACCGCATGGAGGGGGCGAAACGGCTTTTTCACATCTCGTCGGATCCCGTCCCCACTCTTCGTAACTCTGTGCAATTCTTCGGAGCTCTTTGGAATGCTTCGGTGCGATTTCGTAAGGAACAGCAATTCGGCACGTGCCGGTGGCAGTGACCTGGAACGGACGGTCAATTTCCGTTTCTGCTCGCTCCGTTGGCGGGCGATCAGTAGCCTCAGCTCGAACACCGGATCGCCTACGCCTTGGAGAGATAGATGGAGCGTCCCGCCTGGGCCCCCCGTGGCATCGACATCTCGGTGCCGAGCGTGAGCCGCATCTACGACTACTACCTGGGCGGATCGCACAACTTCGAGGTCGACCGGGAGGCCGCCCGAAGGGCCATGGAGTTCATGCCGGGACTTCCCAAGATCATGCAGGCGAACCGGGCGTTCATGCGCCGTGCCGTGCGCTTCGCGGCCGACGAGGGCATCACCCAGTTCCTGGACATCGGTTCGGGCATACCCACCTTCGGCAACGCCCATGAGGTGGCCCAGAGCGCGAGCCCCGGCGCACGCGTCGTGTACGTCGACCACGACCCGGTCGCCGTCGCGCACAGCAAGACCGTCCTGGACGGCAACGAGAACGCGGACGTCGTCGCCGCCGATCTCCGCAAGCCCCAGGAGATCCTGTCGAGCCCTCAGATTCAGCGCCTGATAGACCTGAATCAGCCAGTCGCACTTCTCCTCGTTGCCATACTTCACTTCGTGGAGGACGAGGACGACCCGTACGGGGCAGTGGCAGAGCTGAGGGACGCACTGGCGCCCGGCAGCCTGTTCGTCGTCACGCACGCCTCGTACGAGGGAATCCCGCTCCCCCCGGAGCGGGCCGAGGGCACCGTCGACGTCTACAAGGACATCCGCAACCCGCTGATCATGCGCTCGCGCGAGGACATCGCGCGGTTCTTCGAGGGGTACGACATGGTGGAACCCGGACTGGTGCCGCCGCCGAACTGGCGGCCCGATACGGCACCGGAGGACGAGGATCCGTATTCCTACTCCGGTTTCGCGGGCGTGGGGCGCAAGGCGTGACCGCGGAGCCGGACGGGCCGGAGGACAGACTGCGCAGGTTCGCGACGATCTGGAGCCGGGCGATCTTCCCGGTGACCGCGACGTCACTGACCCGGCCGGAGTTCGAGCTGCGCCTCGTGCCGCTCGCCCGCCGGTTGAGCGAGGCGCTGCGAGCCAGGACGTTCGACGCGGCCGAGGGCCAGGCGGTCGGCGCCGCCCTGATCGACGCTCACTGCACCGAGCCGGAGGCCCTCAGCCGCACGCTCGACTGCGTCGACGCCTACCTGGTGCTCTACTGCGGCGAGGACGGGTCCCAGGAGGACCTGCGCGCCCGCTCGGCGCGGCTGCAGCACGCCATGGCCGCCGGGTTCGCGCAGGCGCTGCGAGAGCGGACGCTGACCGAGCAGGAGGCCATCGCGCGCGCCGCCCTCCAGGCCCAGGGAGTCGTCGCGGACGCGCTGCACGCGACCGAGGCGCGGTTCCGCGCCGTGTTCGAGGGCGCCGCCATAGGCATCGGTATCGCCGACCTCGACGGCCACGTCCTACAGGTGAACAAGGCCCTGCTGCGTATGTTCGGCGGCACCGAGCAATCGATGCGCGGGCGCAACGTCACCGACTGGACCCACCCCGAGGACGCGCCCCAAGTCTGGCGCCTCTACGAGGAGTTGGTGCGCGGCGAGCGTGAGCACTACCACGCGGAGAAGGCCTTCTACCGCCCCGACGGAACGGTCCTGTGGACCAACCTCACCGTCTCCCTGCTGCGCGACGCGGACGGGCAGCCGCAGTACCAGCTCGCTCTCATGGAGGACACCACCGAGCGCCGACTGCTCAACCTGCGACTGCGGTACGAGGCCACGCACGACGCGCTCACCGGACTGCCCAACCGGACGCTGTTCTTCGAGCGGCTCGACAAGGCCCTCTCCGCGGGCGAGGGCATGCGCTTCGGGCTCTGCTACCTCGACCTCGACGGCTTCAAGACCATCAACGACAGCCTGGGACACGCGGCCGGCGACCGGCTGCTCGTCGAGGTCGCCGACCGGCTGCAGGCCTGCGCGACCGCGCCCGGCGAGATGGTCGCCCGGCTCGGCGGCGACGAGTTCGTGGCGCTGACCACCGGGACCGACACCGAGAGCGAGGTCGACGCGCTCGCCGACCGCATCATGAACGCCCTCATCACCCCGGTCCGTATCGACGGCCGGGAACTGACGGTCCGCGGCAGCATCGGCATCGTCGAGGGTCCGGCGGGCGAGCGCGGTCCGGCGGAGGTGCTGCGCAGCGCCGACATCACGATGTACCGGGCCAAGTCGGCGGGCGGCAACCGTTACGAACTCGCCGACCCCGAGGCCGACGCACGTGCCATCACCCGGCACGGGCTCACCACGGCGCTGCCCGCGGCCCTCGACCGGAACGAGTTCTTCATCGAGTACCAGCCGCTCGTCCACCTCGGGGACGGCAGTGTCCGCGGCGCGGAGGCTCTCGTCCGCTGGCTGCATCCGCAGCACGGCGTGCTGGGCCCGGACCAGTTCATCCCGCTCGCCGAGCACACGGGCCTGATCGTCCCGCTCGGCCGCTGGGTGCTGGAGCAGTCGGTCCGCCAGGCCCGAGAGTGGCAGGAACGACACGGCGTAGCGACAGCCGCAGGTCCGCTCCGCATCAACGTCAACCTCTCGCCGTGCCAGCTGACCCACCCTGGCCTGGTCTCCGACACGGTCGACATCCTGGAGCGCGCCGGCCTCGAACCGGCCTCGCTCTGCCTGGAGGTCACCGAGTCCGCCCTGATCGGCGCCGACGACGACCTCCTCAAGCCGCTGCGCCGGCTCGCCGAGATGGGCGTCGACATCGCCCTCGACGACTTCGGCACGGGATACTCGAATCTCGCCAACCTGCGCCGCCTCCCGGTGAGCATCCTCAAGCTGGACCGCTCCTTCACCCAGGGCATGCAGCAGTTCCCCGCCGACCCCGTCGACCTCAAGATCGTCGAAGGGATAGTTTCTCTCGCCCACAGCCTCGACCTCGCGGTCACGGTCGAGGGCGTGGAAACGGGCGCCCAGGCCGAACAGCTCCGCATACTGGGCTGCGACACGGCCCAGGGGTGGTACTACGCGCGGCCGGGGCCACCGGATCGACTGCATGAGCTGGCACTGGTGGACGCGACGGGCTGAGCCCACCTCTGCTGAGGCATGTCCCCGCGCCCCCTTCAGGGGGCGCGGGGAACTGCGCGACCAGCCACGAACGACCCGCACGTACCCACCTGCCCGCGGAAGCAGAACGCTCACCGCTCAAGAAGCATCCGCTGGAGCTCCCGAGCCGCCCGAGGCGGAGCCACATCACTCCGATGAGCCAACGCGATCGTCCGACTCAGCCCAGGCCGAGCCAACGGAGTAACCCGCAACCCACGCCCGGCCCGCGTGGCCACCATCCGCGGCACCACGGCCACCCCGAGCCCCGCCCGTACGAACCCCAGCACCGCATCCATCTCGCCGCCCTCCACCGCGAAGTCCGGCTCGAAGCCCTCGGCGCGGCACGCGGCGACGGTCAGCTCGCGCAAGTCGTACCCGTGGCGGAACATCACCAGGCGCTCGCCCTCCAGGTCGGAGATCTGTACGCTCCGGCGCCCGTGCCCCGGCGCCGGCGCCTCCGGTGACGACACCACCACCAGATCCTCCCGCAGCACCTCCACCGTGGTCAGCGCGGGCGACGGGGTAGGCAGCGGCAGAACGACCAGGGCGAGATCGAGCGCTCCGCGGGCGAGTTCCCGTACGAGATCGTGGGAGCCGCCCTCCTCGATCAGCAGCCGGATGCCCGGGTACCGGTCGTGGAAGGCGCGCAGCACATCCGGCAGCAGGCCCGTGCACAGGCTCGGCGTCGCGCCGAGGCGGATCCGGCCACTGCGCAGCTGGGCCAGCTCCTGGACCTCGTGCCGGGCCGTGTCCGCGTCGGCGAGGATGCGGCGGGCCAGCGGGAGCAGGGCCTCGCCGGCGTCCGTGAGCGTGATGTTTCCACGGGCCCTGAGGAAGAGATCGGCCCCCAACTCCCGTTCCAGCGCTTTGATCTGCTGGGAGAGGGACGGCTGCGCGACATGGACGAGGTCGGCGGCCCGGGTGAAGTGCCGGGTCTCGGCGACCGCCACGAAGTACTGGAGCTGCTGGAACTGCATCCCCCAAGCATAGGACCACGATAGGCCCTGGCTATGGAATCGAGCCGGACCATGTCTTGGACCGATCGGCATGCCCGGACCTACCGTGCGTGACATGGCTCTGGCAACGCGGACGGACCGAAAACCGTCCATGACGCGCACCATGTGGGACTCGTCCGTCGGCAAGAAGACCGTGATGGCCGTAAGCGGCCTGATCATGCTGGCGTACCTGGTCGTCCACATGCTGGGCAACCTCAAGATCTTCTTCGGATCGGACGAGTTCAACCACTACGCGCACTGGCTGCGCACCCTCGGCGAGCCCTTCCTGCACTACGAGTGGGCGCTGTGGATCATCCGCGTGGTGCTGGTCGCCGCCGTCGTCGCGCACGCCACCTCCGCGTACCAGCTGAGCCGCCGCGACATCAAAGCGCGCCCCACCAAGTACGTGCACAAGAAGCGGCAGGCGAGCTACGCCACGCGCACCATGCGCTGGGGCGGGATCATCCTCGGTCTGTTCATCGTCTGGCACATCCTGGACCTGACGACCGGCACCGTGCACCCGGACGGCTTCCAGTCCGGACACCCGTACCAGAACGTGATCGACACCTTCTCCACCTGGTACGGCAACGTCATCTACCTGGTCGCGATGCTCGCGCTCGGCCTGCACATCCGGCACGGCTTCTGGAGCGCGGCGCAGACCCTCGGCGTGGGCAGCCGCACCCGCGACCGCATCCTGAAGGCCACTGCCAACGCCCTCGCGCTGGTGCTGACGGTGGGCTTCATCTCCGTACCCGTGGGCGTGATGACCGGAGTGGTGAGCTGACATGACCGCTGAGTACGCCGAGTACACGACCGGGGAGCCGGTCGTCGATGCCAAAGCCCCCAACGGCCCGGTCACGGAGCGCTGGGACACCCGCCGTTTCGAGGCCAAGCTGGTCAACCCCGCGAACCGCCGCAAACACACGGTGATCGTCGTCGGCACGGGCCTCGCGGGCGGCTCCGCCGGTGCCACGCTCGCCGAACAGGGCTACCACGTCGTGCAGTTCTGCTACCAGGACTCGCCGCGCCGCGCCCACTCGATCGCCGCGCAGGGCGGCATCAACGCCGCCAAGAACTACCGCAATGACGGCGACTCGATCCACCGGCTGTTCTACGACACCGTCAAGGGCGGTGACTTCAGGGCCCGCGAGTCCAACGTCCACCGCCTGGCGCAGATCTCGGTGGAGATCATCGACCAGTGTGTCGCGCAGGGCGTGCCCTTCGCGCGCGAGTACGGCGGCCTCCTCGACACCCGCTCCTTCGGCGGAGTCCAGGTGTCCCGGACCTTCTACGCCCGCGGTCAAACGGGCCAGCAACTCCTGCTGGGCGCGTACCAGGCGCTGTCCCGGCAGATCGCCGCGGGCAACATCGAGATGCATCCGCGGACCGAGATGCTCGACGTGATCGTGGTCGAGGGGCGGGCGCGCGGCATCGTGGCCCGCGATCTGATCACGGGGAAGATCGACACGTACTTCGCGGACGCCGTCGTCCTGGCCTCCGGCGGCTACGGCAACGTCTTCTATCTCTCGACGAACGCCATGAACTCCAACGCCACCGCGATCTGGCGGGCGCACCGGCGCGGCGCGTACTTCGCCAACCCCTGCTTCACCCAGATCCACCCCACCTGCATTCCGCGCACCGGCGAGCACCAGTCGAAGCTCACGCTGATGAGCGAGTCGCTGCGCAACGACGGCCGGATCTGGGTCCCGAAGGCGAAGGGCGACGACCGTCCGGCGAACGAGATCCCCGAGGGCGAGCGCGACTACTACCTGGAGCGCATCTACCCGTCGTTCGGCAACCTCGTCCCCCGCGACATCGCCTCCCGCGCCGCCAAGAACGTCTGCGACGAGGGCAGGGGAGTGGGCCCCGGCGGTCAGGGGGTCTACCTCGACTTCGCCGACGCCATCAAGCGCATGGGCCGCAAGAAGGTCGAGGAGAAGTACGGCAACCTCTTCGACATGTACGAGCGGATCACCGCGGAGAACCCGTACGAGGTGCCCATGCGGATCTATCCCGCCGTGCACTACACGATGGGCGGCCTCTGGGTCGACTACGACCTCCAGACGACGATCCCCGGCCTCTTCGCGATCGGCGAGGCCAACTTCTCGGACCACGGGGCGAACCGGCTCGGCGCGTCCGCGCTGATGCAGGGCCTCGCCGACGGCTACTTCGTCCTGCCGTCGACGATCAACGACTACCTGGCCCGCAATCCGCACCATGACAAGGTCACCGCCGAACACCCACTTGTGCAGGAGGTGTTGGCCGAGACCGAGGACCGGCTGAACCTGCTGCTGTCCGTCGACGGTGACCGCACGCCCGACTCCTTCCACCGTGAACTCGGCGAACTGATGTGGGAGTTCTGCGGAATGGCGCGTACGGAATCGGGGCTGCGCAAGGCCCTGGAGCGCATCCCGCAGATCCGCGAGGAGTTCTGGCGGCGGATCAAGGTCCCGGGCACGGGCGAGGAATTCAACCAGTCGCTGGAGAAGGCCAACCGGATCGTCGACTACCTGGAGCTCGCCGAGCTGATGTGCCTCGACGCGCTGCACCGAGAAGAGTCCTGCGGCGGCCACTTCCGCGAAGAGTCCCAGACCCCGGACGGCGAGGCGGCCCGCAGGGACGAGGAGTTCTCGTACGCGGCCGCCTGGGAGTTCACCGCCACCGGCGGTGCGCCCGTCCTGCACAAGGAAGACCTGGTCTTCGAGTACGTCCACCCCACTCAGCGGAGCTACGCATGAAGCTCACCCTGCGCGTCTGGCGGCAGCGGAACGCCGACGCCGACGGAGCGATGTCCACGTACGAAGTGGACGACATCTCGGCCGACATGTCCTTCCTGGAGATGCTCGACACCCTCAACGAGGAACTCACCCTCAAGGGCGAGGACCCGGTCGCCTTCGACCACGACTGCCGTGAGGGCATCTGCGGCGCCTGCTCGCTCGTCATCAACGGCGACGCGCACGGACCGGAACGTACGACCTCCTGCCAGCTGCACATGCGGTCCTTCAAGGACGGCGACACGATCGACATCGAGCCGTGGCGTGCCTCGGCCTTCCCGGTCGTGAAGGACCTGGTGGTCGACCGGTCGGCCTTCGACCGGATCATCCAGGCCGGCGGCTACATCACCGCCCCGACCGGCGCCGCACCCGAGGCCCACGCGACGCCGGTGCCGAAGCCGGACGCGGACTTCGCCTTCGAGAACGCCGAGTGCATCGGCTGCGGCGCGTGCGTGGCGGCCTGCCCCAACGGTGCGGCCATGCTGTTCACCTCGGCGAAGATCAACCACCTCAACGTGCTGCCGCAGGGCGCCCCCGAGCGGGAGACGCGGGTGCTGGACATGGTGGCGCAGATGGACGAGGAGGGCTTCGGCGGCTGCACGCTCACCGGAGAGTGCGCGACGGCCTGCCCGAAGGGCATTCCGCTGGTCTCCATCACCGGGATGAACAAGGAGTGGCTGCGCGCGACCCGCAAGTCGGGCAGGCGTTAGCCGTACGTCGTTCGCCGTCAAGGTGCGAACGGGCGGGACCGGGGGTGGTGCTCAGCCCCGGTCCCGTCTCGCTCTTCGAGCGCCCCCTGGCATTCAGCAACCCCACATCCCGCCTCTCGGCACAGGTCACGCGTACGCCAATCGGCATCGGAAGAACAGGAGCGCACAGACCGCACCCCGGTCTGTTGCCGCTCCGCCGAACCGGCCCGCGACCAGGAGAGTGCCATGACCGGCGTTTCCACCCTCGACAGCCCCCCGCTGTCGACCGCACCCACCCGCTACACCGTCACCCTCGCCCGTGACGAAGCCGACGTCCGGGCCGCCCAGCGGCTGCGCCACGACGTGTTCGCCGGCGAGATGGGCGCCCTGCTGTCCTCCCCGCAGCCGGGCCTCGACGTCGACGCCTTCGACGCGTACTGCGACCACCTGCTCGTCCGCGACACCACGACGGGGCAGGTCGTCGGCACCTACCGCCTGCTGCCGCCGGACCGGGCCGCGATCGCCGGACGGCTCTACTCGGAGAGCGAGTTCGATCTCGGACCGCTCGCCGGGATCCGCTCCGGGCTCGTCGAGGTCGGCCGCTCCTGCGTCCACCCCGACCACCGGGACGGCGCGGTCATCGGCCTGATCTGGGCCGGGATCGCGCGCTACATGGTCGAGGGCGGCCACGAGTGGCTGGCGGGCTGCTGCTCCATCCCGCTGGCCGACGGCGGCGCGCTCGCCGCGGGCACCTGGGACCGGGTGCGGGACAAGTACCTCGCGCCCGACGAGTACCGCGTCCGGCCCCTCCTGCCCTGGAACCCCGCGGGCATCGTGCGCCCCGCACGCACCGAACTCCCGCCGCTCCTGCGCGGTTACCTCCGCCTCGGCGCCTGGGTCTGCGCCGAGCCGGCCCACGACCCCGACTTCGGTGTCGCCGACCTTTATGTCCTGTTGTCGATGCGCCGGGTCAACCCGCGCTATCTGCGGCACTTCCTGTCGCTCGTGCCGGCGTGATGAGGCTCCCGTCGGCCGGCGCGGTGCGGATACCGCGCACGAACGTGGTACGCGTGCCCGTCGGGCGTGTACTGACGGCGCCCGGTGTGGGCATGCCGGCGCCGCACATCGACGTGCCGGCCGCCCCGGCGGCTCCGGTCCACCCCGCCCAGACGCCGTCACTCGCCACCAATCCCTGGCTCCCCACTGCCCCTTGCTCCCCGCGGGCCTGCGTGCGATCCCGGGGATCACGCGCGATGTGGCCCCTCGCGGTGCTGCGCGTCGTGACGGTCACGGTCCTGGTCGCCATCGGGGTAGCCCTCACCTCGCTGGTAGGGCGCGCTCCCGCGGCGCGGCGCGACCGGCTCGTCCGGGGCTGGTGCCTGGCGATCGTCCGGTCCGCCGGTGTGCGTGTACGGATCACGGGCGCCGCGCCGCCGAGCGGCGGGCTGCTCCTCGTGGCCAACCACATCTCGTGGCTGGACATCCCCCTGCTCGCGGCCGTCCGCCCGGCGCGGATGCTCGCCAAGACCGAGGTCCGCACATGGCCCTTGGCGGGTTCGGCGGCCGCACGCGGCGGCACTCTCTTCATCGAACGCGACCGGCTGCGCGCGCTCCCGCACACGGTCGCAACGATCGCGGACGCCCTACGCGCCGGCGCGGCCGTGGCGGCCTTCCCGGAGGGCAGCACCTGGTGCGGCCGGACCCAGGGGCACTTCCGGCGGGCGGTCTTCCAGGCCGCGATCGACGCCGGAGCGACCGTCCAGCCCGTCCGCATCCACTACCGGTTCGCCGACGGAGCGGGCAGCACCGCGCCTGCGTTCGTCGGCGACGACTCGCTGCTCGCGTCGCTGTGGAGGGTGGCGTCGGCGCGGGGGCTCGTCGCGGAGGTCGAGGTGCGGTCGACGCTCGGGGCGGGGTGCCACGAGGACCGGCGGGCCCTCGCCCAAGCCGCCCAGAAGGAGGCGAGCGACACCGGAACCGACCACCGCCGGCTCTGGCCGGAAGCGCTCACACACCCGTGACAGACCCCTGACACCCCGTCACCGGCACGGGTACCGTCCCCGCATGTATCCCGGAGCGTACGACCCCGCCAGGCCGGCCGTCGTCACCGCGGACGGCGGCCGGACTCTCACCTACGGCCAGCTGGAAGAGCGCTCACTGCGGCTCGCGGACCATCTACGGGCCGCCGGACTGCGCAGAGGCGACCATGTCGCGCTCCTCTCCGACAACGATCCGCGCGTCCTGGAGGTCTTCTGGGCCGCCCTCCGCTCAGGCCTCTACCTCACCGCGGTCAACCACCACCTGACCGCCGAAGAAGCCGCCTACATCGTCCGCGACTGCGGCGCACGAGCCCTCATCGTCTCCGGGCCGCTCACCGAATTCGGGCGGGAAACAAGGGAGTTGGCGTCCGGCCCGGAGCTCTGTCTGGGCTTCGACGACGGTTCCTACGAGCGGGCCCTCGCCGACGCCTCACCCGAACCGCCCGCACTCCAGCCGCGAGGCACGGACATGCTCTACTCCTCGGGCACCACCGGCCGCCCCAAGGGCATCAAACGGACGCTTCCCGAAGGCGACGTCCGTGAAGTGCCGAGCATGTTCCAGCTCCTCTTCCAACCCATGTACGGATTCGGCGAGGACACCGTCTACCTGTGCCCGGCCCCGCTGTACCATGCCGCACCCCTCGTCTTCTGTTCCGTCGTCACCGCGACCGGCGGCACGGTCGTGCTCATGAACTCCTTTGACGCACAAGAGGCGTTGGCGGCGATCGAACACCACCGGGTCACCCACAGCCAGTGGGTGCCCACCATGTTCGTACGCATGCTGAAGCTGCCGCGCGAGGTACGGGAGGCGTACGACGTGTCGTCGCTGAAGGTCGCCGTCCACGCCGCCGCGCCCTGCCCCGTCGAGGTCAAGCGGCGGATGATGGAGTGGTGGGGGCCCGTTCTGTACGAGTACTACTCGGCGACGGAGGCCAACGGGATCACCTTCATCGGCCCCGACGAGTGGCTGCGCAAGCCGGGTTCCGTAGGCCGTGACGGAATCCTCGGCGAGCTGCGGATCTGCGGCGAGGACGGCAAGGTGCTGCCCGTCGGCGAGACGGGGACGGTGTACTTCGAGCGCGACGAACTCCCCTTCCGGTACCACAACGACGACGCCCGCACCCGCGAGGCACAGCACCCCGAACACCCCACCTGGACGACCACGGGCGACATCGGGCACGTCGACGAGGACGGCTATCTCTTCCTCACCGACCGCAGGGCGTTCACGATCATCTCCGGGGGCGTGAACATCTACCCCCAGGAGATCGAGGATTGCCTGACCCTGCATCCCAAGGTCACCGACGTCGCGGTCGTCGGAGTACCGGACGCTGAGATGGGAGAGGCGGTCAAGGCCGTCGTCCAGCCCGCCTCCGACGCGGATCCCGGCCCCGAGCTCGAGCGTGAACTCCTCGACTTCGTACGCGAACGCATCGCCCACTACAAGGCGCCCCGCAGCGTGGACTTCACGGACGCACTGCCGCGTACACCCACGGGGAAACTGGCCAAGTCCAGGCTCAGGAAGGCCTATTGGCCCTGAGGGGCCGCCGCCAGTCCCGCGACCCGGGCCAGCCTCCGGTACGAGTCCAGGAGTGCGTCCCGGTCGTACGTACTGGTCGTCACGAGAACCTCGTCCGCGCCCGTCTCCTTGATCACCGTCTCCAGCTCGTGGGCGACCTGATCCTCGGTGCCGACGATGTGTCCGGCGAGCCCGGACTCGTAGAAGCCGCGCTCCTTGTCCGTCATCCTCAGCGTCTCGACGCGCTCGGCGGGCGGCAGGGGCGGGAACGTGCCGTGCGTGCGCGAGTACGCCATCGACCAGGCCTCGGGGAGCAGCAGACGGCGGGCCTCCTCGGGCGTTTGGGCGACCGCGACCGTGCCGGAGATGACGACGTACGGCTCCCGCGCCCAGGGGGAGGGCCGGAAGGTCTCGCGGTAGTGGTCTATGCCGCGCCGCATCTTCTCGCGGCTCCTGAGGTCGCCGATCACCATGGGGAGGCCGGCCCGGGCGGCGATCGTGGCGCCCTCACCCATGGCCAGCACGAACGGCGGCACGGCCAGGCCCTCCACCGGGCGCGCGTGGACGCCGGTCGGCGACGTGCCCCGGAACCAGCCCAGCAGTTCGTCGAGCTGCGCCGCGAAATCGTCGGCGACGTCCTTGTCCCGGCCCAGCGCCTTCCGTACGCCGTCGGTGAACCCCACGGAACGGCCGAGGCCCATGTCGATGCGCCCGGGGAAGAGGGACTCCAGGACGCCGAACTGCTCGGCCACCACCAGCGGTTGGTGGTTGGGCAGCATCACCCCGCCCGTGCCGACCCGGATCGTGTGCGTCGCCGCGGCCACCGCGGCCGCCAGTACCGTCGGCGCGGAACCGGCGACGCCGGGCACGCCGTGGTGTTCCGAGACCCAGACCCGGTGGTAGCCGAGCCGTTCGAGGTCACGTGCCAGCCGCACAGTGTCGCGCAGCGCCTCGGGGGCCTCGTGCCCCTCCCGGGTGCGCGAGCGGTCGAGGACGGAGAAGCGGGTCACCTCTGCACGAGAGCCCTGGTCCTTTCGGGCTTCGTGATCTTGCTGGTTCTGCATGGCTTCTCCGCTGGAAGAACTGGACTTTGTTGTTTCAACCGTGACGCCGCTGATTTCTTCCGCGGTGCCCAGTTCTCTGTCCAGCCTGACGGAGCGGTTCTCGAACATGCGTCGCGCTGTGCGCGAGGTGCTGACAGGGAGCAGGCCGAATTCGGTCACACGCCCGTGCCAGGAGTGAATCGGCCGTACTCGCCCCGGTAGAAGAGCAGTGGACTGTCCTCGTCGACCGTGGCGAGCACGTGGGCCCGAGCCACCACGATGTGGTGGTCGCCGGCCGGATGCTCCGCCTCGACCGAGCATTCCAGCCAGGCGATTGTCCCGTCCAGGACTGGCTGCCCCGACGGCGATGGAGACCAGGGCACCGCGCTGAACTTGTCGGCGCCGCTCCTGGCGAGCCTGCGGGAGATCTCCTCCTGACCCGCGCCGAGGATGTTGACGCAGATCCGCTCGGAGTTCCGCAGCACCGGCCAGGTGCGGCTGGTGCGGCCGGCGCAGAACGAGACCAGCGGCGGGTCGAGCGACACGGACGTGAAGGAGTTGACGGTGAGGCCGACCGGCCGGAATCCGACACCGGCCCGTCCTGTCACCGCGACCACACCGGTGGCGAAACGGCTCAGAACATTGCGGAACGCGTCCGCGTCGGGCCGCCCGGTCGCGGCCGTGGATCCGGTGAATGTCACCCGCACAGGGTCGGCGGTCCGTCTAAAGCCCCTTTAAAGCCCCACTGAATTAGGGCTGCTTTAGAACACGGCCCTAGCGTCCCGGACGGAAAGAGAAAGGAGGACGTCCGTGGTGGACCGTACGGTGCGCATCCTGGCCGCAGGGACGGCCCTGCCCGGGGCTCCCATCGATACCGAGACGTTGGCAGCACGCTTCGGAATGGACCGGCTCTGGCAGCAATGGGTAGACACATTCATAGGCACCAGGACCCGGCATCTCGCGCTCGATCTGGAAACCGGAGAGCCGCGCGAATCCCTCGCCGACCTCGCCACGAGCGCGGCTGCCGCAGCGCTCGCCGACGCCCGGGTGTCCGCTGAGGAGATCGACCTCGTCGTGCTCGGCACCGCGACTCCCGACACCCTGATGCCGGCCACCGTCAACGTCGTCGCCGACCGGCTGCGCATCGACGGTATTCCGACGTTCCAGCTCCAGTCCGGCTGCTCGGGGGCCGTACAGACCTTCGACGTGGCGACGTCGATGCTGGCCACCGGCCGGTACCGCACCGCCCTCGTCATCGGCGGTGACGTGATCGCCAAGCACTACGACGTGACCACGGACCTGGCCGCCCTGCCGCCGGAGGAACTCGTCAACTACGTCCTGTTCGGCGACGGCGCCGGAGCGGCCGTCCTCACCGCCGAGGGTCACGACGGCAGCCCGGAGATCCGCACTGTCCTCACCCGGGTCGCCGGACTCGACCGGCGACCCGGCCAGGTCCTCCGGTGGTACGGACTCGCCGACCGCGACAGCGCCCGTGCCCCCGCCGACGAGGACTACAAGGCCATCGAGGAACTCGTGCCCCAGCTCGCCGACGAGGTGGCACAGGAGCTCCTCGACGACCTCGGCTGGGAGCGCGAGGGGGTCGGCTACCTGTTGCCTCCGCAGCTGTCGGTCACCATGACCGACAAGATCACCAAGCGGCTCGATTTCCCTCTCGCCGAGGAGATCACCTGCGTCGGCGAGACCGGCAACAACGGAAACGCCCTGCTCTTCTTCCAGTTGGAGCGGCTGCTCGCCCGCATGACCGCCCCGTCCCGGGCGATCGCCGTCGCCATCGAGTCCAGCAAATGGATCAAAGCGGGGCTCGCGCTCGAACAACACGGGAGTGTCTGAGATGACGGCTGCCCTCACCAAAGGGGATTTCGCGGATCTGGTGCGCGACGAGGTCGGAATCGATGTCGCGGAAGGCGACCTTGGCCGTGGTTTCGATGAATTGCCGGGCTGGGACTCCGTTCACCTCCTTTCTCTTCTCGTTCTTCTGGAGAAGGAACTGGGAAACCAGCTCTCGCTGCCGGATTTCCTGGAAGCCGGGAGTCTTGATTCGATCTACGAAATGGTGACCCGTTGACCGAGCGTCCCTTTCCCACCCACCGCAGGCACACGCTCTTCTTCCTCGACCAGATACGGGACTTCTCTCCGGTCCATCTCGACACGGAGGTCGACGCCACCGGGATCGTTGCCGACCGGCGACGCGCCCGCGAGGCCGGCGAGCGCCGCTCCGTCGTCTCCTACGTCGTGCACGCGGCCGCCGGGGTCCTGCGCAAGCACCCGGAGGCGAACGCCGCCATCCAAGGACGGCTCGACCCCACCGTCGCCACCTACGAGACCGTCAGCGCCAAGGTCACGCTCGATCGGGTTCTCGACGGCCGCCGTGTGGTCCTCGCCACTGTGGTCCCCGCTCTGGAGGACGAAACCCTCGACGGGATTCAGGCCCACCTGGACCGTGCCGCCGCCGAGGACCCCGACACCGCCGACCGGTTCGCCGGCATCCGCGCCCTGCGGACCCTGCCGTGGCAGGAGGCCCTCGACCGGTTCCGGACGCTGGCCGGACTGCTCGACCGGCGTCCGGAGATCACCGGAACCTTCAGCGTCACCTCACTCGGCCACCGGGCCGTCGACGGATTCCACTCCGTCGGCGGGACGACCGTCACGCTCGGCGTCGGCCGGATCGCCGACCGACCGGTGGCCCGCGACGGAGAGGTCGCCGTCGCACCGGTCATGCGGGTCTCCCTCACCTTCGACCACCGGGTCATCGACGGCGCGGAGGCCGCCGACGTCCTCACGGAGATCAAGGACGCTCTGGAGGCGTATCCCGCATGACCGACATCACCCCTCATGAGGGGGACGACGCAGGCAACGACCTGGACGAACTCAAGCGCTTCGTCGTGGCGCACGCCGTTTCGCAGAATCTCCCCGCCGACCACTACGCCCCTCTCCTGGACCGGATCACCAAGGACGCCGGCGACGGCCCGGGCTCCTGGGCGTACGAATGGATCCGGGCCGGAGTCGAACTGGACACCGCGGGTCAGACCCTGACCGCCGGCCAGTACTTCGTCATGGGGCGCTTCCCCTACGTGGATGGCCCCGGCCGAGCCCGCGCCCTGGCCCTGGCCGTCGATGCCTTCGACCGCTGGCGGAAAGGTGAACAGACCGGCATCGAACCGGTGATGGTCGATGTCGACGGAGTCCCCGTCCGGATCTGGACGGCCGGCCTCTCGGCCGAGCGCCCGCGGCCGCTTCTGGTCATCACCGGCGGAATCGTCAGTCCCAAGGAACAGTGGGGCGCCCTCCTGCCCCAGATCACCTCCTTCGGGCTGGCCGGCGCCGTCGCCGAACTGCCCGGCGTCGGTGAGAACGGCCTGCCCTACGAGCGAGGCAGTGAACGCCTCCTCACCGCGATCCTCGACACTCTCGCCGGGCAGGCGGACGTCACACGCACCTACCTGCTCGCGCTCAGCTTCAGCGGACACCTGGCGATCCGGGCCGCCCTGGCCGACCCGCGCATCCGTGGCATCGTCGGCAACGGCGCCCCGATCCACGACTTCTTCACCGACGCCGAATGGCAACGCAACGTACCGCGGGTCACCCGGGACACGCTCGCGCATCTCGTGGGCGTCCCCGCGGACACCGTGTACGCGCACATCAGGGACTGGGCACTCGGCGAGAGCCGACTACGAGCCCTCGACGTACCGTTCGCCGCGGTGACCGCGCGCCGGGACGAGATCATCCCGCCGAGCGACGCCGAGTACCTCAAGCGGTACGTGGCCGATCTACGGCTCTTGGAGCACGACGACGTGCACGGTGCCCCGGCGCACCTCGCCGAAACCAAAGCGTGGAGCCTCCTGGCCGTCCAACTCATGCGTCCGGACGCTGATCCGGCCGTCACGGAGCGGCTCGCCTCCGCCGTCGAGGCGATACGACGGGCGGGCAGCGCCCGATGAGCCCGGCCGGTGTCACCGGGCCGGCCGGGCCGACGGCGCGGTCCGGGAGTGCGACCGCCGCTCGCCCCCAGAGCGCGGCCGACTGGCTGCGTCAGTACGCTCCGGCCGAAGAAGGCGCTCCTCTTCTGGTGACCTTCCCGCACGCCGGCGGGTCGGCGAGCTTCTTCGCTCCGCTCGCCAGGGCTCTCGCCCCCGCCGTGCGGGTGCTCGCGGTGCAGTATCCGGGTCGCCTCGAACGCCGCGGCGATCCGCCCGTCGAGGACATCAGGAAACTCGCCCGCCACGCGGTGGAGGCGATCTCCGAGGCCTCCTCCGGCCATGACGGGGCGCCTCTTCTGTACTTCGGGCACAGCATGGGCTCCCTGGTGGCCTTCGAGGCCGCCCTGCTCGGGGAAGGAGGAGAGAGCCCGGTGGCCCCCGCCGCGCTCCTCGCCTCGGGCGGCCGCGCCCCGGCGCTCACCCGGGTCGATCCCAGGATCCTGCGCAGTGACGCCTCCCTCATCGAGGAGGTCCTCCGGCTCGGCGGGACCGAGCGGGACGTCCTCGACGACGCGGATCTGCGCGGCATGATCCTCCCCGCGCTGCGCGCCGACTACCGGGCGCTCCAGGCGTACGTGCCCACGCAAGCCGCCCGTGTGCGCTGTCCGGTCACCGCGCTGATCGGGGACAGCGACCCTCTGGTGCCCGTCGCCGACGCCCGGCGCTGGCAGGACCACGCCACGGGCCGCTTCCGGCTCCGGGTGCTCCCGGGCGACCACTTCTACCTGAATCCGCGGCTGCCGGACGTGGTGGACACCGTACGAGCGGTGCTCACCGAACTGTCCTGACCGAGAGTGAGGCTGTAGTTGAGCGGCAAGGACGCACAGGAGACCCCGCCGACCGCGATCGCCGTGATCGGAATGGCCTGCCGGCTGCCCGGGGCACCGACCCCCGAGGCCTTCTGGCAGCTGCTGCGCGAGGAACGCAGTGCTGTCCGGGAAGTCCCCGAGGACAGGGCCGGATCGGACACCTTCGCACAACTCGCCGCCGCTCACCCCGGCATCCGGTACGGCGCCTACCTGGACGCCATTGACACCTTCGACCCCGAGTTCTTCGGGATCTCGCCGCGCGAGGCAGTCGCCATGGACCCCCAGCAGCGGCTCGTACTGGAACTGTCCTGGGAGGCGCTGGAGCACGCCGGTGTGCTGCCCGGCTCACTGCGCTCGACGGCGACCGGGGTCTTCGTCGGGTCCCTGGCCGACGAGTACGCTGCCCTGTCGCGCCGGACGAAGCCCGGGCGCCACACCCTCACCGGCACCACCCGGGGCATACTCGCCAACCGGGTGTCGTACGTTCTCGGGCTGCGTGGCCCGAGCATCGCCGTCGACACGGCCCAGTCGTCCTCACTCGTCGCCGTCCACCTGGCCTGCGAGAGCCTGCGGCGCGGTGAGTCGCGGCTCGCCCTGGCCGGCGGGGTGAACCTGATCGTGGGCCCGGAGTCCACCACCGCCGTGGCCCGGTTCGGCGGTCTGTCGCCGGACGGTCACTGCTACACCTTCGACCGCCGCGCCAACGGGTACGTACGGGGAGAGGGCGCCGGGCTCGTCCTCCTCAAGCCGCTCGACGCGGCCATCGAGGACGGCGACCGTGTGCACGCCCTCCTGCTCGGCAGTGCCGTCAACAACGACGGAACGACCGACGGCCTTACCGTTCCCAGCCCACACGCCCAGGCCGAGGTTGTCCAAAGGGCCTGCGCCGCCGCCGGGGTGTCGCCCGCGGAATTGCAGTACGTCGAACTGCACGGCACGGGAACGCCGGTGGGCGACCCGCTGGAGGCGCACGGCCTCGGTCTCGCGCGGACCGCAGCCGACCGGCCCGTCCTGCAGGTCGGCTCGGTCAAGACCAACATCGGTCACCTGGAGGGCGCGGCGGGTATCGCCGGACTGCTGAAGACCGTCCTGGGCGTCGCGCGACGGGAGTTGCCCGCCACGCTCAACCACACCGAGCCGCACCCGAGCATCGACATGCGGGAACTGCGTCTCAGGGTTCGGACGGAGGGCGGGGCCTGGCCCCGCACGGGCGAGCGGCTCCTCGCCGGTGTCAGCTCGTTCGGGATGGGCGGCACCAACTGCCATGTGGTGGTGGCCGAAGCACCCCCGCTCCCGGACCCCGGAACGGCGGACGAACACCCGAGCGCTCCGCTGGTCCTGAGCGCGCGGACAGCCGCCGCGCTGCGCGAACAGGCCTCGCGGCTCGGTGACACGATCGAGCGGAACGCCGCCGTGCCGACCGGCCTGGCGCGCTCCCTCGCCACCACCCGCACCGCGTTCGGGCACCGCGCCGCCGTCACCGGCGACCCGCGGGCGGGGCTCGCGGCACTCGCCCGAGGCCGTTCGGCGGCCGGAGTCGTCACGGGGCGCGCCGGCCAGGGAGCCAGGGCCGTGCTCTTCCCGGGGCAGGGCAGCCAGCGGCTCGGCATGGGGCGCCGCGCCCACGAGGAGTCGCCTGTGTGGCGGGCGGCGTTCGACGAGGCGGCCGGGGCTCTCGCCCCGTACCTCTCCCGTCGTGTCGAGGACATCCTCTGGGCGGAACCCGGCAGCCCTGAGGCTGTATTGCTCAGCCGCACGGCGTACACGCAGCCCGCGCTGTTCGCCGTCGAGGTGGCGACTTACCGGTGGCTCTCCTCACTCGGCGTCGAACCCGACTTCGTGGCCGGGCACTCCATCGGCGAGGTGGCGGCCGCGCATGTCGCGGGCGTCCTGGACCTCGCATCGGCCGCCGAACTCATCGCGGCCCGGGGAAGGTTGATGGACGCCCTCCCCGAGGGCGGTGGCATGCTCGCGGTGGGCGCTTCGGAGGACGAGGCCGCCGAACTGTCGGCGGCGGCCGGGGGCACGATCGGCGTGGCGGCGGTGAACGGCCCGGCGTCCGTTGTCATCTCGGGGGAGTTGGCCGCTCTCGACGAGATCGCCGTCCGGGCGGCCGAGCGCGGACACCGGACGCGTCGGCTCGACGTGAGCCATGCGTTCCACTCGCCCCTGATGGAACCGATGTTGGAGGAATTCCGCCAGGTTCTGTCCGGGATCACGTTCGGTCCGGCCCGGATCCCGTTCGTCTCCACGGTGACCGGCGGGATCGTCGAGACACCCGACGCGGAGTACTGGGCGGAGCACGCCTGCCGGCCGGTGCGATTCGACGCTGCGGTGCGGCGGCTGCGGGAACTCGGCGCGGGAATCTTCCTGGAAGCCGGACCGGGCACGACGCTGAGCGCGCTCGGGCGCGACATCACGGACCGCACCGCGACGTACGTTCCGGTCCTCGGCAAGGACGGCGACCCGGACCAGGCGGTCGGACGGCTCTTCACCCGCGGTGTCGAGCCGGACTGGGACGCCGTCTTTCCACCAGGCGGACGGCGTGTCGACCTGCCCACGTACGCGTTCCAACGCGAGCGGTACTGGCTGGAGGCGGAGCATGAGGAAGGGGCGCCGACCGAGCCTCCGGCAACCGTGCACCCGTCTCCGGCGGCCGGGTCTTCGTCTCCGGCAGGCGAGTCCTCGGCAGCGGTGCCCTTGTCCCCGTCCCCCGACCTCGAGCACGACGTCCTCGACGAGGTCGCCGCTGTCCTCGGCTTCGCCGACCCGGCGCGCGTCGACCGCGCCGCCACCTTCAAGGACCTCGGGCTCGACTCGCTAGGCCTGGTGGAGCTGCGCGACCGGCTCAGTACCGCCCTCGGCCGAGGCCTGCCGACGGCCACGCTCTTCGCCCACCCCACGGTCGACGACCTCCTCACGCATCTGCGGAGCGCGACGGACGAGCCGTCCGCTCCGGTCACGCGGCAGCGGGCGGTGGACGACGACCCCGTGGTGATCGTGGGCATGGGGTGCCGTTTCCCCGGTGGTGTGACCTCGCCCGAGGATCTGTGGCGGTTGGTGGCCGATGGCACGGACGCCATCGGCGACTTTCCCGCCGACCGGGGCTGGAACCTCGATACCCTCTTCGCCGCCCCCGAACGGCCCGGCACCTCTGCCACCCGCCAGGGCGGATTCCTCGACGACGTGGCCGAGTTCGACGCCGAGTTCTTCGGCATCAGCCCACGCGAGGCCCTCGCTCTCGATCCGCAGCAGCGGCTGCTCCTCCAGACCTCGTGGGAGGCACTGGAGCATGCCGGTATCGACCCGCACACGCTGAAGGACTCCGACACCGGAGTGTTCATCGGCGCGACCGCGTCCGACTACACACCCCGCCTGCACGAGGGCGGCGGCGCGGGCTCGGACGGCTACCTCCTGACCGGTTCCACCATCAGTGTGGCGTCGGGGCGGATCGCGTACGTGCTGGGGTTGCGGGGGCCGGCGCTGACGGTGGACACGGCGTGTTCGTCGTCGTTGGTGGCGTTGGATCTCGCGGTGCGTGCGGTGCGGTCGGGGGAGTGCT